>DATFQN010000016.1:0-51996 GCA_035264165.1 Gaiellaceae bacterium
CGAACGGCGCGCTCCAGCCCGGCGGCTGAACGCCGCTGACATAGAGCTTCCTTCATGGCGGCTCGGATATCTTCGTAACGCTTGCAACGTGCGGATAGAGGGGCGAAGATCTCCGCCGCAGGGGAGAGCAAGGGCGGCGCAGTCGCGACTGCGGAGCGCTTGACGCCGTCCGCGTGCCAGAGGAGGTGATGGGAGAGGCGCCTTTCTGAACGGATGGCTACGCACTTCTGAGGAGGAGGAGAGACGTTGAGACTTGCGATCCGCGGCCTTGTCGCGGGGTTCCTTCTGATCGCGTCCGTTGCCGTAGTGGGCTTGTTGTCGGCAGGCGACGCGGGCGGAAGGGGGCAGCCTGCGAACAAGGTCCTGGCAAAGGCCGTGGCCGTTGAACTCGGCCAGGCCAAGGTCAATCCGAGGAGCCCGTTCCTTCGCGTCTCGGGCAGCACGGTGAACGCCGCGCTCGACCGGATGGGCGTGTTCCAGCGTCGCCTGGCGAAGTCCAAGAACCGCTTCAACGCCCGCTATGCGCACGGCGGTGGCGGTCGCGGCGCCTACGACATCTCACGATCGAGCGAGGGCTGTCCGAACGTCTTCCACGGCTCGGTCAGGAACACGAGGGTGAATCAGGACTGCGGTCTCAGGCGGCAGGCGGAGGAGTGGGTGGGCGTCAACCCGCTCGACTTCGACAACGTCGTCGCCGGCCAGAACGACTCGGTGATCGGGTTCAACCACTGTGGCTACGACTTCTCGTTCAACAAGGGCCGCACATGGGGCAGCGTCGGCACGCAGCCCCCGCCCTTCTGGCAGTTCATCCTCAACGACGGCCACACCGCCGACGCGTGCAGTGACCCGGCGGCAACGTTCGACCACCTGGGGAATGCCTACGCGACCGGTGTGCTCTTCGACATCGCGTCGCCGGCAAGTGCGATTCCCGTGGTGAAGTCGAACTGGCCCAACGGCGGCGCGTTCTGGCACACGACGGTGCCGGGCGCGTTCCAGGAGTACAGCACGTCGCCGCTGTCCGGCCCGGCCTCGGACAACGACGCGAACATCTTCCACGACAAGGAGCTGATGGTCGCGGACTCGCGGGCCGACAGCCGAAAGAAGGGACGCGTCTACGTCACCTGGACGCGCTTCGAAACCAACAACACGCCCCCCGGCGGGCGCAGCCCGATCGTCTTCAGCCAGTCGCGTGACGGCGGGGCGACCTGGTCGCCGGCAACGATCATCAGCGGGGCGGCGGGCACGCTGTGCACGATCGCCAGCGGTACGCCCGACAACCCGAATGCCTGCGATCAGGATCAAGGCTCGCATCCTGTGGTCGGCCCCGACGGGACGATCTACGTGATCTTCGGGAACGGCAACACACCCCTCCCGGGGATCAACCAGGTCCTCATGGTTCGATGTCCGGTGACGAAGGAATGCGACCTCCCGACGGACTGGGAAGGCCCCTTCCTGATCGGTCCGCTGATCGGAACGCATCCGACCGGCCTGCCGGGGAACCCTCAGGGCTGTCCGCCTGGACGGCAGTGCCTGCCGCCGAACGGCTACCGGGTGCCCGAGTTCACTTCGATGTCGATCTCGGCCGACAGGCGGGGTCGGCTCTACGCAACGTGGGCGGACCACACCGAAGGCAAGGCTCCGTGCCTCGGGCCGTTGCCTCCGGCGACGTCACCCTGTGACCACGAGGTCTGGTACTCGCACTCCGAGAACGGCGGGACGACGTGGGCACCTCGCGTCAATGTCACCGACGCGCTCGGCAACAACGCGCAGTGGCAGCCGTGGCACGACGTCTCCGGTGACGGCAACACCGTGTTCGTGGCCTTCTACGACCGCCACTACGGAAACTGCGAGTCGACGGGCTGCAACGACATCACACTCGCGACGATCACAGACCCGCGGTCGGCGCATCCCGACATCGACTACAAGCGGATCACGACTTCGTCGATGCCGAACCTGCTTCCGGCCAACAATCCGGTGCAGGCCGGCTTCCTCGGCGATTACATGTGGGTCGAGGTCTCGCACCACAACTTCGATCAGAAGGACGTCCACATCGTGTGGGCGGACACGAGGCCGCTGCCGTACCGACTGGATCGGCAGAAGGCTCCGGAAGAAGACATCTACTACGCCCGCCTCGAGCGGGGCAACCGCCATCGCGACTGAGCTCAATGCCGTTCGCGCAGGATGGAAGGGCCGCCGCAAGGCGGCCCTTCCGCCACGCAGGCCGAGGCTTGCCCGGTGTTGACAACGATCTACGCTCCCTGTCATCATCGAAAATCGTTTCGTAGATAGAGGGGTCGAGACGTAGGATCATCCGTTCCTGCCCCGGCTGGAACCCGGGTGGTCGAGACCCCTTCGACACGGGAGGGGGAGCTCACGTTGAGTGGTTTCGGCAAGGTGCGAGTGCGCGGCTGGGCGTTCGCCGTCGCGATCGGGCTGCTGACGCTCGCCGTCGTGCCGACCATCGTCTCTGCAGGAGGCGGCGGGCACAAAGCACGGACGGTGCGGCCGGCGGTCAAGGTCACGACGGCGTCGGATCGGGCGCTGAAGAAGCTTCATCCGGCGCTCCAGAAGCGCTACAAGGCGGGGAAGACCCTGAACACCCGGGTCTTCATGATGATGAAGGGGTCCCCGCGCGCGGCGCGCAAACTCCTGCGCGGCGAACGGGTCGCACGCTTTCGCGGCCGGACGCTCGTCATCGGCACGGTTCGAACCGCGCAGCTCGCGAAACTTGCCGGGCTGAAGGGCGTTCGCCTGGTCGGGCCCGTTGAGCTCGGCCTGACGGCGCGGCCGCCCGGCATTCCAGAGCCGCGGCTCGCCAAGCAGCCGACGCGGGCGCAACAGCAGGCGGCGCTCGAGGCGATGAGCGCGAGCGAGGTTCCCTACTCGGCGGCGCCGCCGCTAAAAGGCTCGAACTTCGAGGCGCTGAAGAAGCTCAACCTGCTCGACGCCAAGACGCACAACTTCACGGGTGCGTGGAAGGCGGGCTACACGGGCACCGGCTCGACCGTCGCCGTCCTCGACGGCGGTACCGACTTCGGGCATCCCGACCTGATCGGCACCTGGCGGACGTGGCGCGCGGACGAGCTCCCGGCGACGGGGCCGCGAGCCGGCTGGGCCGGCTGGCCAAAGGCGTTCGACCCCTACGCAGCCCTGCAGTTCGGCCTGGGCGTGGGCGTCGACTTCATGCAGCAGGGCCTGAACTGGTACTCGCTTACCTCGTCGAAGGCGGGCTGCCCCGCTTCGACGCCGGCGGATGACGCGGCCGGTCTCTGCCGCACGACGTTCGCGACCCGCACGGGCCCGGCGCGGAACCCGCTGAGCTTCCCGGCCCCCAGCGGCACGGTCACGCACGAGTACACGTACCCGAAGGCGTGGAGCAAGTCCGGCACGGCGCGGATGAGCTTCCACCCCGACGATCATCTGCTCGACCTGTACAAGGAGCGGCCGGCCGTCCTCGTCGTCGACTCGAACACGTCTGGTGTCTACGACACCGTCTATGTCGATCTCGACGACGACTACAGCTTCGCCGACGAGAAGCCCGTCACGAAGGCCTCGCCCGCGTCGTATCGCGACATCAACGGCGACGGCTACACCGACATCTCCGGCGGTCTCCTCTACTTCATCACCGACGGCGCCACGCGCATTCCGGGCGGCCCGGACTTCTTCTTCACGACGCTTGCGGCGTCGGGGCAGATCCTGGCGTGGACGGGTGACTTCGACCCGGCCATCGGCGGTCATGGCACGCAGACGGCATCGAACGTCGTCGGGCAGGGCGTGATCAACGGCAAGGCTCCGCAGTTCGCGGACGTTCCCGGCGGTACGTACCCGGGCGCCGTGATCGGCGGCGCGCCCGACGCGAAGCTCGCCCCGTACGGCGACATCTACTTCTCGCACGAGTTCTCGACGGCGTTCGCGTGGTTCATGACGGCGGGTCAGGCAGACCTCGGCGGCGTGACGCGCTCCGTCGACATCAGCTCGAACTCGTACGGGGACTCGGAAGCCGACAACGACGTGTTCGACTCGCGCTCGATGGAGGCGGCCGCCTCCCACGAGGACAGCCGCACGACCATGTTCGGCTCGACCGGCAACGGCGCACCGGGCTTCGGCACGGTCACCTCACCATCGCCGTACAACGGGGTCAGCGTCGGCGCCTCCACCCAGTTCGGCGGCACCGGTTGGGACTCCATCAAGTACGCGCGGCAGATCGTGGACAACGACGTCATGGTCTGGTCCAACCGCGGGCCGGGCGCGAACGGCTCGGTCGGCACGGACATCGTCGCCGACGGTGCGTTCTCACCGGGTGACGTCACGCTCAACACCGTCCTGAACGGCAACGAGGCGTGGACGACCTGGGGCGGCACCAGCCGCTCGACGCCTGTCGCCGGCGGCGCCGCGGCGCTCGTGTACCAGGCGTACCGTGCGGCGCACCCGGGCAGCCCGCTGCCTTCGGACTTCCACCTCACGGTCCGTGAGATCCTGAAGTCCTCGGCGAAGGACCTCGGCTACGAGTCCTACATCCAGGGCTCAGGCTCGCTCGACGCAGGCCGCGCCGTGAAGCTCGCCGCGGGGACCGCTGGCGTGAAGGTGACGCCGGACGACTGGAGGCCGGGCACGTACCGCGGCACCGAGTACCCCGCGTTCGTGCACTCCCTCAAGCCGGGCGAGAGCGCGAGCAAGACCTTCCAGGTCGCCGGGACGGGCCGGTACCGCGTCAGCGACCGGCTCCTCCGGAAGACGGACACGGTGCGCTTCTCGTACACCTCGGCCCTGATGGCGAAGGAGAGCGAGTACAACTTCAACGCGCCGGACTACCTGATCGACTTGACGAAGCTCGTCAAGAAGCACCCTCAGGCCGACCTGATGGTCGTCCGGGCCAACTACCCGCGGTCGCAGTTCGACGGGGACGTCGACTATGACGAGGATCAGGCCTGGCGTCTGCTCACCTACAACTGGACGGACGTCAACCACGACCACAACCTGTGGAGCGACCGTGACCACGACGGCGCGGCCGACCACATCCAGAAGACGACCAGCTCCAACATCGATCACAACCTCGACATCGACTTCTCGACGCCGGGGACGGAGATCGACAAGGGCGAGTACATCCGGTTCATGTACCACCGGGCGGGCTCGCAGGCACTCCAGTCGTTCGTCCGGAATCCAAGGGAGCGGATGGACGACGGCCTGCTCCTCGGTCTGCAGCACAGCGACCGCAGCAAGGCGCCGTCGCAGACGAACTTCTCGATCTCGATCGAGTTCTACGAGAACAAGGACTGGCGCTGGCTGACGACGAGCCAGATCTCCAGTGGTGCCTTCAACGCCACGATGAGCGTCCCCAAGGGAACGCCGTACGGCATGTACGACGGCGCCATCGTGCTCACGGAGCGCTCGGGCTACAAGCACCACGGCGGCAAGGATCGGCAGACGATCGTCGTCCCAGTCGCCCTCACGGTTGCGGCCGAGATGGGACAGAACGCGGCCACGAACGAGCTCGAGGGCAGCCTCCGGTTCGGAGGTAGTGACGTCGCTCGACGCCAGTCGAACCGCATGTACAACAACGGCTCGATCTTCGGAGCCAACGACTGGACGTGGAGGGCCGAGTCCGGCGACTGGCGGTTCTTCTACTTCGACGTTCCGCGCACGCCGCCCGCCGGGTCGCTCGTGCTCGCGAACACGAAGTGGGACGATCCGGCGCCCTACACGGATCTCGACACCCTGCTCATGGGCAGGGCGCCGACGCACTACGAGTGGTGCTGCAACAACGGCGACGTCTTCGGAGCTCCGTACTCGATGGACGTCGTCGGCAAGAGCCCGAACACGCATGCAGGCTCGGGCGTCTGGGTGTTCAACACGGCTACGGGCGGGCCTGAGGACTTCGTCGCCGGCGCGGCGCAGGAGGGGCTGCACGCTGCGGCACTCCACGGTGTCGGCTTCCACGGCGGCAAGTTCGACGTGCCGTTCGAGACGACCATCGGTTCGGCGGTCGTGAACCCGACCTCCGTCACGCAGAGCACGACGACGGGCGTCGGCGAGTTCGACGTCACGTTCGAGTCGACACTCGCGCTACCGGGGATGTCCGCGAAGGCGTTCGGCCTGAGTCAGCCGACGTCGTCCACCGAGACCGTGGTGCAGGACGACCCGAACAACCCGAGCTCGGCGACGGTGAAGAAGAACATCACGCTCGCCAATGCGGCTCGGCTGACGATCGACCTGGACACGCCCGGCGACGATGACATCGACATGTTCCTGGTGCGGGACGCCAACGGCGACGGCACCTTCACGAACAGCGAGATCATCGGCTCGTCGACGGGCAGCACGGGCGCGGACGAGCACATCACGGCCGTGCGTCCGGTCGACGGCAATTACCAGGTCTGGCTGCTGGGCTGGGCGATCTCCGGTGACGCCTCCACGAACCAGGCGCCGCTGACGATCTTCCCGGTGCAGGGCAACGACCTCGTCGTCGAGGGCATCCCGGCCGGTCCGGTCGCAGCCGGTCAGAGCGTGACGCTCCATGTCAAGTACAACAAGCCGTCGATGGTTGCCGGCCAGTCGTACTTCGGCGAGCTTCACCTCGGGCCTTCGGTGGCGCCTAGCGCCCTGCAGGTCCCGATCCGGATCAACAGGTAGGGCTGCACAGCAAGACCGAAGTGAGCGAAGGGCCGCCGCAAGGCGGCCCTTCGTATTACGAGCATCGTCGCGTCTAGGCTCTCGCCCGTGCGCCGCGCCGCACTGCTTGTCGTCCTCCTACTCGTCGGCTGCAGCGTCGGCGGCGACGACGCTTCGATCGCGCCGAACGAGCTCGCGAAGCTCGTGCTTCAGCCGGAAGACCTGCCGCAGGCGTTCGTCCGCTTCGACGAGGGACGACAGATCGGGATCGATTCGCCCGGGGGCCGGCGAGCGGACCCGAGCCGGTGGGGGCGCATCAACGGCTGGAAGGCGCACTATCGGCGCTCGGGGACGTCGAAGACTCCGGGACCTATCGTGATCGAATCCCGAGCCGATGTCTTCAAGGACGTCGGCGGCGCGGAAGACGACCTCGGCGCGGCGCGCGCCGACCTCGGCGACAGTGAGTTCGGGTGGAAGCCCATCGACGAGCCCGGTCTCGGCGACGAGTCGTTCGCCGCGACGTTCGTGCAGGAGAGCGCGCTTACGCCGGTGCGGAACTACCAAGTGGTCTGGCGGGACGACAACGCCGTGGCGTCCCTCACCGTGAACGGGTTCGAGCGTAAGCTGGCGCTCTCCGACGTGCTCGAGCTGGCGCGGAAGCAGCAGCGCCGGATCGCGCACGCTGCGGGCTAAGCGTTCCTCGGTTTATGTGTTGCAATCGCGACTGTCCGCGGAACATCGTCGTCAATCCTCAGAGGTGAGCCCAGAGCACGAGAGCCCCGGCGACGGCGAGCAGCCCGCCCGCGGCGAGGGCGACGACCAGTACGACATCGTCGCCGCGGTCGCTTGGCGGGACCGGCCGTGCGGCCGTGGCGGCGACGGTTCGGAACCGGTAGACGGCATCCGCTTTTCCCGGCGCCGGGGAGCCGAGGAACGAGCGGTACTGGCTCACGCGCGCAAGGCGAAAGAGGGCCTGCTCCGCCTGGAGCAGCAGCTCTTCGCCTGATGCATCGGGGGACGCACGCGTCAGGTCGGAGAGCAGCGGCACGGGCTCGGCGGTGAGCGTCACGTCCGCCCCGGCCGAGACCGGGATCCTGGCTTCCGATCGTCTCGCGCCGCCGAGCACGAGGCGAATCCGCCGGACGACGCGGCCGCGGTCCTCGACCGTCCCTCGAATCCGCAGCGGCGCCTCGATGCGCAGTCGTCGGCGCTTCGTCGGTCCCGCGATCTCCACGGCGGGCGCACTCGCCGGCTGGTCGCGGATGCGCGCCAG
Organism: Gaiellaceae bacterium; assembly: GCA_035264165.1. Taxonomy (GTDB): domain Bacteria; phylum Actinomycetota; class Thermoleophilia; order Gaiellales; family Gaiellaceae; genus JACDAN01. The sequence continues at coordinate 7,880 of DATFQN010000016.1, forward strand.
AGCGCGAAGCACGGATGAGCGTCGGGCGCTCGCGACGAAGCCCACTGCTTCGGTCGTGGTCGTGTTGCGCAGCGTGATGCCGTTCTCCCGCCGCTCGAGGCGGAGCGGGAGTGCAGGGGCCGCGGCTTTCGGGTCGAGCTCGAGCTCGGCGACCAGGACCCGGCGGCCCGGGGAGAATCCCTGCCAGAGGATCGAGTTGCGGCGGAGGCCGGGCTCGCCTTGCGACTCGCGCAGGGCGCGGACGTCGCGTACCGGGGCCGGGATCTGGAAGAAGTAGTCGCCGATGCCGTTCAGCGTCAACCACTGGCGCACGCGGAGGCGGATCACGGTCCCCGCGTCCGCTACGTCGACGAGCACCTGTTGCCTGCTGTCCGCCTGTGCCGACCTCGGAAGCCGAGCCGTCCCCACCACTGCGCCCGCGCCGAGCGGCGGCTGTGAGCTAAGCCGCTGCGTCGGCGACGGGAGCAGGACCGTGGTCGCGGCGGCCGCTCCTGCGCTCCAGAGCGCGACGACGACGACGACTGCGCCCCGCACGCCCTACCGCGTCTGCTTGATCGCCGGCAGCGTCGACGACAGCGGATCGTCCTTCACCGGGGCGAACGTCATGTCCTCGAAGCGCGCGAAGTAGACGTCGTCATCGACCACTCCCTCGTGGTTGTGGAGGTTGAACCCGCGCTCGTCGCCATTCGCGCCCCCAACAGTGACCTCGTTGAGGGCGGCGAGCAGCGCTTCACGATCCTCGGTGCCGGCCTGGCGCAGTCCCTCGGCGAGCACCGACACGAAGTCATACGCGTACATGGCGTATTCCGGCGGCTGCACGACCTCGAGTCCTTCTGACGTCTTGACGCCGATCGCGTCGGGGCCGTAGCGGCTTACGAACAGCGACTCGAAGGACTGCCACGCTTGCGGACCCAGCTCCGCCGTCATCCGGCCGGAGGCGAAGGTGAGACCGTCGACCCAGCGCGGCTGGTCGGCAAGCTGCTGCCGGACGAGCGGGTCGGCGCCGCTCGGCGGCGTGTAGATCGGGATGCTCCACCTCCGGCTACGTGCTGCGGTGAGCACGTTGGCGATCGTCGTCGGTCGCGCCCAGACGAGCAGCGCCGTCGCGCCTGCGCGTCGGGCGCGCAGGACCTGCGGCGCGAGGTCGGGGGCGTCTGCCGGAAGGCGCAGCTTGATCGCGACGGCCTCCGGATTCGACCCAAACGACTGCTCGAGTGCGGCGCGGCCCTCGTCGCCGTACGAGCTGTCGTCTGTGAGGATCGCAACGCGCAGGCCCTTCGGGATCAGGTACTCCGCGAGGCGGAACGCGATCCCGCGGTCAGTCGGCGCGATCCGGAAGACGTTCGGCCGCTGCTCGACGTCGACGAGGCCCATCCCGCCCTGATAGGTGATGCAGATCGGGATTTGCGCGTCGCCGGCGATCCGCCAGGACCCGTCCACGCCGGTGCCCTCGTCGACGATCGCCACCGCCTCGTCTGCGACCGCCCGACGGACGTTCGCAATCGCCTGTCGTGGCGAGAGCGCGTTGTCGAGGCGCTTCACGCGGAGCTCGACGGTTCCGTCCTTCGTGTCGATCGGCCCCGCAACGGCGATACCGAGCTCGACTCCCCGCGCGATCGTCTCGCCGACGTATGGCGTCTTCGAGAACGGCGCGTTCACGGCGATCGTGAGCGTGTGAGCGGAGCCGGAATCGTCACCGCCGCAGCCGGCGGCGAGAAACATCAGGGCGAGTAGGAGTGCGAGCGGCCCGCGCAGGAGGGCGAATCTACCTGCGCCCGCGGCGACCGAGGTAGGCAGAGCGCACAGCCGAGTCGGAGGCGATCTCGTCGGGGCTGCCGGCCGCCAACCGCCTGCCGGCGTCGAGTACGACGACCTCTTCGGCGACGGTGCGGACGAGGCGGAGGTTGTGCTCGACGACGAGCACCGCGAGGCCGTTCTCCCTCAGCGTCTCCAGAACGTCGACCAGCCGGGCGAGGTCCGACGCCGCGGAGCCCGCGGACGGCTCGTCGAGGAGTAGCACGCGTGGCCCGGTTGCCAGTGCGGACGCGACCATCAGCAGTCGTTGCTCCGTAACGGTGAGCGATTCCGCAACGTGGTACACGCGGTGGGAGAGGCCCACAGTTCGCAGCACGTCGAGAGCACCGGCTCGCACCGCTCGGGCTTCTCGGCGGGCCTTGGGCGTCGCGAGCAACGCACGGACCGCACCGCCGTAGCGCCGCCGGAGGGAGGCGCCGACGATGGCGTTCTCGAGCGCGGTCAGGTCCGGGAAGACCGCATTCGACTGGATCGTCCGGACGAGGCCGCGCTGGACGCGCCGCGTCGTCGGCTCGGTCGTCACGTCGGCTCCGTCCAGCCGGACCGCGCCGGCATCCGGACGAAGAGTGCCCGCGAGGAGCCGGAGAGCCGTCGTCTTCCCGGAGCCGTTCGGGCCGATCAATGCCACGATGCGGCCGGGCGGAACGTCGAGCTCGAACGAGTCGAGCGCGACGACTCCGCCGAATCGCTTCGCAAGGCCTCGCGCCTCGACCGAGCCGCGCGCCGGCGATGCCGCCGCTGCGGCGGTCTCGCTGCTCCTGGCGCGCGACGGGATTCGCCGGGTGATCGCCGCGACAATCCCCTCACCGCCAAAGGCCAAGACGCCCAGAAGGAGGAGCGCTGCCAGCATCGGCCCGAAGCGCGCGGTCTCGCTTCCGCTCACCCGCCCGAACACGTCGGCAACCAGTGAGATCGCGCCGAGGGCGACGACGCCGCCGGTCGGCCCGAGGGCTGTCGCGGCGCCGCCGACGAGCACGGCGACGAGGAGTCGGAACGAGAGTGAGGGCCCGTATGCACTCGGGTCCGCCACGCCGACCAGCTGAACCGCGAACCCGCCCGCGAGCCCGCCCACGGCGGCAGCTCCGGCGAAGGCCTGCAGCCGCAGGCGTGCGGCACGCGCGCCGAGGGCCGCGGCCGCCGCCGGCCGCTGCGCCGCCGCTCGCAGCGTTAGTCCGAAGGAGCTGTGCGCGAGCGCTCCGTGCGCGAGCATCGCGACCACGACCAGGGCTAGGGCGAGCTCGTAATGGACGGTCGGCGACCAACGCGGCGGGACGACGAGGCCGCGAGACCCACCCGAGAGCGTCGGGAACGCCTCGAGCGCGAGCGCGAACAGCCACGTCGCGATCCACGTGGCGGCGGCGACGTAGACCGCGCGGAAACGGACGACGGCGAGGCCGACCGCCATGCCACCCAGAGCTGCGGCCGCCGCGCCGACGAGCGCTGCCAGTGGCCCCGCCCAGCCGGAGCCGATGAGGTGAGCCGCGCAGATCGCACCGACGCCGACGAACGCGCCCTGCGCGATCGACGGCATTCCCCCGATCCCCACCGCGAACCCGAGCCCGACCGCAGCCAGTGCGAGGTAGCCGGTCTCCGCGAGGCCGTCGAGGCGGACGGAGCCGGGCAGCACGACCGGAACCAGCGCCGCCAGGGTGACGCCGCCGACGGCGAGCCATGTCGTGGCCGTCCACGATCGCCTCATGTCGTGGACCGCGTCGCGGACGGCGCCGCCGGTCGTCGCGAACGCGCTCACTCGATCTCCTCGAGCGCCTCGGCCGGAGGCCAGACGGCGAGCAGCACGAGGACGGCGGCGAGCGGAATGACCTGGCTGTACGCCGGACCCAGCTCGAGCCCGCCGAGATGGACGTTCGCGATCGCGGCTTCGGCCAACCCGAGGAGAGCGCCCGCGGCGAAGGCGTAGAGGGGCGGCCCGAAACGAACGGCTAGCGCCGCGGCGAGCCCCTTGACGCCGAGCAGCGTCCCCGTGTCGGCCGAAACCGGTGCACCCGGGGCCGCGGTGACGGCTGCCAGCGCGGCGACCGCGCCAGCGAGGCCGAAGGCGAGGGGGACGAGGCGGGCGAGCGGGACACCGACGACGAGCGCTCCTTCGGGATCAGCTGCGATCGCCTGCAGCCCCCGGCCCATCCTCGTCCGGTCGATGGCCCAGGCGACTACACCGGCGAGGGCGAATGCGACGGCCGCGACGTACAGCGCGCGCACGGGAAACGACGCTCCTCCGACCGTCACGAACCCGGCCTCGCCGATCCGCCGGAACGGGATCGGGTCGGGGAACACGTACGCCGAGCGCGGGAAGATCGACTCGATCACGGCATGGATCGCGAACGCGAGCGCAAGCGTCGCGCCGACCCAGCCGAGCGTCGACCGTTTTTCCAGGAACGGCTGGACGACGAGGGCGTAGCCACCGGCGCCCACGACGATGCAGACGAGCACGCCGACGGCAAGCGCGACCACGTAGCGGCTGGTCGACACGCTCGTCTGGGTAATCGGCCCCGTTCCGGCAGCCACCAGCAGCGTCGTGAACACGCCCAGGCCGATGAGGTCGCCGAGCGCGAGGTACACCGTCCCCGTCAGACGAAAGACGAGCGCGTGCCCGATGGCGACGAGGCCGTAGACGCCTCCGGCCGCCAGTCCGGTCACGACCACTTGCAGGGCTAGGTCCATCGCGTGAGCGTAAGCCGAAGGCGCCTGATATCAGCCGTGGGAACTGATCTCGAAGACTTGATATCAGGCCCTAGATCGTGCATTATCCCCCGGCTTCGTGGGAGGGGAGATTTATCGCTTCCTGCTCCGGATGCCTGAGAGCCTCCGCGAGCAGCTCAAAGCCGCGGCCGATCGGTCGGGCCGGAGCCTCAACGCCGAGCTTGTTCATCGGCTGGAGCGAAGTGTCGCCCAGGACGCAGGCGTGCTCGCGCGTCTGCGAGTGCGACCGACTTTGAGGAGGACGCGCATGTCATCGAACAGGAATCGCCAGCTCCGGCCGCGGGGGCTCGTCGTCCGCGCCGGGGCTGCTGCAGGGCTCATCGCGGTGGCGGTCGTCGCCGCCATGCTGATGAGCGGCTCATCGACCAGCACGGCTCAACCGGCACAATCCGGCTCGGCCGCCGAGAGCGGCGCGATGTCGGCTGTGATGAAGCAGAAGCTCGCCTCTTCGGCGAGGTTCTCGCCCGGCGAGACGCAGTACGAGGCCGGTGAGAGCGTCTCCGGGGAGAGCGGCGACGGCGCGCAGGAGTGGTACATGCACGCCGCTCCGGGCACGGACATTCCGCTCGCGGCCATCTCCGGCAGCCGGGCCGACTGGAAGGAGCTCAAGTCGCGCGGCCATGGGCACGGGCGCGGGCACGGAGGCCTCGACGAAAACGGCCACTGGACGAACCTCGGGCCGAACAACGCGGTCTACCCGCTCAACCAGTTCCGCAACCGGTACGTCTACGTTCCGAACGAGTACGTGGCGTCCGGCCGGACGGCGTTCAGCGTGATCGATCCGAACTGCGGCGCCAACAAGTGCCGCTACTGGATCGCCAACGCGGGCGGCGGCATCTGGCGGACGGAAAACGTGCTCGCCGCGCAGCCGACGTGGGAGTACCTCTCGGAGGAATTCGGGCACAACAACACGGCGGCGCTGGAGCTCGACCCGAACGATCGCGCGAGCAGCATCATCTACGCCGGAACGGGTGAGCCCAACACCTGCCGCAGCGGGTGCATCGCCGGCGTCGGCATGTACAAGTCGAAGGACGGCGGCGAGCACTGGCGCGGGCCGATCGGCGCTCAGTACTTCAGCGGTCGCGGCATCGGTTCGATCCAGGTGAAGCCCGGCGACTCGGACACGATCTTCGTCGCCACCGGCGCACACGGCTCCCGCGGCATCAGCAGCACGTGCTGCACCGGCGTCGACCGCGGCGCGAACATCCCAGGGGCGCCGCACTTCGGCCTCTGGCGCTCGACCGACGGCGGCGAGACGTTCGAGCTCGTCAACCAGGGCAACGCGACGAACTGCACGGCGTCGACGCCGAACCAGGTGTTCAACGGGCTGACGGCATGCTCGCCGCGCGGTGCTCGCCGGATTGCGTTCGATCCGGTGGATCCGAACACGGTGTACGCATCCTTCTACGCGAAGGGCATCTGGCGCTCGAACGCGAACGGTGCTCCCGGCACGTGGACGCAGATCTTCGCGCCGCTGGCACCGCCCATCGACGCTTCGACGGGGGCCGGGGTGGAGCGCGACGAGTTCGACGTCGTGAAGCTGGCCAACGGCGACACGCGGATGTACGTGGGCGCAGGCGGCGGCGGCACCCTGACGGCCAAGTTCTTCCGCAGCAACAGCGTCCGCACGGGCGCGCCGGCATTCACGGAGCTCACGAACATCACGAACAGCGGGTACTGCGACCCGCAATGCAACTACGACAACTTCGTCTATGTGCCGAAGAAGGCCGACGGATCGGCGCACGACCCCGACACCGTCTACCTGCTCGGCGACAACGACTACGACCAGACAGGCGGGAGTCCAGCCTGGCAGGCGGGTGCGTCGAACGGCCGGGCAATTCTGCTCTCGACGGACGCGGGCGCGTCGTTCACCGACATGACCTACGACGCGTCGGACAACATCCAGCCGCACGGCGCACATCCCGACCAGCACTCGATCGTGACGAATCCGAACGACTGGAAGCAGTTCATCGAGACGGGTGACGGCGGGATCATTCGCTCGAACGGGAACTTCGTAGACGACTCGGGCGACTGCACCGCCGTGCACCACTTGACGCACGCCCCCTCGCTGGCGACCTGTTTGGCCGTGACGAAGCGGATCCCGGAGCGGCTGCAGTCCATCAACAAGGGACTCAACACGCTCCACTTCTACCAGGTGACCTACAACCCGAACCGCCCCGGCGAGCTCGCCGGCGGAGCGCAGGACAACGGCTCGTGGATGCGGGTTCCTGGCTCGAAGACGTGGATCGAGACGTTCGTGGCCGACGGCGCGTACAACGGCTTCGACGCCAAGGACGCGAACTACTCATCGCTCTCGTGGCAGGGCGGTTCGCTGGCGATCCTCGACGAGCCGCGGAACCAGGAGGTGCCGTTCTGGATCGCGGACACGACCCGCACCAGGGGCGCGGCCCCGTTCGACTACTTCCGCGAGGCCGCGGCGTTCATCGTCCCGACGGTGTTCCACCCGAAGGTGAGCAAGCTGATGTTCACCGGGAACGAGCACATGTTCCGGTCGACGAACGGCGGTGTGAACCCGAACTTCGCCTACGCGAAGGTCAAGCAGCACTGCAACCTCTGGTTCGGCGACGGCGACATCAACGAGAACGGAACCTACGAGCGGCCGATCGACGTCTGTGACGACTGGAAGGCCATGGGCGATCCGGGCAACGCCGGACGGCTGACGCTCGGGCCGCTCGCCCTCTGTCCATCGACGCCGGGCGGGCCCTGGAACACGCCGTGCACCGGCCCGTTCCCGTTCGGCGACGATCGCTCCGGCGGCCACGTCTCGATGGACGCGCCGTCACCGTCCGACAGCAATGTCGTCTGGGCGGCGACCAGCGGAGGCCGAATCTTCATCACCACGAACGCGATGGCAGCCAATCCGGCCTCGATCGTCTGGAAGCGGATCGACCAGACCTCTGAGGTCGATCCACCGCGGTATCCCTCGGACATCTACGTCGACCCGTCCAACCCGTACCACGCGTACATCACGTACAGCGGGTACAACCACGTGACGCCGGCGACCCCGGGCCATGTCTTCGAGGTCCGGTTCAACCCGGCGACGAACGTGGCGACGTTCACGAACATCGACGGGACCGGCCCGCACGCGATCGGCGACGTCCCCGTCGGGACAATCGAAGTCGATGAGCGGAAGGGCGTCCTTTACGCCGGCACGGACTTCGGTCTGATCCGACGGGTCCGCCGGAACACCGGCTGGACGGCGGTGAAGGGACTGCCGACCACGACGATCCCGAACCTGGTGATCGACCAGAAGCAGCGGGTCCTGTACGTCACGACCCATGGCTTCGGCGCCTGGGTCTACGACCTGCCGTAGAGCCCGGAAGCCGAACGATTCGAGGGGCCGCCTCCGAGCGGCCCCTCGTCTGTTGGGGCTAAGAGCGCCGGCTCCTCGTCGCGCCGTTCAAGTGCCTCTGTTAGGCGGCTTCCTGAACGAGGCGGACCAGCCCGTGATCCCGCTCAACCAGCAGGACAACTACCTGACGTCACGGGAACAGCCAGCTAGGGACGCGTTCCCCGTGCCCCAAGGGGCCGCCTCGGCGGCCCCTTGGCTGGCTAATACGCGACAGCGCCCCGCCCGGTCTCGGCCGCGTGGCGCTGCTCGTCGGCGCGGTAGCTCGAGCGCACCAGCGGGCCGGCGAAGACGGAGCCGAAGCCGATCGCCTCGCCCTGCTCGCGGAACCAGCGGAACTCGTCCGGGTGCACCCAGCGGTCGATCGTCGCATGCTTCGCCGACGGCTGTAGGTATTGGCCGATCGTGACGACGTCGACGCCGTGCGCACGCAGATCGCGCATCGTCTCGACGACCTCCTCGTTCGTCTCCCCGAGCCCGACGATGATCCCCGACTTCGTCAGCACGGCGTAGTCCGCGAGCTCCTTGGCGCGCTGGAGCAGCCAGAGCGCCTTCTCGTACGACGCCTTCGCTCCGCGCATGCGCCGATGGAGCCGGCGGACAGTCTCGATGTTGTGGTTGAACACCTCCGGACGCTCCGCGAGCACGATGCGCAGCGCCTCCTCCTCGACGCCGAGGAAGTCGGGCGTCAGCACCTCGACGCTCGCCAGCGGCGCCTTGCGCTTCAGCGCGCGGATCGTCGCCGCGAAGTGGCCGGCGCCGCGGTCGGGAAGATCGTCACGGTCGACAGAGGTGACGACGACGTGCTCGAGCGACATCTGCGCAGCCGTGTGTGCCAGGCGGAGCGGCTCGAGCGGGTCCGGCGGGTGCTCCGGCCGGCCGGAATGCACGTAGCAGTAGCGGCAGGCGCGGGTGCAAGTGTCGCCGAGGATCTGGAACGTCGCCGTGCCGCGCCCCCAGCACTCGGCAATGTTCGGGCAGCGCGCCTCCTCGCAGACGGTGTGGAGGCTGGCGCCGTGGATGAGGTTGCGGACATCGAAGTACTGCGAGTCCGGACTCGGCGCGCGAACCTTCATCCAGGGCGGCCGCCGTGGGCGATCCGCGACGGGGAGCGACTTCACGCCGCGAAGTCTACGGATGCGCTCTGTTTTTCCGGATGCGACTCCTTGCCGCCGCTGCGCGCGACCAAGTCAATCTCGAGGCTCCCCTTAACACTGGACATTGCGAACGCCGAAACGCGAGGCCAAGCGCCGGAGGCGAGAACGGGGCAGGCGTCGCTCCTCTGAGTATCGAAAACCTCCTCCTGCCTGCATCACCCGTTCGAGTGCCATTTCGGCTTCCTGATCACCCATGCGAGTGAACTTCGTCCTTGCCACGGGGACCGTAGAGTTGCGCCCGTGCGGGAGGCGCCCCTCCGAGAGACCCGGTTTGGCTTGGTGGCCGACGTCGACGGCTGGTTCGTCGTCAACGCGAAGGAGGCCAGATGGCGCGAACGCACGGGGCTCGGCCGCTGGTGTGACTTCGAGGGGAAACGGCCCTTTCGGCAGCTCGGCATCAACATCAGCGTGCTCGAGCCTGGTGAGAGCCTCGGGCGCTACCACCGCGAGCATGCGCAGGAGGACTTCCTCGTGGTGGCGGGGGAGTGCCGGCTCGTCGTCGAGGAGGAGGTGTGCGAGCTACGTGCTTGGGACTTCGTCCACTGTCCGCCGGAGACGAACCACATGATCGTCGGAGCGGGCGACGGCCCGGCGGTGGTGCTGGCGGTCGGCGCGCGGGGCCTGCGCCGGAAGGGGATCGTCTATCCGGTCTCCGAGGTCGCAGCTGAGCTCGGCGTCTCAGTTGCCGAGGAGACGACCAAGCCCGCTGAGGCCTACGCCGACCTCCCGCCTTCCCGCCGAGTCGCCTACGGCGGCTGGCTGCCGTAGCTCCTCGAAGCGGAGATCGAAGATCTGCTCGACGGCACGCGCCGCATGCGGCTTGACCTCCTCGACCGCGACGGGGCGGCCGAGCTCGCGGGCGATCGTCGTGAACGTCGTGTCCTCGAGCCCGCAGGCCGTGATCCAGTCTGTGAAGGGCGACGGGTCGAGGTCGACGTTCAGCGCGTAGCCGTGAGTCGTGACCCACTTGGCGATGTGGACGCCGATCGAGGCGATCTTGCGCGGCGGGTGTTCCAGCCAGATCCCTGTGAGGCCGTCGAGCCGCGTCGCCCCGACCCCGACGGCCGCCACGGTGCGGATCAGCGCTTCCTCGAGGTCGCGGCAGTAGCGCTTCACGTCCTCGCCGTGGCGAGTGAGGTCGAAGATCGGGTAGCAGACGAGTTGCCCGGGGGCGTGGTAGGTGGACTTGCCGCCGCGATCCGTCTCGACGACCTCGACGGCTGCGCCCTCCGGGACGTGCAGCTCCGTCTGCTGCGCGCGTCGGCCGAGGGTGACCACCGGCGGGTGTTCGAGCAGCATCACCGTGTCCGGGAGCTCGCCGGCCCCGACTTGCCGTGCAAGCGAGCGCTGCAGGTCCCACGCCTCCAGGTACGGGACGACGCCGAGGTCGACGAGGTACGCGGGTCTCACGCGCGCGTCACCTCGTAGCGCGGCAGTCCGTCGTCCGGCAGCGTCTCCCACGGAGCGACCGATCGGACGTAGCTGTGCCACTCGGGCTTCTGCTCGAGTCCCTCGTCGATCGAGCTCAGGCGAACGCTCGACTCCTCCGAGTCCGGCCAGCCGCCGCCGAAGAGGTTCGAACCGCAGCGGGAGCAGAACGTCTTGGCGCTGCCCTCGTCCGGCTGGTACGTCGTCAGGAGCTCGCGGCCCGCGATGATGTCGATCCACTCCGAGCGAGCGCGGCCGTTCGCCGTGCCGACACCGCCCGAGATCCGCTTGCACGAGGTGCAGTGGCAGAACGAGGCGCTGATGAAGGGCTCGGCGACCACGAACCGCACGCCGCCGCACCAGCAGCTTCCGCGCATGGACATTGCCGTGAGGCTAGCCGGTGGGACGGGCGGTGACGCGGGCGTATGTCTTGCCGCTGTCGCCGCATTCCGCGGCGAGCTTCACCTGGCCGCTGCGGCCGCCGCCCTCGAACGAGATCTCGGCGTCGTGCTCCTCCTGCTCGTCGAAGGTGATCTCGTAGTCGCTCTCCTCGAAGCGCTCGTGCCACTCGTCGTAGAGCTTCTCGAGGTCTTCGGCGGCCCAACCTTCGACGACCACCGACGGCCCGGCCTTCTCGGCCTTGACGAAAGTGACGTCCCCCGGGACGGGGAAGTCCGCCGGCAGGCCCGTGTCGGCGATCACGTCGCTCATCTCGCAGATCGGCGCGAAGGCCTCGCTGCGCGCCTCCTCGGCTTCTCGTTCGGCTTCGCTCTCGCCGCCGCCGCATGCGGCCAACGCGGGCGCGCAGAGGACGCTGAGCACGATGAGGAGGAGTGAACGCCGCATCGGGATCGAGAACCTATACGTGTTAGGCGCCGCCGAGCAACGTCGTCCCTTCGACAAGTTCGCCGAGGATCTCGAGCCAGGCCCCGACCCGATCGCCGTACTCGGACGGCACCCGCGCGCCCTCGAGCGTCCGCAGCCAGACGTCCGCCCGCGAGACCGGGAAGAGGAGGTATCCGTCGGCGAACAGGTCGCGGAGCTGCGGCAGCGGGGCGAAGCGCGTGAACGGCTCGAGGTAGAGGTCGCGAAGGCGCTCGACCGCCGGCGACCCCGGCTCGTACCCCGCGCGGTCGGTTGCTGAGCGCAGGGCAAGCAGCGGCCCGACGAATGGATGCGTCACCACCGCCTCGGCCCAGTCGATCAGGACCGGCCGTCCGTCGCGGACGAAGATGTTCCCGTCGTGCGCTTCCATGTGCGCGACGGTGAGCGGCAGCGAGCCTGCGAGGCGATCGGCGGCCACGCTGACGTCATCTAGGTGTGGGCCGCCGAGGTGCGCATAGCGGTCGGGGAGGAGCTCCGGCCGGTCGTCGGGCGTGCCGAGCGCAAGGGCTTCGTCCACGACCTGCATGAACTCGATCTGCAGCTCGCCGTAGAGCGGCAGGATCTTTTCCCAAGAGGGCTCGGCCTGTCCCGCGTCGAGCACGTTGCGGAGTCGCGGACCGACATCCTTCGTGAGGATCCGCGGCCCCTCCCACGCGATCGTCTCCGGCAGGGCCTCAGGCCGAATATCTGCGAGGAGGGTCGTCAGCGCGGGCTCATAGGCGCTGGCCGGCGCGTTCTCCTTGAACCAGGCGTCCCCCTCCGGCGTCGGCACGCGCACGATCGCCGACCATGGGCGCGCCAGCATCAGCTCGACGTTGCCCATGCGCTCGACGTGCCCGTCGATCCACGCCGTCGCCTGCTCGAGCCATCCCGGCTCGTCCCAGACTAGGGGCCTAATAGGCCGCTTCGTCCCAGGTCTCGAGCTTCTGCTTCAGGTCGCGGAGGAAGCGGCCTGCGAGCGCGCCGTCGACGAGGCGATGGTCGTATGTGAGCGTCAGGTTCATGATCGGACGGATCGCTAGTACGTCCTTGCCCTGGTCGTCCTGAATCACCCAGGGGCGCTTGACAACCGCGTACGTGCCGAGGATCGCGGCCTGCGGCTGGCTGATGACCGGCGTGCCGTGGAAGGTGCCGTACCCGCCCGGGTTCGTAATCGTGAACGTGCCGCCCTGGACCTCGTCGGGCGTCAGCTGCTTGTTCCTCGCGCGCTCGGCGACATCGGTGACGAACCTGGCCATGCCGAGCAGATTCAGGCCCTCGGCGTTCTTGACGACGGGGACGATCAGCCCCTTGCCGTCGGCGAACTCCACCGCGAAGCCGAGGTTGACGTAGTTGCGCGTGACGATCTTGTCGCCGCGGATCTCGCCGTTGATCCACGGATAATCGTCGAGCGTGTCCACAACGGCGCGCGCGACGAAGATCAGGTACGTGGGGTTCACGCTGTAGCTCTGCTGGAACTCCGGCTTCAGCTTCTCGCGGAGTGCCACCACCTTCGACATGTCGACCTCGATCGCGCTCGTCACATGAGCGGAGGTGTCGAGCGACCGGCGCATGTGCTCCGCGATCCCCTTGCGCATCGCCGACATCGGCTCCTCGCTCTCGCCTGCGCCGGCGGCTACCTGTGGCTGGGGTGCAGGTGCCGGTGCGGGTGGGGGTGCGGGTGCCGGCGGCGGCGGCGGCGGTGCGGCGGCAGCAGGGGCGGGCTCGGGCGCAGGTTCGGGCTCGGGTGCTGCAGGCGCCTCGGGCTCAGGGGCAGGAGGTGCGGCAGGCGCCGCGGCGGCCTGATCCCCGCCCTCGACGAAGGCGAGGATGTCCTTCTTCGTGACGCGTCCACCACGTCCGGTGCCCGGAACCTGCGAGACGTCGACGTTGTGCTCGGAGGCGATCCGCGCCACTACCGGCGAGATGAAGCTCTTCCCGTCCCCGCTGACGTCGATCGGCTCGGGCTGCGCCGCCGGCTCGGGCGCCGGCATCGGCTCCGGCTGCGCCGAGGGCGCGGCCGTCGGCTCCTGCTGTGCCGCCGGCGTGGGTATGGCCATTGGCTCCGGCTCGGGCGCCGGCTCGGCCGGCGCGGCGGGCGCAGGTGTCTCCGCGCTCGAGGCCGTCGCCGCCTCGGCGGCCGCTTCCGTCGTGGCCTGCTGGGGCGCCTCCTCCTCGCCCGGTGGCGCTTCGGCCTCGGCAGCGCCCGGTGCGCCGATCACGGCGAGCCGCGTCCCGACGTCCACCGTCTCGCCTTCCTGGACGAGGATCTGCTGGACGACGCCCGTGCCCGGGCTCGGCACTTCGGTGTCGACCTTGTCGGTCGAGATCTCGAGCAGCGCCTCGTCGGCCTGAATCTCCTCGCCCTCCTGCTTGAGCCACTTCGTGATCGTCCCCTCGGAGACGGACACGCCCATCTGGGGCATCACGACGTCGACGGCGGTGGGAGTGGACATAGCGCGCTAGTACTCGGCCAGCTCTCGCAGTCCTGCGGCCACGTTCTCGACCTGGGGGATGAACGCCTTTTCCAGCGGCGGCGAGAACGGCACGGGCGCGTCTGGTGCCGCGATCCGCATCACCGGCGCGTCGAGGTTCTCGAAGCCCTCCTCGGCAATCGTCGCCGCGATCTCGGCGCCGAAGCCGCCGGTACGCGTGTCCTCGTGGAGCACGAGCACCTTGGAAGTCTTCTCCGCGCTCGTGAGCACCGCCTCCCGGTCCCACGGGATCAGGGTGCGCAGGTCGAGTATCTCCACCGAGACCCCGTCGCCCTCGAGCTGCTGCGCCGCCTCGCCGGCGGTGTAGACCATCGCGCCCCAGGTCACAACGGTGACGTCGTCTCCCTCGCGGTGGACCCGAGCCTTGCCGAACGGCGTGGTGTACCGCTCCTCCGGGACATCCGCCTTGATCCGGCGGTAGAGATGCTTGTGCTCGAAGTAGAGGACGGGGTTCGGGTCCTCGATCGCGCTGATCAGGAGGCCCTTCGCATCCTCCGGCGTCGCAGGGCAGACGATCTTCAGGCCGGCGATGTGCGCGAACGAGCTCTCCGGGTTCTGCGAGTGGAACGGGCCGCCGGAGAACCCGCCCCCGGAGGGCAGCCGCACGACGATGGGGATCGGGGTGCCGACGCGGTAGAACTGCTTCGCCGCGACAGTGACGAGCTGGTCCCAGGCGCAGGAGATGAAGTCGGCGAACTGCATCTCGGCGACGGGGCGTAGCCCCATGATCGCTGCGCCGGTGCACCCGCCGACGATCGCCGTCTCCGAGAGCGGCGAGTCGAACACGCGCCAGGGGCCGAACTCCTCCTGGAAGCCGAGCGTGACCTTGAAGGCGCCGCCGTAGACGCCCACGTCCTCGCCGATCACGAAGACCCGCTTGTCGCGGCGCATCTCCTGGCGGAGGCCGTCCGAGATCGCCTGCAGGTAGGTGAGTTCAGCCACTTACTTGTGATGGGGTGTGTCGAGGTCCTCGGGCCGCGCGAAGACGCGCTGGGCGACCGTCGAGGGATCGGGCAGCGGCGATTGCTCGGCGCGCTCGATCGCCTGGTTGAGGATCCGCTTGACGGCAGCGCCGACCTCGTCCTCCTCCTCGTCGCTCAGGTTCGCGTTCTCCCGCAGCCAGGAGCGGAAGCGCTCGATCGGGTCGCGCTTCGCCCACTCCTCGAAGAGCTCCTTCGGGACGTAGAACGCGTCGTCGTGGACGGCGTGGCCCTCCATGCGCAGCGTCATCGACTCGATCATGGTCGGGCCGCCCCCACCGCGCGCCTTCTCGATCGCGCGCTTCGCCTCGCGGTAGACGGCGAGGACGTCCGTGCCGTCGACGACGACCCCGTCGAAGCCGTAGGCCTGCGCGCGGTCGGCGAGCGTCTCGCAGGCGTACTCGAGGTGGGTCGGCGTCGAGTAGGCCCACTGATTGTTGTCGCAGATGAAGACGACCGGGAGGCGCCGGACGCCGGCGAGGTTCATCGCCTCGTGCGCGTCGCCTCGGGCCGAAGCGCCTTCGCCGAACCAGCCGACCGCCACTCGTTGCTCGTCGCGGATCCGGAACGCAAGCGCCGCACCGACGGCGACGGGAAGCATCGCCGGCAGGTGACTGACCATCGCGATCAGGCCGAGCTGGGCGTCGGCCATGTGGACGTTCCCGTCGCGGCCGCGTGTGGGCCCGTCCTCGCGGCCCATGTATTGGGCGAAGATCCGCCAGGGCTCGACCCCGCGAGTGACGTGGACGCCCATGTCGCGGTGCAGCGGCGTGCCCACGTCCTCGCCGCGCATCGCCGTCGCGACGCCCACCGACGCCCCCTCGTTCCCGCGACCCGTGTAGAAGGAACCCGGGATTTTTCCCTGCTTGTAGAGGATGTGACCGCGTTCCTCGATCCCGCGCGTGAGCAGCATGGTGCGGTAGATCGTCAGCAGGTCCTCGCGGTCGAGACCCGCCTCGCGGATCTCGCCGAGGGAGCCGACCGGCTCTGCTTCGCGGATCGCCATCGGGCGAGAACTCTAACGGTCGCGGTCGTCGCCGAATCACCCCTTCGGGGCGACGCCCTCACGGCCGAAAACGGCGTACGCTGGGCTCACCCGACCGAAGGAGCGCAGGATGTCCTGGATCTGGCCGATCATCGCGTTTGCGGTGATCGCCTTGTGGGTGTACGCGTGGATCGACATCATCAGGCGGCGGCACACGATGTCAGGTGGAAAGATCGCGGCGTGGGTGCTCGTGATCCTGATCTTCCCGGTACTCGGCGCCATCGTGTACTTCCTCGCGCGCGGCGCCGGACCCGGCGAGCCGGTACCGCGGGAGCCTGTCCCGTGAGAAACGGAGGGCGGACGCGGCCGCCGCGCCCGCCCTCTGCACAACATTGCTATCCGCGGCCTAAGGCTGCGTCCGGGTTGTAGACCGTGAGCGCCCAGATCACCGCGATGCAGAGCGCGATGATCAGGACCGACCAGACCGGGTAGTACGGGATGAAGAAGAAGTTCGCGACCGCGCTCAGAATCGCGAGCACGATCCCGACGGCTCTGGCCCAGGTCGCGCCGGCGTACACCGAGACGCCGGCGAACGCCACGATGACGCCAAGGATCAGGTGGATCCAGCCCCAGGCCGTGACGTCGAGGTCGTAGGTGTAATTGTTGCCGACGACGAAGAACTCGTCGTTGAAGATAGCCGCAAGTCCGGCGAACGCCTGGAAGATCCCGATCATCAGCATGATCGCGCCGGCGAACGCCGCAAAGCCAAAGGCCCAGCCGCTGACCTCGGCGTTCGTCCTATCCATCGTGGCCATCTATTGCTCCTTTCGTTGTGGGTTTCCGAACTCCGCAGCCGTTTGCCGCCGTAGCACCTGGACACCCAGGGCCAGCACGAGGGCCGAGGCGAGGACGAGCTGCCAGCGCTGCGTCTGGATCGTCGGGCCCCACCAGACGAGGAGCGCGAGCAGCGCCGCCGCGCCGCCGAACGCGATCTCGGCCCGGACGATGTACGGCGCCATCCACTCTCTCGAGGACGTCGCCCACGTCGAAGGCCCGGCGATCCAAACCGCGATGAGGAGGATCACGCCAAGGCCGAGCAGGGTCATGCCGCCGTCGCGAAGCTGCGCGGTGAGGATGTCCCACGCGTTCCCCGCCGCGACCTTGGCTGACTCCGTCGAGGCGAGCTCGTCGACGATGCTCGAGCCGGCGATGCGCCTGACGACGAGCACGAGCAGGCCGGCGATGATCGACGAGATCCCGATCATTCGCAAGATGACGCGGCGCCGGCCCGTCGCGAGCCACAGCGCAATCGCCCACAGTGCGATCGGCACGAGCCACAGCCACAGCCCAAGGATCTTCATCGTCTGAGTGAGGTCCTGGGCCGTTTCGAGCTGGTTGGCGTCCATGATCTTGATGCGGCCCGCATCAGGACGTGCTCGCAGGCGTTCGTCGACCCTGCCGACGATCGCCACTCGGTCACCGAGTTCGATGACGAGCGGGCGGAGATCGAGCACGAGGTCACCACCCTCGGTGGTGAGCGGTCCGGTCTCGTCCTCGAGGATCCTGATGAGGTTGCGGTGCGTGGCCTCGACCGATCGCACCCAGAGCTCCTGGGCCCGCGGCCGCTCGAGCAGTGCCTGGGCCGCCCGGTCGCCGCTCAATCGAATTGCGCCGGTAATGGGCCCGGCAAGCCCCTTCTGGTCCGCGGGCAGCCGCTGCGCGAGTGCGGCTTCCACGTCGACATTGGCGAAGAACTCGTCGGCGAGCGTGGCAGCCGCTTCGTCGCGGATCGCCTTGTCGGCGATCAGGTCGCCGGCGGTGTTCCCGACTGTCTCCGTATCGAGCGCCTGGAAGCGGATGTAACCCGCTAACAGAGCCAGGATCGCGATCAGCGCGCCCAAAAGGACGAGGATGCGCGCGAGGAGCATTCGGCCCACGGGGAGGTGGTATCGCGGCGCGGAGCGCTGTGTCATCGTCCTATCTGGGTGGTCGTTCGCTACATCGGGCACGGCACCGTTCTCGTCGAGCTCGACGGCGTGCGGCTGCTGACCGACCCGCTGCTGCGCCGCAAGGTGGCGCATCTGCGGCGTGCGGTTGCGCTGGACCGTGAGCCGCCGGCCGTCGACGCCGTCTTGCTCTCACACGGGCACTACGACCACCTCGACCTCCCCTCGCTGCAGCTGGTCGGCCGTGGGACCAGAATTGTCGCTCCGCGTTTCCTCGCCAGTCGTCTCGACGGATTTCAGGTCGTTCCGGTCGACGAAGGCGACGAGGTCCTTGTCGGCGCCGTGACAGTTCGCGCCACGCACGCCGAGCACGACGGCGGGCGGCCGCCATTCGGAGCAGGACCGGCGCTCGGTTACGCGATCCTCGGGACGAAGCGCGTCTTCTTCGCGGGCGACACCGATCTCTTCGACGCCATGGAGGGGCTCGTCTCCGAGCTCGACGTCGGGCTCCTCCCGATCTGGGGCTGGGGGGCGACGCTCGGCCGCGGGAAGCACATGGACCCGGCGCGGGCGGCCGAGGCCGTGCGCCGCCTGGCGCCGCGGATCGCGGTGCCGATCCACTGGGGCACCTACCGCCCGCTGCATCGCCGCGCGACTGCACCGTTCCTGACCGCGCCCGCTGAAGCATTCGCACGCGCCGCTGCCGCAGTAGCGCCCGACGTCGACGTCCGCGTGCTGAAGCCCGGCGAGGAGCTCCTAGTGCCCTAGCCCGGCCTTCAGACCGACGATGATAAGGCCAAGGCCAAGGTTGACGCCCACGGCCACGGCAGTTCCGGCCGGGCTCAGCCGCTCGACGCTTGCGTACCTGATGCCCTGGAGGAAGAGGATCGCGAGCCCGAAGCCCATCGCGAGCCAACCGGCGGTCACGTCCCGCAAGACGCCGAGCTCGCCGAGGAGGAGTGCCGCCACCGGCGCGACAGCGGCGAGGACGATCGCGAGCTCGCGCCTGGCGACGGATCTCAGCTCTGTCACGTCGATTCGCCGGCCGAGCCTGACCGTCTCGGCGAGCGCATGGGAGTACACATGGGCGATCCAGAGGACGAGCACGGTGGCCGCAACCGCGGCAGCGAGCGTTCCGGCGCCGGCGCCTTCGGCGGCGCCTGCGGCAATCGCGCCCATCGTGACGATCGTCCCGTAGACCGTCCCGGCGATGCTATTGCGCGAACCGAAGACGATCCGGCTGACTCGGCTCATTGCCGCTGCTCGATGCGGGCCAGGCTCTCCTCGATCCGTGCAAGCGTCGTGGCCTGCGCCGACTCGAGCTGCTCGATCCGGTCTTGCTCCGAACGTCGAGTCTTGTACAGGAGCGTCGAGACGATGATGCTCGTGAGGGTTGGGATCAATGCAAGCCCGGTGAGCATCAGCGCAGCTCCGACAACGCGGCCGGCCGTGCTCTCCGGGACGACATCGCCGTAGCCAACGGTCGTCACGGTGGTAACCGCCCACCAGTACGCGAGACCGATGCTGTGGAACGTCTCGGGCTCGACGAGACGCTCGAGCAGTCCTGCGACGAGCACCAAGATGATCGCGACCGCGATGATCGACGTGACGGCCCGGGTGAGCGACAGCCGTTCGTACCAGCGCTCGATGCGCGGGTGGAGCTGGTAGGCCATGTCGAGAGGTTCGCGCCCGCCCGCCACGACCCTTGCCGGTGCCGCTACTCGTATGTCGAGATGAACACGGCGACGGCGAAGCCGAGCGTGACCAAGAGGCCCGTCACGCGTCCACCCTTCTCGAACGCCTCCGGCAGCAGCGTGTCCGCCAGCATCGTCAGGATCGCGCCGGCTGCAAAGGCGAGGACGAAGGCGATCGCGTCGGGGGAGGCGCCGCCGAGCGCGCCGTTGCCGATCGCGGCAGCGAGCCCCGCGACGAGCGTCACGCCCGTCCACAGCAAGTAGATCTTGGCGCTCGCCCAGCCGGCCTTCGAGAGGCCTGAGGTGGCCGCGGCCGATTCGGGCAAGTTGGAGATGAACACCGCCGCGACAAACGCGATGCTGATGCCTTCGCCCGACAGAAGATCGATCCCGACGACGAACGACTCGGGAATGCCGTCGAGGACGATCCCGAGAACGATCGCCAGCGCCGCCCCGCCCGCCTGGCGGCCCATCATGCTCTTCCGCCCGTCGCCGCCCATGCGGTCGATCAGCTCGTCTCCGACAAAGAACGTCAGCGAGCCTCCGAACAGGCCCACCGTTGCCCACTCCCGATTGTCGGCGGACTCGGTGGCCTCGAGGAAGAGCTCGTAGGCGACCGCGCTGATCAGGACGCCCGATCCGAAGGCCATCACGAGGCCGAGGACGCGCTCGCTCAACCGCAGTCTCAGCGCTAGGAGGGCACCGACCAGCAGCGAGGAGCTCGCGAAGGCTCCCCAGAAGAATGCCTCGGCCACCTGCCGATTCTCTCCGAATCACTCGATCGGGATGGCGCCCTGGAGCGTGGTCGGTGGGACCATCGAGACCTTCCTAGGAGAGCGCGCGAAGCAGGAGGTCAGCCGCCATGAGCGTGACGGGGGTGATGATCTACGGCCTGCTGATGCGCCGGCCGCGGAAGCTCTTGGCCCTCGGCCCCGACTCGCTGATCGTTTGGTGACCTACATCCTGGGCGTCTTATTCCTCACGATGGTGCCGGGTTGACCCGACGGATGCAGCGGAAGCCGATGTGGTCCGTCGCGGTGTCGATCGTCTCACCCTGTCTCGCCGCCGGGCGATAGCGAAGGCAGTAGTTGGGAGCGCAGAGATGCGAGCCGCCCTTGATCACCTTGCGTGCGAACGTCTCGCCCGGCAGGGGGTCGGGGGCGCAGCAGGGCGCGCTCGAGCTCTGCCCGGCGAACCAGTCCGACGTCCACTCCCACACGTTGCCGGTCATGTCGTATAGGCCGTAGCCGTTGGGCGGGAAGCTGCCGACGGGAGAGGTGCCTTCGAACCCGTCGAGCTTCAGGTTCTGCCACGGGAACTCGCCTTGCCACGTGTTCGCGGCGGGTCTGCCGCCGGGGAAATGCTCGTCACCCCAGGCGAAGGCGGTGCCGTCGAGACCGCCGCGCGCCGCGTATTCCCACTCGGCCTCCGTCGGCAGCTCTTTCCCGGCCCACGCCGCGTACGCCTCGGCGTCCTCGTATGCGACCTGGACGACCGGATGATTGTCGCGCCCGTTGATCGTCGTTCCGGGGCCGCCCGGCTTCTTCCAGGACGCATCAGGGACGTACTCCCACCAGTTGCGATGGTCGTTCAGCGGCACCGGGCCGCCGGTCTTCCGAAAGACGACGGAGCCAGGGACGAGCAAGTCGGGGTCGGCGTCGGGGTAATCGGCGGGATCGAGCGGGCGCTCCGCCACGGTGACGTAGCGCGTCTCCCGGACAAACCGCCGATACTCGGCAGCCGTGACAGGACGCTCGTCGATCCAGAACTCGCCGACCTCGACCTCCCGAACCGGTCCTTCCTCCGGATAGAAGTCCTCGGAGCCCATGCGGAACGATCCGCTGGGAACGAGCGTCATGCCCTCGGCCTGGAGAGTCGCCACAGCGTCGAACCTGGCTGCCGAAGCGGCGCGGGTCATCGCCCCGAGGGGATGATCGGCGGGCGAATCACCCGGATCGCATGATGAAGCCGTGCGCGTGTTGCGCAACGCTCGGGGCCCCCGAACTAGGAGGAATGCATGAGCGTTGTTGCTGCCGACTACCCCTTCCTCGACGTCCTGTGGACGATGGTCGTCTTCTTTCTCTGGGTGGCGTGGTTCTGGCTGCTGATCTCGGTCGCCTCGGACATTTTCCGCCGCCGTGACATTGGGGGTGGCTCGAAGGCGCTCTGGCTGATCTTCATGCTGTTCGTGCCGTTCGTCGGCGTCCTGGTCTACTTGATTGCCAACCACGACGGGATCGCCGAGCGCAACCTTGAGCGGGCGCGCGCCGATCGGGCGCACATGGACGAGTACGTGCGCTCCGTTTCGGACAGCGGCGCGGCTGGGGAAATCGACAAGGCGAAGAAGCTCCTCGACGACGGCGCGATCACGCAAACCGAGTACGAGGCGATCAAGGCGAAAGCGCTCGCGTGAGGGCGCCAGAGCCGGGCGCCGCCGCGGTTGCGGTACCCGCGGGCGTTTAGCCCGGGATGGCGAGGGCCGCGGGACTCGCGGTTCCCAACGACCGCATTCGCGATCACGCCGAGCGTCTCGCCGCGGGAGCGGTGAGCCTCGGCGCGCTCGCGCTCGCATTCTCGGAGAGTGCGGCATCGACGGCCGAGGTCCACGTCGAGGGCCGCAACTTCTACCCGCCGATGCTCGAGGACATCGCCGCCGCCGGTTCGTCGATCCACATCAACCAGTTCGGCTTCAGGCCGGGAGCGATCGGCGATGCCGTCGCCGATGCGCTGGTGGCGAAGGCGGCCGAGGGGGTACGCGTCCGGCTCGTCGTCGACCGGAAGGGGACCGACCCCGAAGGAAGCTCCAGTGCGCTCTATGAGCGGCTGACGGCAGCGGGCATCGAGGTCTGCGTCGTTCGCGCGACGAAGGTGCGCGCAACTGTCGGGCCACTCGGCGGCGACGGTGAGATGAGCTGGAACCTAGGGACACTCGGTCACATCGACCACCGCAAGATGGTGGTCGTCGACGGGCGTATCGGCTGGGTCGGCGGCGCCGGCATCGAGGACCACTTCCAGGACGGGCGCTTCCACGACCTCTTCCTCCGCGTCGAAGGGCCCGTCGTCGCGCAGCTCCAGTTGGTGTTCCTGGCGAGCTTTCGGTGGCTCGGCGGCTCGATTCCGACCGACGAGCTGGAGGCGCTCTTCCCGGAGCTGGATGCCGGGGCCGAACCGATCCCTGCGGTCGTCCTGCACAACGCTCCAGGCCGCTACCGCCCGATCAGCGACGCGATCGGGCGCCTTCTGGACGCGGCGAGCGAGACGCTCGACGTCGCCAACCCCTACGTCACCGACCGCGGGATGATCCGTCGAATCGAGCAAGCGGCGCGCCGCGGGGTCCGGGTACGGCTGTTCGTCCCCGCGGACGCGAACAACTGGGCGTGCGCGGCCGCCCAGCGCTTTCACCACGCGAAGCTCCTCGACGCGGGCGTCCGGATCCTCGAGTACCCGACGATGCTGCACGCGAAGGCATTCGTTCGGGACGGCGCGGAGGTCCTGGCGGGCACCTGCAACCTCGAAGCGTGGAGCCTGAAACGCTTCTTCGAGATCGACCTCCTCGTCCGCTCCAAGGCGCTGGCGGTTCAGTTCGAGGAGCGCTTCGCTAGCCCGGCCGAGACGGCGTCGAGCCCCGGTATCGCCGTTGACGGGATGAAGTCGCGGGCCAAAGCAACCGCCTTCGCGGCGCTTTCACCGCTGCTGTGATCGAAAACGCATTTCCCCGAGCAGGAAGGAGACGGCGCCCGTGCGTATCGAGGACTATGGCCTGATCGGCGACATGCAGACTGCAGCTCTGGTCGGTCGTGACGGAGCGGTCGATTGGCTTTGCTTCCCGCGATTCGACTCCGCGTCCTGCTTCGCGGCCTTGCTGGGAGGCGAGAGGCATGGTCGCTGGCGCCTCGCGCCCACCGCCGACGCACGCGCTGGCTCCCGTCGCTACCGAGCGGGGACACTTGTGCTGGAGACTGATTTCGAGACACCCGACGGCGCAGTCCGCGTGATCGACTTTATGCCTCGTCGCGGCGACGGCGCGCCGCGCGTGATGCGGATCGTCGAGGGCCTCAGAGGCCGCGTCCCGATGCAGATGGAGCTATCTCTCCGGCCGGACTACGCCTCGATCGTCCCGTGGCATGAACCAGCGCCGGACGGCGTTATCGCTACGGCCGGCCCCGACGCGTTCAGTCTCTCGACGACGCTGCCGCTGGAAGTTGAGGACGGAACGGTGCGAGCAGACTTCGTCGTGCCCGAAGGTGCCCGCGAACGTCTTACCCTCTCCTGGCATCGTTCGTACAGGCCCGCTCCGCCGGTCGAAGACGCCGACTCGGCGCTGGCCCGCACGGAGGCGTGGTGGCGGGAGTGGAGCGGGCGATGTACGTACGACGGTCCCTATCGGGACGAGGTCCTCACCTCGCTGATCGCGCTCAAGGCGATGACGTACGAGGCCACCGGGGCCGTAATCGCCGCGCCGACGACGTCGTTGCTGGAGGACATCGGGGGCGAACGGAACTGGGACTATCGCTACTGCTGGTTGCGTGACTCGGTTCTCGCGCTCGAGGCGCTGCTCGTGGCGGGATACACCGAGGAGGCGCTCGGTTTTCGCGACTACCTGCTTCGAATCGCAACGGGCGACCCGACGACGATCCAGATCATGTACGGGATCGCCGGCGAGCGGCGTTTGACCGAGTTCGAGGTCGACGAGCTTCCGGGCTACGAGGGCTCGAAACCAGTCCGCATCGGCAACGCGGCCTCCGAGCAGTTCCAGCTCGACGTCTACGGCGAGGTCGTCGGCGTCGGCTTCCTCGGCACTACGGTTCTCGGCCAGTTCGAAAAGCGCCTCTGGCCCAGGTGGCGCACGCTCGTCCAACACGTCGAGACGATCTGGCGGGAGCCGGATGACGGGATCTGGGAGACGCGCGGTCCTCGTCGCCACTTCACGTACTCCAAGGTAATGGCCTGGGTGGTGTTCGACCGCGCCGTCCGGCTTGCCGAGGAGTACGAGCTGGACGCCCCGGTCGAACGTTGGAAGCAGGTCCGCGACGAGATCCACCGCGAGGTGTGCGATCAGGGTTACGACCCAGGCCGCCGCACTTTCACCCAGTACTACGGCTCCAAGGAGCTCGACGCAAGCGTCCTCAATATCTCGCTCGTGGGCTTTCTGCCCGGCAGCGACGAGCGCGTGACGGGCACGATCGACGCGATCTCGCGCGAGCTCGGCCGAGACGGCTTCGTCTCTCGGTACTCGACCGACGAGACCGACGACGGGCTCGCGGGCGACGAAGGTCAGTTCCTCGCCTGCTCGTTCTGGCTGGTCAGCGCCCTCGCGCTCAACGGCCGGGTCGACGAAGCTCGTGCGCTCTTCGAGCGGCTTCTAGGTCTGACGAACGATCTCGGGCTGCTCGCCGAGGAGTACGACGTGAAGCGTCAGCGGCAGGTCGGCAACTTCCCTCAGGCCTTTAGCCACCTGACCCTGATCGGCGCGGCGACGGCCATCTCCCGCGCGGAAGCCGACGGGACGGTGGCTGCCGCTTGAGCGCCGAGCTCACGGGCGCTGCGCGGCGGAGCTTCCTGCTTCCTCTCGCCCTCGCCCAGTTCATCTGCAGCTTTGCCGGCTCGAACATGAACGTGATGATCAACGACATCAGCGAGGACCTGGACACGGACGTTCAGGGCGTGCAGCTGGCGATCACCTCGTTCCTGCTGATCATGGCGATCCTGATGATCCCGGCGAGCAAGCTGACCGATCGCTGGGGCCGCAAGCGTTGCTTCTTGGGCGGCCTCATCCTCTACGGAATCGGCGCGCTGCTGAGCGCGGTCTCGCCGGGTCTCGGCGTGCTGATCCTCGGCAATTCGGTCTTCGAAGGCGTCGGAACGGCGCTCTTGATCCCTCCGGTCTACATCCTCACGACCCTCGCATTCAGCAACGTCACGTCACGTGCCCGGGCGTTTGGTGTGATCAGTGGGTTGGGAGGCATTGGCGCTGCCGCAGGACCGCTGATCGGTGGTTTCATCGCCACGGCGATCAGCTGGAGGGCCGCATTCATCTTCCAGGCCCTGGTCGTCGCCGCGATCATCCTCCTCAGTCGCCGGATGGTCGATCCGTTGCCGGCAGACCCAGGGCGCCCCTTCGACGTCTTCGGAGCGATCTTGTCGGCAGTCGGCATGTTCTTCGTCGTGCTCGGGATCCTGCAGGCCGACAGCAACACCGCGCTCATGGCGGTCTCCCTCGTGATCGGGGCAGCACTCCTGATCGGGTTCTTCCTCTACATTCGCTACCGAGAGCGCGTGGGGAAGGACGTGCTCCTCACGACGCGCCTGTTCAAGAACCGCACGTCCAACCTCGCTCTCGCGACCCAGAACGCGCAGTGGCTCATCCTGATCGGGACGTCATTCGTCGTCGCGGTCTACCTGCAAACCGTCCGCGGATACAACCCGATCGAGACGGGCGCCATCTTCACGGCGGCGACGTTGGGCGTTCTCGTTTCGTCCCTCGCGGCGGAGCGATTGGCGAAGAGGCGCGCGCAGAAGACCTTGATCGTGGCCGGCTTCGTCATGACATTGGCCGGCATCGGGCTCCTGATCGGCTTCGTCTACGCGTGGTCGAGTGTCGTCGCCTTCGTGCCCGGCCTGCTCCTGATCGGCCTAGGCGTCGGTGTCATGCTCACACCTTCGGTGAACGTCGTGCAGTCGAGCTTCCCCGAGGACATGCAAGGCGAGATCTCCGGCCTGTCGCGCAGCGTGTCTAACCTAGGCTCGACCTTCGGCACCGCGATCGCGGGCACGATCCTCGTGGCCGACCTCTCCAGGGGGACGTACGCCCTTGCGATGGCGTCGCTAGCGCTGGCGGCGGTAATCGGTCTCGTCGCGGCGCTTCGGCTGCCTACGAATCCAGAGGCGCGAGGGGCTTCCGCCGCACCGTCATGACGGCTGCGACCGAGACGGCACCGTCGGTACGTGCGACGGGCGCGACGCTCGTCCTGCTCACGCTGGCCTCGGGTCAGTTCCTAATGACCCTGGACAGTTCGGTGATGAACGTCTCGATCGTAACGGTCGCGAAGGACGTCGGCACGACGGTCACCGGGATCCAGGGCGCGATCACCGCGTACACGCTCGTCATGGCGGCGCTGATGATCACGGGCGCCAAGGTCGGCGCGATGATCGGCCGGAAGCGGGCGTTCGCGATCGGCTGCGTCATCTACGGGTGCGGATCGTTCACGACGTCGATCGCCCAGAGCCTGCCGGTGCTTCTCCTCGGCTGGTCGTTGCTGGAGGGCGTCGGCGCTGCGCTGATCCTGCCTGCGATCGTGGCGCTGGTCGCCGGGAACTTTCCCGCTGAGCGGCGCCCCGCGGCCTACGGCCTCGTGGCGGCTGCTGGAGCGGTTGCCGTGGCGGTCGGCCCGCTGATCGGCGGCTTCTGCACGACGTATTTCTCGTGGCGCTGGGTGTTCGCCGGCGAGGTCGTGCTCGTCCTGATCATCCTGCTTCTGACGCGCCGGATCGCGGACGCTCCGGTGGAGCAGCGCCCGAAGCTCGACATCGTCGGCGCGGTGCTTTCGGCGCTCGGCCTGGGGCTCCTCGTCTTCGGCGTGCTCCGCTCGAGCGAGTGGGGCTGGATCCAGCCGAAAGCCGACGGCCCGTCATGGGCCGGGCTGTCGCCGACGATCTGGCTGATCATCGCCGGGATCTTCGTGATCTGGGTCTTCTTCCGCTGGCAGGCCCGACGCGAGGCGCACGGCCAGGAGCCACTCGTCCGTATCGCCATGCTCCGCAACAGGCAGCTGACGGGCGGCCTGACGATGTTCTTCTTCCAGTTCCTCGTCCAGGCAGGGTTCTTCTTCGTCGTCCCGCTCTTCCTCTCGGTCGCGCTCGGTCTCTCCGCTCTCGAGACCGGTGTTCGACTGCTCCCGCTCTCGGTGACGCTGTTGGCGGCCGCGATCGGCATCCCGAAGCTGCTGCCGAACATCTCGCCACGGTTCGTCGTCCGGGTCGGCCTCCTCTCGCTCTTCGCAGGGACTGTGGTGCTGCTCGGCGCACTCGACCCGGACGTCGGCCCGGAGATCGTCTTCGTGCCGATGCTCTTGGTGGGCTTCGGCATCGGCGCACTCGCCTCGCAGCTCGGGGCGGTCACGGTTTCGGCAGTGCCGGACGACGAGAGCCCGGAGGTCGGCGGTCTCCAGAACACGATGACGAACCTCGGCGCCTCGCTGGGCACGGCGCTCGCCGGCTCGCTGCTGATCGCGACGCTCACGTCGTCGTTCCTGACGAACATCCAGCAGTCGAGCGCGATCCCGGCGAGTGCCAAGCAGCAGGCGCAAGTCGAGCTCGCGGGCGGCATCCCGTTCGCCTCGGACGCCGATCTCGAGGCCGCCCTCGCCGAGGCGGGTACCCCCGCGGCAACCACGGAGGCGGCGCTCGACGCGTACAGCGAGGCGCGTCTCTCGGGACTTCGCTCCGCGCTCGCGATCCTCGCGGTGCTTGCGATCCTCGCCCTGTTCCTGGCGCAGAGCATTCCGACGAGACCGCCGGGTGCCACAGAAAGAAGGGAGTGAGATGTGCCGCTGGCTCGCCTACTCGGGATCTCCGATCAGGCTCGAGGAGCTACTCGTCAAGCGTGACCGCTCGCTGATCGACCAGAGCCTGCACGCCCGCCAGGGAGCAACCACGACGAACGGAGATGGGTTCGGGGTGGGCTGGTACGAAGAAGGCCAGCCGCCCAGGGTCTACCGCAGCACTCATCCCGCCTGGAACGATCGCAACCTCCGTGAGCTGGCCGCGGGAGTCTCCTCACCGCTCTTCTTCGCCCACATTCGCGCCTCGACGGGGACGGCGATTCAAGAGACGAACACCCACCCGTTCCGCTACGGGCGTTGGCTCTGGATGCACAACGGCCTCGTCCGCGAGTTCCACCAGTTCCGGCGCGAGCTCTTACTCGCCGTCGACGACTCGCTCTTCGACTCGATCGAGGGCACGACCGACTCCGAGGTCTTGTTCTTCCTCGCGCTCACCTTCGGGCTCGAGAACGACCCTGTGGCCGCCGTCGAACGGACGGTCGGGTTCGTGGAGGAGGTCGGGCACGACCACGGCGTCGAGTATCCGATCCAGATGACGATCGCGACCACCGACGGCGGCCATGTGTGGGCGTTTCGGTACTCGAGCGAGGGCGACTCGCGCTCGCTCTACTTCAGCACTCGTATGGACTCGTTGAAGGCCCTCTACCCGGAGAGCACGGAGCTCGCCGGGCTCTCCGACGAGACCAGGGTCGTCGTCTCCGAGCCGCTGGGCGACCTTCCCGGCGCTTGGAACGAGGTGCCGGAGTCACACGTCGGGATCGTTCAGCCCGGAGCTGACGAGCTTCGCCCGTTCACGCCCAGTCGCCGCTGATCCGCGACGAGTGCCGTTCGCGAGCAGCTGGCGCCAGCCGAC
The DNA here is from genome assembly GCA_035264165.1 of Gaiellaceae bacterium. Classification (GTDB taxonomy): domain Bacteria; phylum Actinomycetota; class Thermoleophilia; order Gaiellales; family Gaiellaceae; genus JACDAN01. The sequence goes on from DATFQN010000016.1 coordinate 36,746, forward strand.
GAGGAGCCGGTGAACGCTTGCGGCACCCACGATCGGTGAGTCCGGGAGCGGGAGCTCAGCCGGAGCGAGGATGAACGGCCGCGTCTGTGGGCCGCCCAGGCCACCGTGGAAGGAGATCAGCTCCTCGAAGGCGCAGCCTTCCTCGAGGTCGGGGTCGTAGAAGCTGCCGACCATGATGTCCGCGACGTGTGGGAACGAGTCTGTTCGGCTCAGATGGTGGGCGGCGTAGGGCGAGAAGTTCGCGAGCGGGTCGCGCCCCTCGATGCGCCCGTCCTCGAGGAAGTGTGCCCCCTCGGCGCCGAGGGCGACGGCTCCGTCCGAGGACGAACGCACGAGGATCCAGCCGACCTGCGGATGCGCTCGTAGCTCCGGAATCAGGCGCGGGTGGCGCGCCTCGATGTCCTCGAGCGTCAGGCGGCGCGGCTCATCCATCAGGTAGACGAGGCCGAGGTTGCCCGACCCCAGTACGACGACCTGTTCGCCCGAGACGTCGTTCTTCGCGTGCTTCTTCGGCTTCTTGCCGGTCGCCTCGCCAATCGCGTTTCCGACCATCGCGTGCTGCTCGTCACCGCCCGCGATCTCCTCGACCGTTCCGCTCGCGAGTGAGCGCTGCACGAGCTCGTCCAGTCCGTAGCCGTTCCGCTGCTTGAAGGTCGCGCCCTGCGTCTGGCCGTGGTCGGAGAGCACGACGATCAGGTACGGCCGCGGGGCATAGCGGCGCGCTCGATCTATGCGGCTGAACTGTTGGTCGAGCTTGCGCAGCGCCTCCAGCGTGTCGCTCCGCTCGAGCCCGGAGTGGTGCGCCACCTCGTCGTAGCTGGAAAACGTCGCGTAGACGGCTGGGCGGCCACGCATCATGTCCGTGAGCACGCCGTAGACGATTAGGTCGCGGACGACGACGCACATCGCGGCGCGCATGAAGGGGTAGATCCCGCCTCGGTGGCCCCGCGGCCGGACATCGCGGCGCCTAGCGCGGAGGGCGGCCGTCCACTCGAGGACCACTTCCCAACCGAACAGAACGAGCGCGCGCGTGACGTTGAATCCGTTGGCGAAGAACGCGCGGTAGCCCGGATTGGCGCGCTTCTCCTCCTCCATCCTGCTCACGGTGAGGATGACCTCCTCCGCCTCGCCCGAGAGGAGGTTGCCCCGGCTCGAGCCGCCGTCGACCAGCAGCCCGTTGCCCGTCGCGCGTTCACTCTCGATGCGCGCGCAGTCGGCGGGCGCTGAACAGGTCATCAGCCTTCCGGTCTCCTTCTCGACCCAGCGAAACGCCGGGATGTCCTCGTTCGAGCCGAGCAGGATCCCTGCCTGGCTCGCGCCCGTCTGCGACGAGAGATCGGGCTCCCACTCCGTCAGGCGATGAGTGCTCTCCTCGATCCACCGCGCCATGGTGGGCGCGTTCCCGTCGCGCATCGCTCGGCGGAGGACGGGCAGCGCGAGGCCGTCGATCTCGAGAAAGATCATGCCCGGCGCGTCGGTTTGCTCGCCACCGCCCTGACGGCGCGCGATTCGCTGAACGACCCGTAGCGAGTAGGTGTCGTCGTCGTTCGTCCCGAATACGACCTCGAGCGCGACGCTCACTGCGGAGACGAGCAGCGCCGCGACCAGCGCCCACCAGAACGAGTCCACCGTGAACGTGTTGTCGAGCAGGTCGGACGCCAGCTTCAGGACGAACGCGTTGAGCGCGAGGACGAGCAGGAAGCCGAGGGCAAGCATGAACGGCAGGCGGAGCGCCGCCAGAATTGGCGGCAAGACCGCGTTCAGAAGCGCAACGACGGCCGCCACAGCGAACGCCCCCCAGACGCCGGCGATGTCGACTCCCGGGAGGATCGCCGCGGCGGCCCAGAGGGACGTCGCCGTGAAGAGCCAGGAGATCGTGATTCGGAACGGCCTGAACCGAGGCCGCTCGGGCTGCCAGGTGAGACCCTCGCCGTAGGCGGCCATCAGGCCGAGTCCTCCGCCGCCTTCTTCGCTGCTCGCTGCTCCTTCTGTTCTGCGACCTTCAGCTTCGCGTCGTCATACGACTGTCGAACGAGGAGCTTGCCTCCCGTCCATCCGAACGCCCAGACGATGAGCACGGTCGCAAAGACGATGTTGAATGCCGTGATCGCGAGCTGCTGACCGAGTGAGTACGCAGTCGCCGTGGCCGCGCTGGTGACGTCTTCGAGCGCGGCGGCATTCACAGCCTGGTTGATGCCGACGCCCCCCGGCGTCGCGGAGACCGTGTTTGCGAGCGAGTTCCCTCCGATCACGGACATGACCGTGTGGAAGGTGACTGGGATGCCGTAGCCGGCGAGAAAGATGGCGGTCACGCCGAGCTTCGCGATCCAGGCTCCGAACGAGGGGAGCAGCACCCGGACGACGTAGTCGCGTGGGCGAGCGAGAATCGCGCCGCCCTGCCTCGCCTGTGCCCAAAGGCCTTTGAGCTTGCTCCAGAAGATGCGGCCGAGCAGGACGACCAGGAACGCCCCGCCGACGATGACCACGAGCGTGAAGGCGGGATGGTCGTGGAAGAGGTTGAGCTGAAGCTCGAACGACCCCGCCACGGAGAGAAAGAGGTAGAGGTAGACGAACGTGCCGGCGACGGTGAAGAAGATCTTCTGGACGACCATGCCGCCGAGGACGCCGGGGAGGCCGGCGCCCGGGATCATCGCCACGAACATCAGCAGCATCACGACGGTGCCGAGGTTCGCTGGCAGGAACCCGTTCAGCGCCACGCCTGCCGCGTAGGCGGCAAGCACCTGGAGGTAGGAGATCTGCGCGTTCGGGAAGCCGGCCCGCAGGATGAAGTACCAGGCAACGGCGGTCAGAGTCGTCTGCACCGTCTGCACCGCCCAGCCAGCGATCAGGTACTTGGCCGAGATGTCGCTCAACGCGTCCCAGACGCTGCTGAGCCAGCCGCGTACGTCGATGCCGATGACGTTCAAGAGGCCGACGACGATGATCACGCCGAGCAACCACGCTCCGACCTTGAACAGGCGCCGGCGGCGCGAGGGGTCGCCGAACGGCAGGATCCGCCAAGTCCTGTCTCGAAGCGGTTCTGCCGTCGTGACGTCGGCGCTACTCACTGTTCGCCGGAAGCCTCGTCCAGATCCTTGAGCGAAGCATCATCCGAACAGTGTGATTCATGCGGTCCGGGTGATGCATGCGCGCACCCGAGCGGGTTCTATGGCTGCAGCGAAAGGAGGCCGCCGATGAACGCGACCACGGAGTTCTTCCAGGAGCTTGGCACCCGCGGCCATGAGCCGCTGCTGGAGAAGGCGACGGGAACGATTCGCTTCGAGCTCACGAACGGCAGGCGCAAGGCGCGCTGGCTCGTAAAGGTCGAGAAGGGTCAGGTGACGGTGTCCCACGCGAACGCGCGCGCCGACTGCGTTACGCGCTCCGACCAGGCCCTGTTCGATCAGGTCGTCAGGGGCGAAGAGAACGCCTTCGCGGCGGTGCTGCGCGGGGCGATCACCGTCGAGGGGAGACCCGACCTGCTCGTGCACTTCCAGCGTCTCTTCCCTGGCCCGGCGCAATGAACGGCGGGCTGGTCCAGATTCTCGACGGTAATACCTTCGTGGTCAGCGACTCGCGCGGCGATATCGAGGCATCGCTGACGGATCCCACCGGCCTCTTCTCGTTCGACAGCCGCTTCCTCTCCAGCTGGATCCTCACAGTCAACGGCCAGCGCCTGAATCCGCTCTCCGTCGACGACCTGCAGTACTTCGAGTCACGCTTCTTCCTCGTCCCTGGAACGGGCACGGTCTACGTCGACTCCAAGCTCTCCGTCATCCGCCGCCGCGCCGTCGGCGACGGCTTCCATGAAGAGCTCACGATCCTGAACCACGACGAGCAGCCGGCCGATCTCAAGATTCGCATCGACGCGGCCAGCGACTTCGCCGACCTGTTCGAGGTCAAGGACGCGCTCGAGAAAAAGGGCAAGTACTCAACCCGGGTCCGGAACGGGAGCCTCGTCCTCGGCTACGAACGAGGGTCGTACAAGCGTCAGACGATGATCTCGGCGTCGGCGCCAGCCAAGCTGGACAAGAAAGGCCTGACCTTCAACGTTCACGTCGAGCCCCACGCTTCGTGGTCGACCGATCTCGACGTCGTCACCGCAGCCGGCGCGGGCGGAACGTATGACCGGCCCAAGTACGAACGGGGGGAGCGGAGGGCTCAACCCAACATGGAACGAAGCCTCGAGCGCTGGCTCGAGGATGCGCCACGCCTCGAATGTGACTGGGACTCGCTGAAGGCGACGTATCGGCGCAGCCTCATCGACCTCGCCGCGCTGCGCTTCGCGCCGCCGGTTGCGGGAGGGCGCAGCCTTCCCGCGGCCGGTCTTCCGTGGTTCATGACCATGTTCGGCCGCGACAGCATCTTCACGAGCCTCCAAGCGCTGCCGTTCACGCCGGAGCTCGCAGCCACGACGATCAAAGCGCTCGGCGACTGGCAGGGCAGTCGCGTCGACGACTTTCGCGACGAGGATCCGGGCCGGATCCTCCACGAGATGCGGTACGGCGAGCTGACGGCGTTCGAGGAGCGGCCTCACTCGCCCTACTACGGCGCGGTCGACGCGACACCGCTCTACGTCGTCCTGTTGGACGAGTACGAGCGTTGGACCGGCGACAGGCAGCTCGTTCGAGCCTTCGAGCGGGAGGCCCGAGCCGCGCTCTCGTGGATCGACGACTACGCCGACCTGATGGGGAACGGCTACATCTCCTACCAGCGCCGGAACGAGGACACCGGCCTCGAGAACCAGTGCTGGAAGGACTCCTGGGACTCGATCTCCTACCGCGACGGCCGAATCCCCGGCTTCCCGCGAGCGACCTGCGAGCTTCAGGGCTATGCCTACGACGCGAAAAAGCGGGGCGCCCGTCTCGCACGCGAGGTCTGGAAGGACCCCGCGTTCGCCGAGGAGCTGGAGCGGCAGGCGGCCAGCCTCAAGCGGCGGTTCAACCGCGACTTCTGGGTCGAGGACGGCGAGTACTTCGCGCTGGCCCTCGACAACGAGGGCAAACAGGTCGACGCCCTGACGTCGAACAACGGCCACCTGCTCTGGAGCGGGATCGTTGACAAGAGCAAGGCGAAGCGGGTCGCCGAGCACCTGATGGGGCCGAGGCTTTTCTCCGGCTGGGGTGTTCGCACGCTCGCCGAGGGCGAGGGGCGCTACAACCCGATCGGCTACCACGTCGGCACCGTCTGGCCGTTTGACAGCTCCTTCGTCGCGTGGGGCCTGCGCCGCTACGGCTTCAAGGCCGAGGCGGCGACGATCGCCGCGGGCATCCTCGATGCCGCGGACTTCTTCGACGGACGTCTTCCGGAGGCCTTCGGCGGCTACGAGCGGGGCGTGACGAAGTACCCCGTGCAATACCCGACTGCCTGCAGCCCCCAGGCCTGGTCGACCGGCGCGCCCTTGCTCTTGCTCCGCACGATGCTCGGCCTGGAGCCGCAGGGCGACCACTTGATCGTCGACCCGGCCCTGGCCCCCAACGTCGGGCTCCTGGGACTGCTCGACATACCCGGGCGCTGGGGCCGGGTCGACGCCTTCGCACGTGGACACGCACTCCAGGAGGCCCACAGACCGAGTAGGAGATGACCATGGCTACGACTACCGCCACACCTGCGCTTTCCGATCAGCAGCTCGGGGAGTTGCTCACGTTGATCAAGGGCGCCGACAGCGTTGAGCTGAAGCTGACGGTGCCGGTCTCCCATCGCAGTGCGGGGGCGAAGTCGCTCGGCGTGGACCCGCTCGACGGCGAGATCCGTCAGGTGTTCTTCTTCGATACCCCGGACCTGGCGCTCTACGACAAGGGCGTCGTCGTTCGAGCCCGCCGGATCCAACGAAAGGGAGACGACTCGGTTGTGAAGCTGCGCCCGGTCGTGCCCGACGAGCTCCCGGCCGACCTCCGCGCCTCCCGCAGCTTCGGCGTCGAGGTGGACGCCATGCCCGGCGGCTTCGTCTGCTCGGGATCGATGAAGCACGCCTTGGGCCCGACGGCCGTCAGGAAGGTCGTGATGGCAGGGAAGCCGATCCGCAAGCTCTTCTCCAAGGAGCAGCGGTCCATGTACGCAGCCCACGCCCCTGAGGGTCTCGACCTGGACGATCTTGCGGTGCTCGGCCCGATCTTCGTACTCAAGTTGAGGTTCGCGCCCGAGGGATACGACCGAAAGATGGTGGCCGAGCTCTGGCTCTACCCGGACAACTCCATGATCCTCGAGCTGTCGACGAAGTGCGCCCCGTCTGAAGCCTTCCAGGTCAACGCCGAAGCACGAGCGTTCCTAACGGAACACGGTGTCGACCTCGGCGGCGAGCAGGAGACGAAGACGAAGAAGGCGCTCGAGTTCTTCTCCGAGCGGCTCCAGGCCGAAGGCGAGTAGCAGCCCGAATCATTCGATCCGGGTGATGCTGATCCGCCCGCCGAGCGGTTCGATGGGTCGTCAGCGAAAGGAGAAGGTCATGTTCATGCGACGAAGACCGCTCGCGCGGGCCGCCATGGTCGGCGGCACAGCGTATGCGGTCGGCAAGAGCCGGCAGCGAGCGCAGTATCGGGAAGAAGATGAGCAGGCACGGATCGAGGACCTCGAGGCCCGGCAGTCCGTAGCGACGCCGGTCGCCCCTTCCGGACCATCCGGCGACGAGGCGATCGAGCAGCTCAAGCAGCTCGCCGAGCTGAAGGACTCCGGCGTGCTGACGCAGGCCGAGTTCGACGCGCAGAAGCAGAAGCTCCTACAAGGGATGTGAGGTGACGATGGCGATTGGGCCCGTTCAGATGCTCGTGGTCGGCTTCGAAGGCCCTGAGTTCAAAGGAGAGATCCTCGAGGAGCTCACGCGCCTCAAGGACGAGGACATCATCCGCCTGATCGATCTCGTGGTCGTGAAGAAAGACGACGAGGGCAACATCGAGACGCTCCACACCAGCGATCTCAGCGACGACGAGGCGATGGAGTTCGGAGCCGTCGCCGGTGCCCTGATCGGGCTCGGCGCGGACGGCGAAGAGGGCGCAAAGGCGGGCGCGCTTGCCGGTGCGGAGGCGATGGAAGAGGGTCAGGTGTTCGATGACGACCAGGTCTGGTACGCCGCGGACGCGATCCCGAACGGGACCGCCGCCGGGGTCGCGCTGATCGAGCACCGCTGGGCCATTCCGCTCCGTGACGCGATCGTTCGCGCCGGCGGGATTCCACTCATCGACGAGTGGATTCACGCGACCGACTTGATCGCAGCCGGGCTCAAGCTCGAGGAGGCGGCCGCGCGCTAGCGAGTACTCCTAGGGCCTGACGATCTCGTCGACTAGCTCCAGGCCCTCCGGGCAGTGGGTGATCAGGAGTACGGAGCGTCCGTCGGCCTCTCCGAGCAGATCGCGGACGAGGGCCTCGGCCCTCTCTGGGTCGAGGTGCGCGGTCGGTTCGTCCAGGAGCAGCACGGGTGCTTTTGGAGAGCAGCGCCAGTGCGAGCGTCAGGCGCTCGCGCTGGCCGCCCGCTAGCTCAATCCCCTCCTCGCCCACGAGGGTGTCGAGGCGGGCGGGAAGCGAGACGACCCAGCCGGCCAGCGCGAACGTTGCTCGAACGTCGTGCTGCCGGTAGTCGCGCAGGTCGCGTCCGGCGATCGTGATGCGGCCGGCCTCGGGATCGAGGAAGCGGCGCCCTGCGAACCGGCTCAGGAGCCGATTTCGTCGAGCTGATCGGAGAGCGTCTTGCAGTCCTCGGCGTTCTCGAACGCGTCCTGCAGCTCTCCGGCAGGGTCGAGGCCTTTCAGCTCGTTGTACGTCGACTGGACTTCTTTGGTCGCCGCCGAGATCGCAGCGGTGATCGTCGAGAGCTGTGTGAGCGGGGGGGCGCTCCCGTTCAGCGCCTGCTCCATCGTGTCGAGCTGCTGCTGCAACTGGCTGCCCAGGCTGTCGAGCTCGCTCTTTGCCTTTGTGCCCGCATCCGTTGCCGGCGGGTCGAGCTCTCCGAGGTCGCGGATCATCGTCTCGGTCGAGTCCTTCGCGTCGTCGAACGCGGCTTTCAAGTCGTCCTGGTCGGTGGAGAGACCGGCGTCGGTGAGTGACTTGACGGTGTCCTGCATGTCGGCGACCCATGAGCTCACATCGCCGCAGACAGTGTTGGCGTATTCCTCCGACCCGCTGGAGCCGTCATCGCCTCCGCAGCCTGCGAGCAGGAGCACGACAGCCAAGAAGCCGATCGTGCGGTTCATGAGCCCTCTGAGTCTGCTTCGACGTCGAGTGTGAGACCGTGCACCGCCACGACGCGCACCGCCTGGCCGGCGGGTACCGTCCGGTTCGAGCGCGCTTCCCAGAGCTCTCCGTGAACCCGGATCTGACCGACAGGCGCGAGAGGCGCCGTCACCTCCCCGCCCGCGCCGACGAGGTTCTCGACGCCCGTCTGCACCTTGTGAGCTTGCATCCGTCGTTGCCAGTAGAGGACCTCGATCGCGAACAGGATCAGGCTCACTAGTGCGCCGGCGAGGTTCCACGGCGAAGGGAGGAAGATCAGCAGAAGCAGTGCGAGCAGTAAGAACATCGGCGGCCCACCGATCATCCGAGCTCCAAGGCCTTCTCTACATCACCCAGTGCGGATGATTCCGGCGGGCGCCCGCACGACTAGCGTCGGCACGCGGTGTTCTTCCGCCGCTGACGAGCCTCCGCGCGTCGATGGAGCTGCCTCCCGCCGCGGGTCCTGGATAACGGGCTAGCCGCCGCCGTTCTCGACGAGCTCGAGCGCCTCTGCCACGTCGTAGCCGAGCGCGAGCCCCAGGTTCGGTGCGGCCGTGACGACACGTGCAACCCCCACCGTACGGAGCAGTGTGATGAGGGTGCCCACGATCTCCTCGTGCGAGGCCCCGGCCCGGAACGCTTTTGCAACGGCCTCCATGTACGCGGCGGGCGCGGCGTTGAGCGTGATCAGTGCGCCGATCCTGATCAGCGCGTGGGCGCGTTCCTCGATCCCCGCGAGCGTCGCATTCGCTCGGTCTGTCTGGAGCAGCGCGTCGATGTAGTGCTCGTCACGGACGGCAAGTTTTCGGAGGGTGAGCTGGTAGTCCTCCATAGCGCGTCCACCCCATGACACGCCTTTGCGGCGCGAGGCGCATCACCCGAGAGGGGTGAAAGATGCGGAGGCCACCGGGGCGTCGACGAGCCCGAGCTCTAGGGCGCGCTGGATCGCTTCGCTCCGACTCGATGCACCGAGCTTCCGGTAGACGGAGATGGCCTGGCTCTTCACGGTGTTCCGCGAGACGTAGAGCCGCTCCGCGATCTCCCGGAAGGAGAGATGCGTCGTGAGCAGCGGCAGCAGGCGTAGCTCGGCCGCGGTGAGCGTCGACGCCCACCCGTCGTCGAGGCTCGCGACCCTCGAGAGCATGTCTTGAAGGTCGTGCGTTTGGCCCCTAAGCGTTCCGAGCTCGGGCCGTTGCCGGATCACGTCGGATGCCTCCCTGAACAGCGTGCGCGCGCCTTCGACGTCGCCGAGGGCGAGGTGAGCGCGCGCCAGCTCGAGCCGCGTCTGGACCCCGAACCAGGGAAAGGCTGCGTTTAGCTGTGGCCGCATCCGCATTGCCCGGACGAGCAGTTCGCGCGCGGTTGCCGCGCGGCCCCTCGCCAGCGCCAGTCTTGCCGCCGCGGCGAGGTAGATGGCCGCCGCGATGTAGTCCTCGATCGGCTGATCTTCGAGCTGGCTCCGGGCGAGCGCGAGCTCGGCTTCAGCTGACTCCGGGTCCTTGCGCTCGATCGCCATCAGAGCCAGCTCCGAACGCGCGATCACGCCCGCATAGATCGCTCCGCTCCCTGCCGCCTGCTCGGCGGTCTCCCTGAGCACCTCCTCGGCCTGGTCCCTTTCGCCCTGGAGCAAGAGGGAGATTCCGAGGAGACCGAGCGCGACGGGACGCCAGAAGCTCGTCGGGGGAAGCTCGTCAAGTGCGAGCTGGGCGTCCGCACCCATCTGGCCGACGCCCCGCCGGCAAAGGAATGCACGCACGAGCGACGCCCAAGGTGCGGGCGACAAACTCCCATCCGGCATCGCTCTGTCGTACGCCGTGTGCTCGAGGGCATAGGCGTAACGCTCCGCCTCTTCGGGGCGCCCGCGAAGGGCGCAGAGAAACGCCCCGAACCCGGCAACCGCCGGATGCTGCAGCAAGACGTCCGCGTCGCTGAACCTGCGTAACCAACCTTCCACCGTCACCACGCGCCCGCTGCGGTAGAAGGGCAGAGCGAACAGGCTCACGAGCCGTGCGAGCTCGTCAATATCTCCGGCCTCGGCCGCATGCTCGATCGCCGCCTCGGGCATCCCGTTCTGCTCACACCATGCAGCGGCTCGAGCGTGAAGGACGGCCGGCAGCCCCGGCTCCAGCCGATCGAGCTCGGACCGGAGCATGTCGCGGACGAGATGGTGATAGCGGTACCAGTCGCGGTGGTGATCGAGCGGAATGACGAAGAAGCTCCCACGCTCGAGTGTCTGGAGCCGCTTTGCCGAGTCGGTGCGCTCGAGGACGGCGTCGCACAGCCCCGCCGACATCCGGTCGAGGATCGCCGTTCGCGTCAGGAACTCGACCTCGGGGCGCTTGAGCCGCGAAAGGTGCTCCGAACGAAGGTAGTCGACGACGAAGCGGTCGTCCCCGTGGAACTCCGAAAGCTCGTCTACACCGGCCTGCTCCGCGAAGAGCGCAGCAAGGTACAGGCCCACGACCCAGCCTTCTGTCCGCTCGTTCAGCATCGTGACCTCGGCGTCGGAGACGACGACGCCCGCGGCGGCGATCAGCTCCTGGGCTTCGTCATCGGTGAGTGAAAGGTCGCTGGGGCCGAGCTCGAGGAGCCGCCCTGCTGCCCGGAGGCGCGGGAGCGGAAGCTCGTCCTCTGCGCGCCCCGACAGCACCAGCTGCGACCCCTGCGGGAGAAACTTCGAGATCGGGAGGAGCGCGTCGAGGCAATCGCGGTTCGTCAGGGTCTGAACGTCGTCCAGGACGAGCACCATCGGCTTGTCGATGGCGGCAAAGGCGGCGCCGAGGCGGGGCAGCCCCTTCGTCCACATCGCATCGGTGCCGGAGGCGGCTGCACGAAACACGCTGGGGTCGACCGAGTGGATCCCATCCGCAGCAGCAGCCAAATAGGTGAGGAACGCTGCCGGATCGTTGTCTCTCTCCTCCAGCGAAATCCAGGCGAACGGGCGCTTGTCCCTCGCCGCCCACTGTGCGAGCAGCGTGGTCTTGCCGTAGCCGGCAGGCGCGCTGACGCTGACGACCCGGACGCCGTTCGCCGGCCGCAGGCGGCTCATCAGCGCAGCGCGATTGACGAGCCCCGGCCGAAGCGTGGGTACTGCAAGCTTCGATTGCAAGATCTCGAAGCCCGCCGCCGCGCGGCCGGTCTTGGCGCCAGGCTTGCGCCTGCGGGGCCTCGCTTTCCCCTGGGTAGCGGCCGCAGCTGAATTGTGCGTTCCGCTCACCCGGTCCTCCTGTCCGCGGCGAAGGAGGCCGATCCGTCCTCCCATTTTGTGAGCAGTTGCTCACCAAGCGTACTGATCCGTGCGTCCTTGCCAAAACGACTTAACCACACGGCAACCAGCGGGGACCATCCTGTTCGGGCGATGCCCGGCCGGACCCGGCGGAGCATCGTGAGCTATGAGGACCGCCGGTCGGCTTGCGTTCTTCCCTGCGCGGGTGGCGGCCCGAGCCTCCCGTGATCAGCTTGCGCTGGCCGCTGACGACCTCGTTCCGGAGGTCGTACGGGTGATCGACCGAGCCTTTGCGACCACGCTGCCCGAAGAGCTGGTGCAGTCCGCGGTGCGGCACAAGGTGGTCGAGCGTGTGGCCAGGGAGCTCGTCGCGAGCGGTGCGCTTGACCGCGCGGTGAACCAGGCGCTGGCGAGCGAGCAGATGCGGCGCGCGATCCGCGAAGTCGTCGAGAGCCCCGAGCTGCGCGCGGCGCTCGCGCGGCAAACGACCGGCCTCGCTGAAGAGCTCGTCGGAAGCGTCCGAGCGCGGGCCGTCAAGCTCGACGGACGCCTCGCCCGCATCGCCGCCGCTCCGTTCGCCGGGATCGCGACGCGTGCCGTCGCATTCGCAATCGACGCCGCAGCGGTGATCCTGATCTGGGCCTCGATCTCGTCGATGGTTGCGGTGATCTCGTCTCTCGTCGGGACGTTAAGGCCTGCCTGGCTCGTCGGGCTCCTGCTGGGCTCAGGCTTCGGCTTGCTGGCGGGGAGCTACTTCGTGCTGTTCTGGAGCGTCGCTGGGCAGACGCCCGGCATGCGCCTCCTCAGGCTGCGCCTCCTCGGCCCCAGCGGGCGGTCGCCGTCCGTTGTCCGCTCTCTGGTGCGCGCCGTCGCAACGGTGATCTCGATCGTGCCGCTCTTCGCGGGCTATCTCCCGGTGCTCTTCGACGAGCGCCGCCGTGGGCTCCCGGATCTCCTCGCCGGAACCGTCGTCGCCTACGAGGGCCGGGAACTAGAGTCCGAGACGTGGGGAACCCCGGCAATTGGCTGAAGGAGGAGCGCCGCAAGACGCTCGGCGATTGGGTCGCGGTGTGCCTCTCCTGCGGCTTCGCCCAGCGGTACTTCGAGCAGTGGGAGGCGGAGCTGCCGTCGGCCTGCCCGCAATGTTCCGGCGAGATGCGCTCCCGCTGCCCCTCGTGCGGCGCCCGCTTCGACTCGGCCTTTGCCGTGGAATGCGACTCGTGCGGCGGCGAGCTGCGACCGCGACGGCTCTTCGGGACGGAAATACGTAAGACGTAGACGTGAAGCGGGTCTCGCACCCGCAAGCTGCGGCCAAAGTGCCGAGTCGCGTGCTTCGGTTCCTTGTCACTATCGCGGGAAATCTCAGAGCCGACTGGACGGTGACGTTCCGCCGAGCCCGCTAGGAACGCTTGATCTCGGAGAAGCGGATCACCGTGACAGTGTCCTCGGCGCCGATCGGTCGGTTGTAGAGCTGGCCCAGCCAGTTCGCCATCTCGTCGGGCCGGCGGATCTCCGGGTTGTCATGTTCGATCTCGCGCGGAGAGAGGTCGGCGAGCGGCTTGACCTCGACCTTGTCGATCACGGCGTCGAAGATCTTCTCCCGCGGCCCGAACCGAGCGCCTACGAGGACCTGGACGACCATGCCCTTCTTGTACTTCGCCGACTTGTCCCCAACGCGGATCGTGGCCGTCTTTCGACGGCTACGCAGCTGGTCCGCGAAGACTGGCGAGTAGAAGTTCAGGGCGTACATCGGTTCCCGCACCGAGGTCGGCGGATCATACGATGTCGGCTTGCAGTCGCGCCAGGGCCACTTTCGCCATCTGCTTCTCCCCGCCGTAGGCGAGCAGCCTCGGCGCCTCCTCGAGGGGAAGCCAGCGCGCCTCCGCGACCTCGTGGCGAAACGCCTCCGGGACCTCGTCGATCCGACCACGGCGGTAACGGACGAGGTAGAAGCTGACGACCTTGAAGACGCGCACCCCGCGGCGGGTGTAGACGTACTTCACGTCGCCGAGCTTGCCCTCGGATACTCCCTCGAGGCCGGTTTCCTCGGTGACCTCGCGCAGTGCGGTCAACTCCGGCGACTCGCCTCGGCCGAGGTTCCCCTTCGGAAGTGCCCACGTGCCCTGCGGCTTGCCACCGGGCCGGATCGCGGCCAGCCACCAGCGTCCGCGCAGTCGCCGCACGATCACCGCTCCTGCTGAGAATTCCCTGGCCACTTCGCCGTCGTTTGTAACAAACCGTCGCCGATCCAGTTGCGCGATGCGTCGGATCCCGGTTAGAATAGGCTGGCACTCGCCCCCAATGAGTGCCAATTGCTGTCACAAAGTCTGGTGAAAGAGGAGGTCGGTTGATGGATTTGCAGCCGCTGGGCGACCGCCTGATCGTGGAGGCCCTCGAAGACGAGGAGACCACGGCAAGCGGGATCGTCCTTCCGGACACGGCCAAGGAGAAGCCCCAGCGCGGGCGCGTTCTGGCCGTCGGCCCCGGCGCCCGCAACGATCGCGGTGAGTTGGTCCCGCTCGAGGTGTCCGAGGGCGACGAGATCGTCTTCTCGAAGTACGGCGGCACCGAGATCAAGTTCGGCGCGGACGAGTACCTGATCCTGCGGGAATCCGACGTGCTCGCGAGGTACGTGGGCAGCTCGAAGTCCCGCAGCAAGAAGAAGGAGATGGCGGGCGCGAGCGCCTAGCCACGGAAACGGAGGAAACTGAATGGCACACAAGGATCTGAAGTTCGACGAGGAAGCGCGTCGTGCGCTCGAGCGCGGCGTCAACGTCCTTGCCGATGCAGTCAAGGTGACGCTCGGGCCCAAGGGCCGCTACGTCGTCCTGGACAAGAAGTTCGGCGCTCCGACGATCACGAACGACGGTGTCACGATCGCTCGTGAGATCGAGCTCGAGGACGTCTTCGAGAACCAGGGCGCGCAGCTCGTCCGTGAGGTCGCGACGGCGACGAACGACGTCGCCGGCGACGGCACGACGACCGCGACCGTCCTGGCCCAGGCGATCGTCCGCGAGGGCCTGAAGAACGTCGCCGCCGGCGCGAACCCCATGGGGCTCAAGCGCGGCATCGAGCAGGCTGTGGAGTCGGTCGTCGAGGACCTGAAGAAACAGTCCAAGGAGATCGCGGGCAAGGAAGACATCGCCCGGGTCGCCACCATCTCGGCGCGCGAGCGCGAGATCGGAGACACGATCGCCGATGCGATCGACAAGGTGGGCAAAGACGGCGTCGTGAACGTCGAGGAGGGCCAGACGTTCGGCCTCGAGCTCGAGTTCACGGAAGGGATGCAGTTCGACAAGGGCTACCTGTCGCCGTACATGATCACCGACCCCGAGCGCATGGAGGCCGTGCTCGAGGACCCGTACATCCTGGTCGCGAACCAGAAGATCGGCGCGGTCAAGGACATCCTGCCCGTGCTGGAGCAGGTGATCCAGCAGGGCCGTCCGCTGCTGATCGTGGCCGAGGACGTCGAGGGCGAGTCGCTCGCGACGATCGTCGTCAACAAGCTGCGCGGCACGTTCACTGCAGTCGCGGTCAAGGCCCCGGGCTTCGGCGATCGCCGCAAGCGGATGCTCGAGGACATCGCGATCCTCACGGGCGCCGAGGTGATCACCGACGAGATGGGCCTCAAGCTCGAGAACACCAAGGTCGAGCAGCTCGGCAAGGCCCGTCGCGTCGTGGTCGACAAGGACTCCACGACGATCATCGACGGCGCCGGCGACTCCGAGCAGATCAAGGGCCGGATCAAGCAGCTGAAGTCGGAGATCGAGACCACCGACTCGGACTTCGACCGCGAGAAGCTCCAGGAGCGGCTCGCGAAGCT
>DATFQN010000017.1:0-21099 GCA_035264165.1 Gaiellaceae bacterium
GCGTACTCGCGCGGAGTCTGGAGGTCGCGGAAGGGCTCGGACCGAAACTGCGCGTCTTCGGCGTACAGCGCAGCGACCGCCTCGGCGTCGGCTGAAGGCCAGGCGCGCGACCAGCCTTCGGCCCAGCGGCGCACGGCTTCCCGGGTTTCCACGGCGCTACTCTGACCGAACGCGGCCCCGTAGCTCAGTGGATAGAGCGGCAGACTTCGAATCTGCGTGCGATGGTTCGACTCCATCCGGGGCCACTGCGACCTCCCCGGTGAAACCGAAACTGTGAACGGGTGGAATGCCGGCCGGGTCCAGACGTTTTCACCAGAGGAAGGAGGAAGCCGAATGCTCGGAGCGCTGCTCGTCGTCGCGTTCGTTATCGCCATCGGCCTGCTTACCGTCCTCTACGGCGTGGACTCGCGACTCCCCGGCGACCGCGGCTCATTTTTCTAGTCGCCTCTCTGGGGCAGGCCCGCGCGCGCTCCTGTTCGGGGGAGACCCGATCGAGGTCGTCATGTCTCCGCGAAGCGGAGGCGGACTTCGATCGGGAGTGCGGGCGAGAGGACTTGAACCTCCAAGGGCCGTGTGGCCCAACGGGACCTAAACCCGTCGCGTCTACCAGTTCCGCCACGCCCGCGTGATTCAAGGATAGAGCGGGTGGGTACCACCAGAACTCAACACGTCTACGAAAGGAGGGGACGATGTACATCGGCGGCGGCGTTATCTTGCTGATCATCCTCATCCTGCTCCTCATCTGGTTGCTCTAAGGACGCAGTCCCCCGGGCACGCGGCAGCCCGGGGGAGTGCTGGCACAATGGCCGTCGTGTGAAGGCGACGGTCGAAGAGCTCCCCAAAAGCCGTGTCCGCATGACCGTCGAGGTCCCGAGCGGAGACGTCAAGCACGCCATCGACCACGCCGCGTCGGATCTCGCCGGCAGCCTGAAGATCCCCGGCTTCCGCAAGGGCAAGGTGCCGATGCCCGTGCTGCTCGCCCGCGTGGGGAGGGACCGGCTGTACAGCGAGGCCGTCGAGAGCCACATCGGCGGCTGGTTCCGCATGGCGCTCCGGGGGACGAACGTCCGGCCCGTCGAAGCGCCCGAGTACGGCTACGAGCTGCCGTCCTCACCGTCCGACTCGTTCGCGTTCACGGCGACGGTCGCCGTGCAGCCCAAGCCCGAGCTACCGGACTGGCGCGAGCTCGAGGTTCCTGCGGCGGAGGCCGAGGTCCCCGAGGAGCTGGTCGACGCCGAGCTCGAGGTGCTTCGATCGACGATCGCCGACCTCGCGCCGGTCGACGGCCGGCCCGCGCACGAAGGCGATGTCCTGATCCTCGATCTCGTTTCCGCCGACGGCGAGGCGCAGCGCGACTACGTCGTCGAGCTTGGCTCGGGCCGCCTGCTGCCGGAGATCGAGCAGGTGCTCCTCGGCATGGAGCGCGGCGCGGAGCGGGAGCTCGAGTACGCGTTGCCCGACGAGTCGACGGCGAAGCTGACCGTCCGCCTCAAGGAGATCCATGAGAAGGTGTTGCCGCCAATCGACGACGAGCTGGCGAAGAAGGCGACGGAGTTCGACTCGCTCGACGAGCTGCGCGCAGAGATCGCGGAGCGGCTGCGCGGCCAGCTCGACGACGAGCTCGAGGCGCAGTTCCGCACCGCGGCGGTGGACGCCCTCGTCGACGCGACCAATCCCGACATTGCCGACGGCCTCGTTCAGGCGCGCGCAGTCGAGCTCTGGAACGCGCTCGTGCGCTCTTTGGAGCGCCGCGGCATCAGCGCCGAGGCCTACCTCCAGTTGAGCGGCCGGACGCCGCAGCAGATCCAGGCCGACATCGAGAGCGAGGCACGCCGCTCGCTCGCGCGCGAGATCGTGCTCGAGGCCGCGGCGGACGAGCTCGGCGTCGAGGTCTCGGAGGAAGACGTCGACGAGGTTCTGCGCGAGCAGGCGGAGGAGGCCGAGGAGGATGCCGACGAGCTGATCGCACAGATCCGCGAGGCGGGCCGGTACGACGCGCTGCGCGACGACCTCCGGCTGCGAAACACTCTCGACCGCATCATGGGCGAGGTGAAGCGCATCCCCGTCGAGCTCGCCCGCGCCCGCGAGCAGCTCTGGACCCCCGAGCAGGAGAAACCCGAAACCGCTACGAAGTTGTGGACCCCCGGCAGCAAGGAGCCTGCATGAGCCCGTTGGTACCGATGGTGATCGAGCAGACGTCGCGCGGCGAGCGCGCCTTCGACATCTACTCGCGCCTGCTGAACGAACGAATCATCTTCCTCGGCACGCCGATCGACGATCAGATCGCGAACCTGATCATCGCCCAGCTGCTGCACCTCGAGTCCGAGGACCCGGACAAGGACATCGCCGTCTACGTGAACTCACCGGGCGGCGACGTCTACGCGGGCCTTGCCGTCTACGACACGATGCAGTTCATCAAGCCCGACGTGCAGACGATCTGCGTCGGGATTGCGATGTCGATGGGGGCGCTGCTTCTTTCCGGCGGAGCGAGAGGGAAGCGGATGGCGCTGCCGAATGCCAAGATCCTCATCCACCAGGTCTGGACGCCGCACGGCCCGGGTGGCCAGGCTGCCGACATCGAGATTCGCGCAAGGGAAACGCTCAACCTGAAGCGCCGGCTCGAGGAGATCCTGTCCGAGCACACGGGCCAGGACCTCGAGAAGGTGTCGAGGGATACCGACCGCGACTACTTCATGTCGGCGCAGGACGCCAAGGATTACGGCATCATCGACACAGTGATCAGCAATCGAGATTCGTCGAAGGGCTAGCACCGATGGCGATTTCGGGGTACAAGGAGTACTAGGTGGCGCGGGCGAGCGACGGCAACGAGCAGCTTCTCTGCAGTTTCTGCGGCAAGAGTCAGCGGCAGGTCAAGAAGCTGATCGCCGGGCCGGGCGTCTACATCTGCGACGAGTGCATCGATCTCTGCAACGAGATCATCGATGAGGAGCTCACGACCCCCTCGCAGCTCGATCTCGAGAACCTGCCTCGCCCGAAGGACATCTACTCCGTCTTGAACGACTACGTCGTCAGCCAGGAGGAGGCGAAGCGCACGCTCGCGGTTGCCGTTTACAACCACTACAAGCGCGTGCAGATGGGGACGGAGGAGAACGACGTCGAGCTCCAGAAGTCGAACATCCTCCTGCTCGGCCCGACGGGCTGCGGCAAGACGCTTCTCGCACAGACGCTCGCGCGCATCCTCAACGTCCCGTTTGCGATCGCCGACGCCACCGCGCTGACCGAGGCGGGATACGTCGGTGAGGACGTCGAGAACATCCTCCTCAAGCTGATCCAGGCCGCGGACTTCGACATCAAGAAGGCCGAGACTGGGATCATCTACATCGACGAGGTCGACAAGATTGCGCGCAAGGCCGACAACCCGTCGATCACGCGCGACGTCTCCGGCGAAGGCGTCCAGCAGGCGCTCCTGAAGATCCTCGAGGGCACCGTCGCTTCGGTGCCGCCGCAGGGCGGGCGCAAGCACCCGCATCAGGAGTTCCTCTCGATCGACACGACGAACATCCTCTTCATCTGCGGCGGTGCGTTCGCCGGGCTCGAGAAGATCATCGCCCGTCGGATCGGCAAGAACGCTGTCGGCTTCGGCGCCGACATCCGCTCACGCCACGACTCGGAGACGAGCGAGCTGCTCGCGCAGGTGATGCCGGAAGATCTCCTCGGCTACGGGCTCATCCCGGAGTTCATTGGCCGACTCCCGGTTGTCTCGGCGGTGCACCAACTTCAGAAGGAGGATCTCGTGCAGATCCTCACCGAGCCGCGCAACGCCCTCGTCAAGCAGTACCAGCGCTTCTTCGGCTACGACTCGATCGAGCTCGTCTTCACGGACGACGCGCTCTGGTCGATTGCGGATCGCGCGCTCGAGCGCGAGACGGGTGCCCGCGGGTTGCGCTCGATCATCGAGACGGCGCTGCTCGACGTCATGTTCGAGCTGCCCTCGCGCAAAGACGTCTCCAAGTGCGCGATCACCAAGGAGACGATCGAGAACGGCGTCAAGCCGACGCTCGTGACCAGTGCCGGCCACGAGCTCGAAGACGAAGAAGAGCGCGCGGCCGAGTCGGCCTAGGCCTTGCTTCGTATACTGGGCGCATAGTCGCTGCCTGACCACACCCGTACTCTTCAGCGCCGAATGACGGTCGGTGCCGGCGAATGATGGACACGCGCTACAACCCTGAGGGCGTCGAGGAGCGATGGCAGCAGACTTGGGAGGCCGAAGGCCACTACCACGCCGAGCCTGACACCACCGGTGAGCCGTACTGCATCGCCCTGCCGCCGCCGAACGTGACCGGTGAGCTGCACATGGGCCACGCGCTCAATGCCTCGATCCAGGACATGCTCATCCGGTGGCACCGAATGCGCGGTTTCAACGTGCTCTGGCAGCCGGGCTACGACCATGCCGGCATCGCGACGCAGAACGTGATCGAGCGGGAGCTCGCGAAGGAGGGGCTGTCGCGGCACCAGATCGGTCGCGAGGCATTCGTGGCGCGCACCTGGGAGTGGCTCGAGCGCTACGGCGGGATCATCATGGGTCAGCTCCGCCGGCTCGGCGCCTCCGTGGACTACCGCCGCGAGCGCATGACGATGGACGAGGGATACGTCCGCGCCGTCCTCCGCTGGTTCGTGCACCTGTACGACAAGGGGTACCTCTATCGCGCGAACCGGATCGTCAACTGGTGCCCAGTGTGCGAGAGCGCGATCTCCGACCTCGAGGTGAACCACATCGAGGAGGACGACACGCTCACGTGGATCCGCTACCCGCTCGCAGCCGGGTCGGGCCACCTGACGATCGCGACGGTTCGCCCGCCGACGATGCTCGCCGACACCGGCGTCGCCGTGAACCCGAACGACGATCGCTACAAGGACCTGGTCGGCAAGGAGGCAATCGTTCCGATTGCGGAGCGCCGGGTTCCGATCGTCGCCGACGAGCGGGTCGAGATGGAGTTCGGGAGCGGCGCGCTCAAGATCACACCCGGCCACGACCCGACGGACTTCGAGATCGGCCGGGACCACGGGCTCGAGGAGCTGGCCGTGATCGGCCTCGACGGGCGGATGAACGAGCAAGCCGGCGAGTTCGCCGGCCTGACGCAGGAGGAGACGGAGACGGGCATCGTCGAGCGCCTCCGCGAGCAGGGTCTACTGGAGAAGCAGGAGCCGTACCGGCACAGCGTCGGCCACTGCGATCGCAGTGGCAACCGGATCGAGCCGCTGATCACGCTGCAGTGGTGGTGCGACATGGAGGAACTCGCCGCGCCGGCGATCCAGGCCGTACGCGACGGCCGCGTCCGCTTCTACTCCGCCCGCTACACCGACGTCTACCTGAACTGGATGGAGAACATCCGGCCCTGGTGTGTCTCCCGGCAGCTCTGGTGGGGCCACCGGATTCCCGTCTGGTACTGCCCCGACGGGCATACGACGGCGGCCGAGTCCGCGCCCGAGGTGTGCGGCACGTGCGGGTCGACGGAGCTCGTGCAGGACGAGGACGTCCTCGACACGTGGTTCTCGTCGGCGCTCTGGCCGTTCGCGACGCTGGGTTGGCCCGAGCAGACGCCGGAGCTCGAGACCTGGTACCCCAACGACGTCAGCTCGACGGACCGCGGGATCATCTTCCTCTGGGAGGCAAGGATGCAGATGGCTGGGATCGAGCTGATGAGCGAGATCCCATTCCATTCGATCAACATCCACTCGACAGTCAACGCGCCCGACGGACGGCGGATGTCGAAGAGCCTCGGCACCGGGATCGACCCGCTCGAGACCGTCAAAGCGCACGGCGCCGACGCGACGCGGTACGGCCTGCTGAAGATGTCGTCGTCGCAGGACGTTCGCTTCAACATGAAGATGATCGAGGAGGGGCGCCGACTTGCGAACAAGCTCTGGAACGTCGCACGCCTGATCCTCGCCAACACAGAGGCCGTCGAGCCCGACCTCAGGCCGCGCGAGCTCGAGGAGCGGTGGATCCTCGCGCGGCTCGACGCGACCCGCGCCGAGCTGGAGGCGCGCTGGTCCGCGTTCGAGTTCTCGCCCGCCGTCAACGCGCTCTACCACCTCACCTTCGACGACTTCTGCGACTGGTACGCCGAAGCGATCAAGTCACGCCTGTACGACGGCGACGCCGAGGCGCAGGCGACAGCGCTGGCGGCGCTGGAGCGGCTGCTGCGACTGCTTCACCCCGTGATGCCCCACGTGAGCGAGGAGATCTGGTCGCAGCTGCCCGCGCGCGAGAGCCGCTTGATCAAGGCGCCTTGGCCCGAGCCGGACGATCGGTACGCCGAGGAGGCGGATGCACTTACGCGCGTCCAGGAGGCGGCCGAGATGGTCCGGCGCAGCGGCGTCGCGCCCACGCTCGAGGCCGACGAGCAGCGGATCCTCGCGGCCGTCGTCCGTCAGGCCGGCGCGAAGGGCGACGGCGATCCCACTGCCGAGATCGAGCGCCTGCGCAAGGAGATCTCGCGCGCCGAGGGCATGCTGGCCAACGACCGGTTCGTCCAGCGGGCGCCGGCCGAGGTCGTGGATGCGGAACGAGAGAAGCTCGCCCGCTACCGGCGTGAGCTCGAAGCTCTCACCGGCTAGTACGGCCCCCGCGACGGCGTGGGTCGCCTCGCTGAGCCCCTGGCCGGAGGACTTCGGGCTCGACCGCATGCGTCGGCTGCTAGAGCGCCTCGGTCACCCAGAGCGTCGGTACCCGGCTATTCACGTTGTCGGGACGAACGGCAAGTCGACGGCGACGCGGACGGTTGCCGCTCTCTTGCTGGCCGAGGGGAGGCGAGCGGGCGCGTACACCTCGCCGCACGTCAGCGGCTGGGACGAGCGAATCTGGATCGGCGGCGGAGAGGCCGACTTCGAACGGGCCGTCGCGCGCATCCGCCCGCACGCCGAGGCGCTCGGCGCGACGCAGTTCGAGGCGCTGACGGCTGCTGCGCTCGCCGAGTTCGCCGAGCGGCAGGTCGACGTGGCCGTCGTCGAGGCAGGCCTCGGAGGGCGGCTCGACGCCACGAACGTCGTGGACGCGGAGGTCGTGCTCCTCACGAACGTCTCGCTCGAGCACACCGAGGTGCTGGGCGACACGCCGGAGCAGATCGCGAAGGAGAAGCTTGCGGTTGCCCATGCCGCCAGAGTAGTTGTCGTATCAGACAACACGTACGCCAACCTGATACCGAACAGCGCCAGGATCGTGACGGGAGGCGCGCGCGAGGCCGCCGAGGCCTACCTCGGCCGCGCTGCGACGGCCGAGCCCGAGATCTACCTAGCAGGGCGATTGGAGCGCCGCGGCCGCGAGCTCCGGGATGGAGCGCACAACGCGGCTGGCACGGCGTGGCTCCGCGCGCACGCGGGCGGAACGTATGACGTCGTGGTCGCCTCGATCCTCGCCGACAAGGCCGTCGATGCAATGCTCGCCGACCTCGCGGAGCTCGCTCCCGCGATCATCGCTACGCAGTCGACGAACCGGCGCGCCTTCCCTGCCGAGGAGCTCGCCCGCCGCGCCCGGGCACACTTCGAGGATGTCGCGACAGAGCCCGACCCCAAACGCGCCCTCGCGCGCGCGCGAGAATCCACCCGTGGGGGCATCCTCGTCACCGGGTCGCTCTACCTCCTCGCCGACCTCGCGGCGTCCTAGGCGCAAAGGAAGAAGGCGTACGATGGCGAAGCTTGCCGAGCGGC
This sequence comes from Gaiellaceae bacterium, assembly GCA_035264165.1. Classification (GTDB taxonomy): domain Bacteria; phylum Actinomycetota; class Thermoleophilia; order Gaiellales; family Gaiellaceae; genus JACDAN01. Next base: position 7,672 of record DATFQN010000017.1, read on the forward strand.
TCAGCGTGTTCGCGTTCGCGGCCGCCGTGGTGCTGACGATTGTCGGGCTCGCATTCGCCGCCGGGTACGTGGTGGGGCAGCTCCTGCTGTGAGGTGAACGGATGAACGACTTCTTCGAGGGCCTACGCGACTTCTTCGGCTCCGACGCGTGGGTCGTCGCGCGCAACCTCGGACTGTTCTTCCTCGTCGTCTTCTGGATCGCGCTCGCCTATTGGGTCTTCAAGGACGCCCGCCGGCGGATCGAAGACCCATGGCTGATCGCGATCGCGACGGTCCTCGGCCTCGTTCCGATCGTGGGAGCGCTGATCTACATGCTCTTCCGGCCGCCTGAATACCTCGAGGACGTGCGCGAGCGCGAGCTCGAGATCAAGGCGATGGAGGAGCGCCTCGCCCGCCGCGAGCTCCACTGTCCCGTCTGCCGCGCGCACGTCGAGGACTCGTTCCTCGTCTGCCCCGTCTGCACGACGAAGCTGCGACAGGCGTGCATCAACTGCAAGGCGCCGCTAGAGACGCTGTGGCAGATCTGCCCGTACTGCGAGACGCCCGTCGAGACGCCGACGACGATCGAGTTTCCGCCCGCGCCACGGCGCGAACAACCGCGCGGGTAGTACTCGATAGGCTCCCCCGCTCGAATGGGCCTCGAGCGGACACTCGTGCTCGTCAAGCCGGACGCCATGCGGCGCTCGCTCGCCGGGGAGATCGTCGCGCGACTCGAGCGGCGAGGGCTCGAGCTCCACGCCGCGCGCCTGCTCACCGTCGATCGGTCGCTCGCGGAGGAGCACTACGCGGAGCACACCGAGAAGCCGTTCTTCGGTGAGCTCGTCGATTTCATCACCTCCGGCCCGACGCTCGCGCTGGTCGTCGAGGGGGAGGACGCGATCAAGCTCGTCAGGACGACGATGGGCGCGACGAACCCGGCGGACGCCGCGCCGGGCACGATCCGCGGCGATCTCTCGCTCTCGATGCCGGACAACCTCGTCCACGGCTCGGACGCGCCGGAGTCGGCGGAGCGCGAGGTTCGGCTTTGGTTCCCCGATGTCGATCTCTGAGGATCTCCGGCGGAACCGAGCCGCCTGGACGAAGGCGAACGAGAGGTACACGGACGCACAGGCGGCGGAAGCCTGGGCGCAGGATGAGATCGAGTGGGGTACGTACGGTGTCCCGGAGGCCGAGCTGGACGCGCTCGGTGACGTCTCCGGGAAGGACGTCGTCGAACTCGGGTGCGGGACCGCGTACTTCTCGGGATGGCTCGCGAAACGCGGCGCGCGGCCGGTCGGCGTCGACATCACGCCGGCTCAGCTCGAGACCGCCCGGCGGATGCAGGCCGAGACGGGCATCGAGTTCCCGCTGATCGAAGCCGACGCGGCCGAGGTCCCGTTGCCGGAGGAGTCGTTCGACCTCGCCGTGTCCGAGTACGGCGCGTCGATCTGGGTCGACCCCGAGAAGTGGATTCCGGAGGCAGACCGGCTGCTCCGGCCGGGCGGCGAGCTCGTCTTCCTCTGCAACTCGCCGCTGTCGGTGATGTGCATGCCCGACGAGGGCAAGGTCGGGCAGCGCCTACTCCGGTCTCACTTCGAGCTGGGGCGCATGGAGTGGCCGGGAAAGGACGAGGGGGTCGAGTACCACCTCGCTCACGGCGACATGCTCAGGCTGCTGCGCGACACCGGGTTCGAGATGCTCGGCCTGTGGGAGCTTCGCGCCCCTGGCACCGCAACCGACCACGAGTTCTACGACTTCGTCCGGGCCGACTGGGCCCGCCGCTGGCCCGCCGAGGAGATCTGGAAGGCGCGCAAGCGGTAGCCGAGCTTGAGCGTCCCGCCCGCGCCGCCCTTCATCCTCGCGTCGCAGTCGCCGCAGCGCCGCGCGATCCTCGAGCAGCTCCGGATCCCGTTCGAGGTCGTCCTCCCGGACTACGAGGAGGAGGGAGACGATCCGGTCGAGCACGCGGCGGGAAAGGCGCGGTCCGTCGCGGACGTTGCCCGCGAACGACCGGTGCTCGGCGTGGACACTGTGGTCGTTTGCGACGGCCGCGTCCTCGGCAAGCCCGACGACACCGCCGAGGCCGAGGAGATGCTCGAGGCGCTCGGTGGCAGGACGCACGAGGTCGTCTCAGGGCTCTGCCTGCGGACGCCTGTCTGGGAGGAGCTCCACCGCGAGACGACGAGGGTGACCTTCCGCCCGCTGACCGCGCGCGACATCGCGACGTACATCACGACCGAGGAGTGGCGCGAGCGCGCAGGCGGCTACGCGATCCAGGGCGTGGGAGCCAATCTGGTCGAGCGGATCGACGGCGACTACCTCAACGTCGTCGGCCTCCCGGCGGCGCTCCTGATCCGGCTTCTTGCAGCACGTTTCAGTGGGATTTACGGATACGGCTAGCTAGACTCGCCTTTCGGGAGATGGGGCTCATGGGCTATCTGAACGGCTTCGGCGGCCGCGACATGGCGGTGGACCTGGGCACGGCGAACACGCTCGTCTACGTGCGTGGGCGCGGGATCGTCCTCTCCGAGCCGTCCGTCGTCGCGATCGACCACGCGTCGGGCGAGGTGCACGCGGTCGGGGTCGAGGCCAAGCGGATGCTCGGCCGCACCCCCGGGACGATCTCGGCGATCCGTCCGCTCAAGGACGGCGTCATCGCCGACTTCGACGTCACGGAGCAGATGCTCCGGCATTTCATCCAGAAGGTCCACCAGCACCGCTTTGCGCACCCGCGGGTCGTCGTCTGCGTCCCGTCGGGCGTCACCGGCGTCGAGAAGCGCGCCGTCGAGGAGGCGACCCGCAACGCCGGAGCGCGCGACGCATTCCTGATCGAGGAGCCCATGGCCGCCGCGATCGGCGCCGGCCTTCCCGTGTCCGAGCCGACCGGGAACATGATCGTCGACGTCGGCGGCGGGACGACGGAGGTCGCCGTGATCTCGCTGGGCGGGATCGTCGTGTCCGTCAGCCTCCGCGTCGGCGGCGACGAGATGGACGAGGCGATCATCAGCCACACGAAGCGCGAGTACAAGTTGCTGATCGGCAACCAGACGGCCGAGGAGATCAAGCTCGAGATCGGCTCCGCCTTCCGGCTGAAGGACGAGGTCCAGGCCGAGGTGCGTGGTCGCGACATGCTCACCGGCCTGCCGAAGACCGTGATCATGAGCTCCGAGGAAGTGCGCCACGCGCTCGAGGAGCCGGTCACGCAGATCGTCGACGCGATCAAGTCGACGCTCGACAAGACGCCGCCCGAGCTCGCGGCCGACATCATGGACCGGGGCATCGTGCTCGCCGGCGGCGGCGCGCTCCTCAACGGGCTCGACGAGCGGCTCCGTCACGAGACGCAGATGCCCGTTCAGCTCGCGGAATCCCCGCTAACCTGCGTCGCCGTAGGTTCCGGCCGCAGCCTCGAGCTGCTCGAGGTGATGCAGCGGACTTCGAAGAGCGCCAAGAGCCGCAACGGCTACCGGCGCTAGCCCAACTGCAGTCCCTTCCGTGCAGTCTCCTAAACTGATCTCCCGTGCCACGTAACCGCTCCCTGCGGCTGGCGGCACTGGGCTCGACGGTTCAGCGCGCCGCCTCGCCGGCGTACTCATCGACGCGGTCGGCGGCTGCGCTCCGTCGTCGCATCGTCGCGGGCGTCCTCGTCGCCCTCTCGCTGGCTCTGATCACGGGCTACTTCCGCGAGTCTGAGAACGGAACGCTGCACGACGCCCAGGGCGGCGTGGCGACAGTCCTGCATCCGTTCCAGGTCGGCGCCGAGCGCGTCGCGCGGCCGTTCCAGGACGCCTACGGCTGGCTCTCGGGCTTCATGCACGCGAAGTCGGAGAACGAGAAGCTGAAGGAGCGCATCACGCGGCTCGAGCAGCAGGCGAGCCAGAACATCACCGCGGCGCGCGAGAACGTCGAGCTGCGCCAGGCGCTCCGCTACAAGTCCGGCCCCACGTTCCCGCGCGACTACGACGCGATCGCCGCCGAGGTCACGTACCACAGGCTCAACGAGTTCCAGGAGAAGATCGTCGTCGCCGCCGGTCGCGTCGACGGCGTCCGCGTCAACGACCCGGTCGTCGACAGCGCGGGCCACCTTGTCGGAAACGTCTCGAAGACGAGCCCGCGAAGCGCGCAGGTGACCCTGCTCACCGACGGCGAGTTTGCGGTCTCCGCGTACGACGTGCAGACGGAGACCTACGGCCTCATCAGCCACGGCCAGGGCGCGGGGGAGAGCCTGATCCTCGACCTCGTGCCCAAGGACAAGCTCGTCGAGAAGAACGACTTGATCTACACGGCCGGGCGCCGCGCGGGCCAGCTACCGTCGCTCTACCCGAAGAACATCGCGGTCGGGATCGTGAAGCGAGTCGGCCGCAGCGACATCGACATCTACCAGTCGATCCAGGTTGAGCCGCTCGCGGACTTCTCCTCGGTGAGCCTCGTCCTGGTCATGGTCCCGAAGGACCGCTGATGCTGGCGGACGTCGTCAAGGCAGGTGTCGTCATCTTCGTCGTCGTCGTGCTGCAGGCGGCGATCGTCTCCACGGTCGAGCCCGGCGGCGGCAGTGCAGACCTGCTGCTCGTCACGCTCACGGCCATCGCGCTGCTGCGCGGCGCGGTGTTCGGCGCCGTGACCGGTTTCTACGCCGGCTTCCTGCTCGACGCGGCGAGCCTCGAGACGCTCGGCCTCAGCTCGCTGCTCCTGACGCTCGCTGGCTACTGGATCGGCCGCTACGGCGAGACGACCGGCCGCGACCGCGTGCACGCACCGGTGCTCGCGATCGGGGTCGTGACGGTGCTTTACGCGCTGGGCGGCCTGGGCATGCACTACCTCGTCGGCGATCCCGTCTCGGCCCGATCCGGCCTCGTAGACGCGCTGCCGGCGGAGATCCTGCTCAACCTCATCCTGACGATCCCCGTCTACGCGCTCTGCCGCCGGCTCTTTGCGCGTGCGGGCGCGCGACCGGCGATGGAAGTGGAGTTCGGCACCAACTGATGGCGACGATCACGCGCATCCCGGCGACCCCCCGGACGCGCTTCCTCCCGCGCGACCCGCGCGTCGAAGGCCCGTACCGGATGACCCCGCAGCTCGCGCTGCGGCTGGGCGTTCTCGGGGCGGTCGTACTTTTTGCCTTCGCCGTGCTCTTCTTCCGGCTCTGGGCACTGCAGGTGCTCGCCGGGGAGCGCTACCTCACCGCCGCGCAGAACAACCAGCTGCGAACGCTGCGGATCGAGGCGCCACGGGGCCAGATCTACGACTACAAAGGCCGCCTGATCGTCGGGAACCAGGTCGCGCAGGTCGTGCGGATTTGGCCGGCGAGCGTTCCGCGCCGCGATCGGCCTCGTGTCTTCCGGGAGCTGAGCCGAGTGCTCGCCATTCCAGTCGCGGAGCTGCAGCAGACATTCCGCGAGCAGCGTCGCGCTGATCCGCTGAAGCCGGTGACGCTCGCCGAAGGGGTGCCCAAGGGCGCCGTCGTGTATCTGAAGGAGCGCAGCAGCGAGTTTCCAGGCGTCACCATCGAGCGGACCTACCTGCGCAACTACGCGAAGGGGCCGCTGGCGGCCCAGCTCCTGGGACACGTGGGCGCGGTGACGCCCGAGCAGGTCAAGAGCCGCCGGTATCGCAACGGCGACCATGTCGGGCAGAGCGGGATCGAGGCGGCATATGACCGCTACCTCCGCGGTCGCGCCGGGCTTGCGCAGCTCCGGGTCGACTCGATGGGCAGACCGCGCGGCCGCCCGCGCTTCAGCGACTACTGGACGCACGGGCTCGCGCTCCGAACGACGCTCGATGTCAAGCTCCAGCGCGCCGCCGAGAGCGCGCTCGAGTACGGGATCAGGGTCGCGCGCGACAACGACGCGTGGAACGCGAACGGCGGCGCGATCGTCGCGCTCGACCCGCGCACAGGCGCCGTCCGCGCGCTCGCCTCCAACCCCACGTTCGATCCAAGGCTCTACGTCGGCAAGCCGAAGCAACGCGACCTCAAGCCGCTCCTCGACCAGCACGCTGCCGAGCAGGCGAACTACCCCGGTCTGAACCGGGCGATCGCGGGCCGCTACCCGCCGGGCTCGACGTGGAAGCCGGTGACGGCGCTCGCCGCGATGCGGGAGCGGCTGGTCGCCGCCTACAGCCCGCTCGCCTGCACCGGCTCGATGGAAATCGACGGCACGACGTTCAACAACTGGAACCCGTACATCAACGAGTCGATGACGCTGCCGACCGCGCTCGCCGCGTCGTGCGACACGTACTTCTACCAACTGGGTCTCGACTTCTACAACCTGCCGGCGCAGTACGGCAGCCCCTTCCAGAAGTGGGCCGCGGCGTTCGGGTTCGGCAAGGCGGCGGGGCTCGACCTGGGCGGCGAGGATCCCGGCCTGCTCCCGACGCCGCAATGGCGGAAGAAGACCTTCACCAGCGAGATCGACAAGCTCTGGAAGTCCGGCGACTCGGTGCAGCTCGCGATCGGCCAGAAGGACCTGCTCGTGACACCGCTGCAGATGGCGCGCTTCTATGCCCTGATCGCGAACGGCGGGAAGCTCGTGACGCCGCACGTCGTCTCCAGCATCGAGCAGCCCGGGAATCGCGGCGCCGCGCTGACCGTGTTCTCGCCGCCGTCGCACGCGGTCAACATCCACCCGGCCGAGCTCCGCGCGGTTCGCGAGGGGCTCTACCTAGCGACGCACGCGAGCTACGGCACCTCGTCCGGCGTCTTCGGGAGCTTCCCTGTTCCGATCGCGGGCAAGACCGGTACGGCCGAGAAGTCTGTCGACGTCGGCTCCTACAACACCATGATGGACCAGTCGTGGTGGTGCGGCTACGGGCCCACCGACGCGACGCCTGAGCTCGTCGTCTGCGTCGTGATCGAGAACGGCGGCCACGGCGGGACCGCGGCGGCGCCCGCAGCGCTCAAGGTCTTCGAGAGCTACTTCAGCAAGCGAGCGACGAGCCAGACCTACGTGCCCAGTGACTGATTACGCCGCACCTCTCGCTCCGCGCATCCGGCGCCGGAAGGCCGAGGCAACCGGTGTCGTCGGCTTCCTGCGGCGGCTCGACTGGATCCTGTTCGCCGCGCTCGCCGGCCTTGTTGCCTTCGGGCTCTGGGCGATCGACGGGATCACGCGCCACGACGTGCCCGGTGACGCGGAGTTCTACGTCGTGCGTCAGACGATCTTCGCGGTCGTCGGCCTCGTCGGAATGGCCGCGGTCGTGCTCGTCGACCCCGACTACTACCGGCGCTACCGCAAGGTGATCTATGCGCTCGCGGTCTTCCTTCTGCTCGTCGTGATGGTTGCGGGCGCCGACGTCCGCGGCTCGACGCGCTGGATCGACATCGGGTTCTTCCGCTTCCAGCCCTCCGAGTTCGCGAAGCTGCTGCTGGCGCTGTTCCTGGCCGGGCTGCTGGCGGGACGCGCGCGCCGGATCGGCGAGTGGCGGACGACCGCCACCGCCGTCGGGGCCGCCGCGGTGCCCACCCTGCTCGTCTTCATGCAGCCGGACATCGGCACGGCGCTCGTCTACGGCGCGATCCTCGCCGCGGCCCTCTTCTTCGCCGGGACGCGCTGGCGCGACCTCGGAGTCCTCGCCGCCGTCGCCGCGATCGTCGGGGCTACGGTTCTCTGGTTCGCACCTTCGCTCGGAATCGACATCCTCGCCCCGTACCAGCGCGCGAGGATCACAGCCTTCCTCGACCCAAGCGAGAACCCGCAGGGCGCGGGCTACAACATCAACCAGTCGATCACCGCGGTCGGTTCGGGTGGCCCGACCGGTCGTGGCGTTGCGGGCGCGACGCAGACGAACCTCGACTACCTGCCCGAGCACCACACCGACTTCGTCTTCGCGTCGCTGGCCGAGCAGCGCGGCTTCGTCGGCGTCTCGCTCCTGCTCCTGCTCTACCTACTCTTGCTCTGGCGTGGGATCCGCGTGATCGCGACTGCGCGGGACCCCTTCTGCGCCACTGCTGCCGGGGCGATCGTCTTCGGCTTCCTCTTCCAGATCTTCGTGAACGTGGGAATGACGATCGGGATCGCACCCATCACCGGGATCCCGCTCCCGTTCGTGAGCGTCGGCGGCTCCGCGATGGTCACGAACCTGCTCGCGATCGGGGTGCTCCAAGCGATCGCGATCCGGCGACGGTAGATCCGTCCGACGGGGGTCCTAGCATCGCGGCATAGATGCCAGCGAAGCGGGATCCACACGAGCTGTTGCTGATCGAAGAGGCCGATGCCTGGTTCGAGTATCTCGCCGCCACGCGCGGGCAGAACGCGGTCCGCTACCTCGAGGTCGAGCCCTGGGCCTGGGCCCGCCTCTCGCAGCGGCTGCGGGCAATTCGCACCCGTCGCGCCAAGCTTCGCCCGGCCGCCGCCTGAGAGCGCCGGGCCTGCTGCTAGCCTGGGTGCAATGCTTATGCACGACTTTTCTAGGAATCACTCGCTGCGCGCGGCGCGCTCTGAAGCCGCGCTTCGCGCGCGCGACACATCAGAAGGAGTTTTCACTTGCTGCAATGGTTTCGGCGCAAGAAGCGCCAATCTGAGCCTGTATCCGCCCAGGAGCGGGCCGAGCCCGAGCAATCCGTAACGACCCTACCCGCGCAAGACGCGGGCGCAGAGCAAACCGAGACTCGCAAGCGCCGCCGCCGCGGTAGCCGTGGCGGGAGAAGTCGGCGCAAGCCGGCCGAAGGCGCCGAGCGGACGGAGGAAAAGCAGCGCCGCGCGGAGGAGAAGCCGCGTCGCGCGGAGGAGAAGCCCCGCCGCCGAAGCGACCGCCAGGCGCGTACGTCGCGTCGCCGCACGGCAACGCCGCGGACGCTCCGGCCGCCCGCCAAGCGCGAGCTCGTCATCTCGGTCGACGTCGCCGAGCAGCGCGTCGCGGTGCTCGAGGACGACCAGGTCGCGGAGGTCTACCTCGAGCGTGACGAGAGCCGCTCGATCGCCGGGAACATCTACAAGGGCACGGTCGACAACGTGCTGCCGGGCATGGAGGCCGCGTTCGTCGAGATCGGCCTCGAGAAGAACGGCTTCCTCTACGTCGACGAGATCGTGACGCCCGAGCTCGAGGGCCGCCGGCATGGCCGGAAGATCCAGGACCTGCTCAGCCGGGGCGAGGAGATCCTCGTGCAGGCTGTCAAGGATCCGATGAAGTCGAAAGGCGCGAGGCTGACGACCGAGATCTCGCTGCCGGGCCGCTTCGTCGTCTACGTCCCGAGCGGAGAGGGAACCGGAGTCTCCCGGCGCCTCCCGGACGAGGAGCGCGCTCGGCTGCGCGACATCCTCAAGCAGGTGGCGCCGAAGCAGGGCGGCCTGATCGTCCGGACCGCCGCCGAGGGCGCATCGGCTGAGGACATCGAGCGCGACATCAACTTCCTCGAGCGCCTCTGGAAGACGATCCAGGACCAGGCGAAGGAGGTGCCGACTCCGGCGCCCATCTACCAGGAGGCGGAGCTGCCGCTGCGCGTCATCCGCGACCTGTTCACCAACGACTTCGAGCGGGCCGTCGTCGACCACGACCTGACTTACAAGCGGATCGTCGGTTACCTGAAGAAGACCTCGCCGCACATGGCGGAGAAGGTCCACAAGCACAGCGGCAAGACGCCGCTCTTCGAGGAGCTCGGGGTCGAGGACGAGATCCGGTCGACGCTTTCGCGGCGAGTCGACCTTCCGTCGGGCGGTTACCTCATCTTCGACTACGCCGAGGCGTTCACAGTCATCGACGTGAACACCGGCCGCTTCGTCGGCTCACGCTCGAAGAGCTCTGGGCAGCGGCTCGAGGACACGATCACGAAGAACAACCTCGAAGCGGTGAAGGAGGTCGTCCGCCAGCTGCGGCTGCGCGACATCGGCGGCATCATCGTCATCGACTTCATCGACATGGCGAACCCGAAGAACCGCGAGGCGGTCGAGGATGCCCTCAAGTCCGAGCTCGAGCGCGACCGGACGAAGACCTACGTGGTCGAGATCTCGCCGCTCGGCCTGGTGGAGATGACGCGGCAGAACGTCGCCCACGGGCCGCGCGAGATCCTCACCAAGCGGTGCCCGGTCTGCGACGGCGACGGGACGGTGGTGTCGGAAACCTCCGCCGCGGTCGAGGCCGAGCGCAAGCTGCGGGCCCTCGCCGCGGGATCACGCACCGGTGCTTTCAAGGTCGAGCTCAACGCTCACGTGGCGGCGATCCTGATCGGCCCGGCCGCGGCTCGGCTCTCGGCGATCGAGGAGCGGACGCGCCGGCGCTTCTTCGTCGTCGGTCGAGAGGACGTCCCGACCGACCACTTCAAGGAGCTCGAGCGCGGGCCGGTCGCGAAGCTGCAGCCGGAGAGCCCGTTCGAGGAGGGCCAGGAGCGCCAGGTCAAGCTCGTCGAGATCGGGCTGCACGACCGTAGCGCGGGCGTCGCGAAGGAGGGTGAACTCACCGTCTGTGTCGCGGCCGCGGCGGGAATGGTCGGAAAGCGCGTCAAGGCGCGGATCACGAGAATCGGCGACGGGACGGCATACGCCGAGCTCGTCGGTTCCGCCGACGAGTCGAAGGCTCCGATCACGGCGGAGGCGCTGGCCGAGAAGCCGACGCGGGCGCGGCGCTCACGTTCGGCGAAGCCGAAGGCCGAGGCGGCGGTGGTCGAGGAAGTGGAGGAGGCCGTCGCCGAAGACGAGCCTCAGGCGGACCAGCCGGCAGAGGAGGCGCCCCCGAAGAAGAAGAAGACGCGTCGGGGCTCGCGCGGCGGGCGCCGGCGGAAGAAGAAGCCGGCCGAGGCAGCGCAGTCCATGGAGGCGTCTCCCGTCGAGGCTGCGGCCGACAACGGCGAGCCGGCGGAGACGCCCGTGTTGATCCACGTGCCGGATCCCGACCTCGGCGCGACCTCGGCCAACGGCGAGCCGGACGAGGGAGCAGCGGCGGCGCCGAAGAAGAAGCGCACGCGCCGCGGCAGCCGCGGTGGACGCAGGCGCAAGAAGCCCGCCTCGGCGGCTCAAGCCGAGCCGTCTGAAGCCGAAAAACCGCTGGTAGACTGATCCGCCGCGCGGGTCGAGCCCGCGTTTTGTCATGGCCGGTTACGCGATCATCAAGCTCGGTGGCAAGCAGTACATCGTCCGCGAGGGCGAGAAGCTGCTCGTGGACCGGCTCGCGCTCGACGAGAACAAGACGTTCAAGCCGGACGTGATCTTCGCCGGCGGGGACGGCAAGGCCGAAATCGCGCCCAAGGGCCAGCCCGTGACCGCGAAGGTGCTGGGACACGTGCAGGGCGAGAAGATCAGGATCGGCAAGTACCGTCGCCGGACGGGCTACCGGCGCCACACCGGCTACCGCAGCAAGCTGACGCAGATCCAGATCGAGTCGATCGGCGCCAGGCGCGCAACGTCGGCGGCGAAGAAGGCGACGGCGGACGAGAAGCCGAAGCGGACGACGGCGTCGAGGACGAGGACACAGGCAAAGGCAAAGGACGAGAGTTAAATGGCACACAAGAAGGGACTTGGCTCCTCACGGAACGGCCGCGACTCCGAGGCGAAGCGGCTCGGGGTGAAGATCTTCGACGGCCAGGACGTGCGTGCAGGGATGATCCTCGTGCGGCAGCGCGGCACGCGCTTCCGCCCGGGCCCGGGCGCCGGCCTCGGCCGCGACGACACCATCTTCGCGACGCGCGACGGGCGCGTGCAGTTCAACCGCAGCGGCGATCGCCGGACGATCGTCGTCGGCGAGCCCGAGATCTCCTAGACCGGTGTTCCACGACCGGGCCCGCCTTCGCGTGCAGGCTGGGCGGGGCGGACACGGCGCGCTGAGCTTCCGCCGCGAGAAGTACGTGCCCAAGGGCGGGCCGGACGGCGGCGATGGAGGCCGTGGCGGCGACGTGATCCTCGTCTCCGACCCCGACCGCCGCGATCTAGCCAAGTTCCAGGCGCCGCGCGTGTACCGGGCCGAAAAGGGCGCCCACGGCCGCGGGGCGGGAAAGCATGGAGCGGACGGGGCCGACGTCGAGTTGCCCGTACCCGCGGGTACTCAGGTGTTCGACGGGGAGCGGCTGATCGCCGACCTTGCGGCGCCCGGGTCTCGAGTCGTCGTTGCGCGCGGCGGCACCGGCGGCCGCGGGAACAAGCGGTTCGCAACGCCGACGCGCCAGGCGCCCCGCTTCGCCGAGGTGGGCATGCCCGGCGAGGAGGCGGAGCTGGAGCTGCGGTTGAAGCTGCTTGCGGACGCGGCATTGGTCGGGCTGCCCAACGCGGGCAAGTCGTCGCTGCTGCGCCGGATCTCGAACGCAAAGCCGAAGGTCGCCGACTACCCCTTCACGACGCTCGCGCCGGTGCTGGGGACGGTGGATGCGCCCGATGGGCGGCAGCTGACGGTGGCCGATGTCCCGGGGCTGATCGAAGGCGCGAGCGAAGGGGTTGGGCTGGGACACGAGTTTCTCGCGCACCTCGAGCGGGCGCGGCTGCTCGTCCACGTGATCGACGCGTCCGAAGGTGATGCCGGCGAGCGCTTCGCAACGATCGACCGAGAGCTGAGCGAGTACGGCGCAGGATTGGAGCAGCTCCCGCAGATCGTCGTGCTGAACAAGGTCGACATCGCGCCGGCGCCGTCGTTCGCGTCGGACGATCCGCGCGTCCTGCGGGTGGTGAGAACCTCGGCCGCGACCGGCGAGGGCATCGACGAGCTCAAGCGGGCGTTATTCGAGCTGTGTCCGGCTCCGGTCGAGCCGGAGACGCCTGCGGAGGACGGGATGGTCGACTTCCTCGACTACCGGCCCCGGCGGCCCGAGGGGCGCGGTGCGTATCGGATCTTCCGGACCGAGCGCGGGTTCCGGGTCGTGGGCTCGCCGCCGGAGCGCGACGCGCTCGAGGAGGCCCTGCGGGCTGTGGGCGCGAAACCCGGCGCCGAGGTCGAGATCGGCGACGAGACGGTGACGCTCTGACGACGGCGATCCTCGGCGGGGCCTTCGACCCGCCGCACCTTGGCCACTTGGCGCTCGCGGAAGGCGCGTTGCGCGAGCTGGGTGTGGAGCGCGTGCTCGTGCTCGTGTCGGAACAGCCGGGCCACAAGCCCACCGTCGCCGACGCGCAGACGCGATTGGCGCTTGCGCGGCTGGCGTTTCAGGACCTGCCGGCGGCCGACGTGCGACTCGATCCCCATCCATTTACGGTCGATTTGCTGCGCGCGGAGCGGCCGCAGGACGCGGTGCTCGTGATCGGCGCCGACCAGTGGGCGGCGTTCGACACGTGGCGAGAGCCCGACGAGGTGAAGCGCCTGATCCCGATCGCGGTCGCGACGCGGCCAGGGCAGCCCGCACCTGGAGAGGGCGTGAGGATCTTCGAGATAGACCAGCGTCCGATCTCCTCGAGCGACATCCGCGTCAGAGTGGCCGCTGGAGAGTCGATCGACGGCGTCGTACCGCCGCTCGTGGCGCGAGAGATCAAGCGGCGCGGTTTGTACGCCGCAGGCCCCGGCTAAAATGTGGTTCCGTAGACGCGAAAGGATTCGTTCCGACTG
>DATFQN010000018.1:0-5161 GCA_035264165.1 Gaiellaceae bacterium
CTCACCCGAGAATGAAGGAGGTTCAGATGTCGACTTCCGCGCAAGAGCCAGAGCGTGAGCGCCCGGAGTCAGAGCCGGAGCCGGAGGAGCCGGAGGAGCCGGAGGAGCCGGAGACGATGCCGGAGGAGGAAGGCGGCGGCGTGACGCCACCGGACCCGGGCACCCTGCCCGAAGAACCGGATGTCATCGCGCCGGAACCAGAAAGCGAGAGCACGTAGAGGCGTCGCTCGTCGGCGATGATCAGACGGTCTCGACCGTCAGGCTGCCATACGCGCTTCCCGGATCGTTTCGAGCTCCTGCTCCGTCCACCCGTAGGCGTCGCGACGCGCCACCGCGGCCCGCCATGCGCTCGACCCGGCGGCGCCGGTCGTCCTCGTCGAGTTCGAGCGCGATTTCGATCGCGGCGTCGAGCCCACCCACGTAGAACGGGTTGGACCGCAGCGCATCGCCTGGATCGTCTGGTGGCTAAAATGCGCCTATGATCCGTGAGGCATGCACCGGCTGCGACCAGTGCCCATGCCCGGACTGCGCTAAGAAGTAGACCCGCTCGATGATCCCAACAGGGATCGACCTCCTCCCTCGCAGGGAGGGGACCTCCCGCAACGGGTGGCAGCCCACGGCAAACGCCCTCCTTACCATTTTGGGGTCGCGGCAACCGGTGGCAACCCAGGGCAACGGTTTTCGCGTCTGTGAGCCGTTTTCGCGGCTGTCCCATTTGCGGCCGGTTGCCACCGTTTGCGACCGCTCGGCTCCATAAACGCTCCATACCCTCCAGCCTGTAAGCGTGGAATCGACAGCGATTGTTGGCTTAACAGCTGTGCACTCGTCATTCGATGACGGGCCGGGCAATCGTGGGTGGTTCGCGGCCGGCGACGAGCCAGCCGGCGCCGGCGGCCGCCATCGGCATGCCGACGACGGCGAGGATGAGCCAGAGCACAGGCACGTGACTCAGATAGCCGAGGTCGTCGTGGTACGTCGCCGAGAGAACAATGTAGGTGCCCCCGACGCCGAGCAACGCGCCGAGAAGGGCGAGCGCGCCCGCCGTCGTGGCCGTCAGCGTGCGGCGGATACGCGCAGTGGCTCCGGTCGCAGTCAGCGTGCGGAGGTCGCCGGCGCTCTCGCTGCGGATCAGTCCGACCGTCAGAGCGAGGATGGCGAGCGCCAGCAGCGCGCCGGCCCCCGTTGCGATGGCCATGATCCTCGCGTTGGAGCTGTCCTCGCGCTGAACCTCGATGGTGAGGCCGACGTCGGCCGCGAGCTTGCGGGCATCGGCGATCTCCTCACTCGTCAGGGGCCGGGTCGACTCGACGATCCAGCCGGCCGGGACGGAACCCCAGCCGGAGCGACGAACGTGGTCGAGCGTGATGAACGCCGGCTTCAGCCCAGCGGTACCCTCGCCTTGTGGGTTGCCGAGGAGGCGCCGGTCGGTGTCGACCCTCTGCACGTTGGTCACCGCGACCCCATCGCGGCTCGTGAAGCTCGGAATGAAGAGCCCGCGCGTCCGGACGCTGGGGTCGACGAGGAAGTCCGTTCCTGGATCGACCGACGACGGATCGATCCCGAGGTATCGAAGCAGCGCAGGCGTGGCGACGTAGAGCTGCCCTACCCCCTTGAACATGCGCCCGCCTGGCTCTCGCCTGGTGAGGTCCACCGGGGCATACACAGCGGTGTCGCCGACGACAGGGCCGGTGGCGCCCGGCTGATACGCCTTGCGGAGCGGAACCACCGTCGCGTCGTCGAGCTGGGCGGCGATCTGACGAACGCGGGTGGTCAGGGTTTCGAGCCGCGCGGCTACGTCGACGGGCGTCAAGTCCCGAGCGTCACGCGGGCCTAGGTAGACGCGGATCTGCTGGTCGGACAGATTGATCGGCTGATTCGCCGCCTCCGCCGCCTCGGCCGAGGCGACGACGACCACGGTCGCCGCGATGCCGAGGGCCAGCGTGACCGCCGCCAGCGCGGCACCTGACCGGGCCTGGTAGCGGACGAGATCTCGGAGCGCCAATCGCGGCGCGATCGGCACGCGTCCTGCCAGGCCAGAGAAGATGCGAATGGCGAGCGGACCGAGGAGGAGGCAGCCGAGGATGGTCGCCACAATCCCGGCGATGATGAGCAGCTCGCGCTCTCGATCCGAAAGCGCAAGGCAGGCGATGCCGACCGCGAGCAGCGCGATGGCCGCGATCGCCGCATGCCGCGCGGGTCTGGGCCTCGGCGGTCGTCCCGAGAGCGCGAGCATGACGGGGAGGCGAGCCGCCGCTCGCCCAGGCCACCAGGCGGCCGCCGTCGCCCCGACGATGGCTAGCAGGATCGTCGTCGCGATCAGCCACCACGGCAGGCTCAGCCGGTCGATGCGGTGATCGACCGCCGACTCAAGCGTCGGCGCGAAGACAAACCAGGCGGCGAGACCCACGGTCACCCCGACGAGGGCGGCGATCGCTCCGACAATGGCGCCGTTGGCCAGCAGAACGAGTCGCAGCTGCTTCTCGGTGGCGCCGATGGCAGCGAGCATCCCGAGCTGCCGCAGCCTGCGCTGCGCGACGACCGCGAAGCCGGCGGCGGCAACGAGCGACGCCAGCAGCAGGAAGACGGTGGCCACCGAGAGCATGGCCAGCGGCGGCGCGTCCGAGAAGTCGTTTCCTCGCCTCTGGGCCCCCGCAAAGGCCGGTGGGGCGTTGGGCCCGCGCCCGAAGAAGGAATCAACCGCCTCCTCGCTCGCGTCGACGAGGACCGCGACACGGCCGGCGGCGAAGTCTGACGAGGGCGAGACGAGCGCGAACTCCTCGCTCAGCTCGCGCGGGTTCTCGACGATCCCGACAACCGTCCACCGCTGCCCCTCGAGTGTCAGGGACGACCCGATGTCGACCTGCAGGAGCTCGGCCACACCGTCGGTGACCGCGACCTCGGTGGGGCTCTTGGGGTAGCTGCCTTCGCCGAGCGCGAGGAGCACGCCGCCGTACGGGCCGTCCGGATCCTGCGCGCGGAAGTCCACGGTCTCGACGCCCCCGGGGACGGCGACCGAGCGGTGAGCGATGGCGTCGATCGTCCCGAACGACCTCTGGGCGGCGGCCAGTCCGGCCTCGAGCTCCTGCGGATCCGAGGCGTCGAAGTTCAGCAGGGTATTGGCCGTGCCGAATTCGGCATCGTCGCCAGGGCCCGTGTTGCGGACGATCGTGATGCTCCCGATCGCAGCCGCGACCGCCACGGTGAGGAGCGTGACCACGAGGATCTGCTGGCGCCATTCGCGCCGGAACATGCGTCCGGCCCAGCGGATCACTGCGCGGCGCGCGGCGACGCCGCCGTTCGCTCGGCCTCGGAGCGCCGGTTGGTGAGCGAGCGCCGTCATCGCCGATCACCCGCTGCAAGAAGCGACTCCGGACCTGGAAGCGCTCCGGTCTGGTCGACGACCCGGCCGTCGCGCAGGAAGACGACGCGGTCGGCCCACGCGGCCAGCTGCGCCTCGTGAGTGACGACGACGCCCGCGACGCTCCGCTCGGTCGCCGCCCGCAGCAGGCGCATGACCACCTCGCCGTTTACGGAGTCGAGAGCGCCGGTCGGCTCGTCCGCGAGCAGCAACCCGCGCTCAGCGACGATCGCACGGGCGATCGCAACACGCTGGCGCTCGCCACCCGAGAGCTCGTCCGGATAGCGATCCGCGTGCTCGGCGACGTCGAGCTCCTCGAGCGCCTTCATCCCGGTCGTCTGGGCGGCCTTCGCCCGGACGCCGTCGAGCTCGAGCGGCAGGCTGACGTTCTCGATCGCGGTTAGCCCCGGGAGCAGGTTGAAGTCCTGGAAGACGTAGCCGATCGACCGGCGTCGCATCTTCGCTCGATCCGAGCGCGAAACGGTCGCGAGATCGATTCCGTCCACGAGCACCTCGCCGCTCGTCGCGTCCTCGAGGCTGCCGGCGATCGTCAAGAGCGTGCTCTTGCCGGAGCCGCTCGGCCCCATCACGGCCACGAGCTCGCCGCGCTCGACCGAGACGTCAACTTCGCTGAGCGCGTCCACCTCAGTCGGGCCGGAGCCGTAGACCTTCGATACCTGTCGCAGTTCGAGTACGCTCGTCATTGCGAGACCTCCAGAGGCCGAGTTGGTTCGAGAGGAACGTCGTCCACCGGGGACGGTGTCGGGGAGGGCAGTTGCTTCAAGCGGACGTCGGCGGCGTCGAGCCAGCGGACGATCGCCTCGAGCCGGAAGAGCTCGGCGTCGGCGACGAGCGCCAACGGGACGTCATCCTCCGCGGCCTCCGCCTTGATGCGCGTGTACCGCTGCATCACCTCGATCACGTGGCGGCGGTGTACCTGCAGGATCTCGTGCACGTCGATGCCGGGGATCTGTAGCGCGACCAACACCTTGATCACGAGCTCGTCGCGCGGCGGAGGGACGAGCTCGGGCGGACTGCGCAGCCAGTCGGAAAGCTCGCGGGCGCCCGCGGCGGTGATCCGGTAACGCTTCTGCCGCTCGCCCACCCCATCGGTTTCGACGAGCCCGTCTCGTTCGAGGCGCTGCAGAGTCGTGTACACCTGCCCGACGTTCAGCGGCCAGACCTCGCCCGTCCGGGACTCGAACTCGTTCTGCAGCCGCAGGCCGTACTTTGGCCCTTCGCTGAGAAGGGCGAGAAGGGAGTGGGGGACGCTCATGAATGGATTCCGACGATCATACTGAGTATGTATACCAGGTATCAACTCCCGGAGCAAGTTCGCACTGGCGCTCGCCGTGGCACCGCGAAGAGACCGAGGTCGCTTGCCGCCGCATCCTGAAGCGACATAGCACAGGAAGCAGGAATGAGTCGCGCCCCGTCATTCGGGCACGCTGTGACGCCTCCGTGTGAGGCCGTGTGTCAAGTGACTGTTGTGTGCATCTCCCAGTCATGGCGGGCGTGGTGCAAGCGATCTGCGGCCCTCCAGCGCTAAGAGACGGCGTTTTGGAACTGGGAGGCGTTCCTATAGACGTCAAGTGCTGTCGAGGGCTTCGAGGTCGGCTCGGAGGGTGTGGAAGGTTTCGCGGGCGATGTAGCGCTTGAGGCAGCGGAGGATCTCGCGTTTGTTGAGTCCGTCGGCGGTGCGCTTGGTGGCGTAGGCCCGGGTGCGTTGGCAGTAGCGGAGGCGGCAGACGGCGATCATGTGGAGTGCTCGGTTGGCTTGTCGGTCGCCGCCAGGGTCGAGCC
>DATFQN010000019.1:0-26806 GCA_035264165.1 Gaiellaceae bacterium
CCGGAGCATGTCGCGCGGGGTGCCCTCGATCGGATGGAGCCGCTCTCGCCGCGCAGCATCCAGTCGCGGGATGCTCTGCAGGAGCCCGACGGTGTACGGGTGCCGGGGCCGCGCGAACAGCTGGTCGGCGGTGCCGGTCTCCATGAACAGCCCCGCGTACATCACGTTGACCCGCTCGCACATGCCGGCGACGACGCCCAGGTCGTGGGTGATCAGGATGAGCGCTGCGTTCTCCTCGGCCACGAGCTCGCGGAGCAAGCCGAGGATCTGCGCCTGGATCGTCACGTCGAGCGCCGTCGTCGGCTCGTCGGCGATCAGCAGCTTGGGCTTGCAGGCGAGCGCCATCGCGATCATCGCGCGCTGCCGCATTCCGCCCGAGAACTGATGCGGGTAGTCGCGCACCCGCTTGTTCGCGGCGGGAATCCCGACCCGATCGAGCAGCTCTGCAGATCGCTGCTCGGCCGCCTTGCCCTTCATCCCGAAGTGCGTCTCCAGCGCCTCCGAGATCTGACGCCCGATCGTGAGAACCGGGTTCAGGCTCGTCATCGGGTCCTGGAAGATCATCGCGATCTCCTTGCCGCGGACCCCCCGTAGCTCGTGATCGGAGAGATGCAGCAAATCGCGGCCGTCGAAGATCGCCGTGCCGGAGGTCGCGCGCCCTGCACGCGGGAGGATTCCGAGAATCGCGAGCGAGGTCACGCTCTTGCCGCAGCCTGACTCGCCGACGATGCCGAGCGTCTCGCCCGGCGCAATGTCGAACGAGATCCCGTTGACGGCGTGGATCGTCCCGCGGCGGGTCCAGAAGCGGACGTGGAGGTCCTCGACGGAGAGGAGCGGCTGACGCATCGACACCTAGCGGCCCCGCAGCTTGGGGTCGAGGGCCTCGCGCAACCCGTCGCCGATCAGGTTGAACCCCAGGACGGAAATCACGATCGCCGTGCCCGGGATCAGCGCCAGGAACGGCGCGGTCTGCAGATACTCGTTCACCTCGGTGAGCATGCTCCCCCATTCCGGCGTCTCGTCGGGGTCCTGCAGCCCGATGCCGAGGAATCCGAGCCCGGCCACGTCGATGATCGCCGTCGCCATGGCGAGCGTCGCGGTCACGATCACCGGCGAGATCGCGTTCGGGAGGATGTGCGAGAAGAGGATCGAGTGATGCTTGACGCCGACCGCCTTCGCAGCGACGACGAAGTCCGCTTCGCGCTGCGCCAGGATGGAACTGCGAACCAGTCGCGCGAAGACGGGGACGTTCGCGAGCCCGACGGCGATCATCACCTCCTTCAGGCCCGGGCCGAGGGCGGCGACGATCCCGATCGCGAGCAGCAGGCCGGGGACCGCGAGCATCACGTCCATCACGCGCATGATCGAGGAGTCGACGATCCCGCCGACGTAGCCGGCGGTCGCGCCGAGGACAAGTCCGATCGCAAGCCCGATCGAGACCGACACCAAGCCGATCAACAGCGAAACTCGGGCGCCGTAGACAATCCTCGAGAACACGTCCCGCCCGAGCAGGTCGACGCCGAACCAGTGGTCCGCCGACGGTCCGGGGCAGCAGCCGTTCGCGATCAGCGGGAGGTTCTGCTCGGTCACGTCGTGCGTCGCGATCAGCGGCGCGAAGATCGCTGCGAACACGAAGACCCCTACGAAGACGAACCCGACGATCGCGCCCGGATTCCGGATCAGCAGGTGGAAGGCATCCCGCCACAGGCCGCTCGGCGCCTCGAGCTGGACTTCGACGGCTTCGGCTTCGACGACCGACATCAGCTGTACCGGATCCGCGGGTTGATGATCGCGTAGGAGATGTCCACGAGCAGGTTGACGATCACGAAGACGAACGCCAGGAAGAGGATCCCGCCCTGGAGCACGGGGTAGTCGCGGTTGAAGATCGCGTCGCGCAGCCACGAGCCCATGCCGGGGAAGGCAAAGACGGTCTCGGTGAGGATGGCGCCCGAGAGCAGCAGGCCGACCTGGAGGCCGATGATCGTCGAGATCGGCAGGAGGGCGTTACGGAGGATGTGCCGCCGGTCGACGATTCGCGGCGGCAGGCCCTTCGCGCGCGCGGTCCGCACGTAGTCCTCGTTCTGCACATCGAGCACCGAGGCGCGGGTGATCCGCGTGATGATCGCCAGCGGGATCGAGCCAAGGGCGATCGCCGGCAGGATCAGGTGCCTAATGACGTCCTTCAGCGTCGCCCAGTCGCGGGTGATGATCGCGTCGAGAATGTAGAAGTTGGTCGGGTGCTCGACGTCGCTCTCGACGTCGATCCGACCGACGCTGGGTAACCAGCCGAGCCTCACCGCGAACACGTACTTGAGCAGGATCGCGAGGAAGAAGACCGGGATCGAAACCCCGATTAACGACGCGAACAGGCTCGCGTGGTCGACCGGCCCCCCGTACCTCTTCGCAGCAACGAAGCCGAGCGGAATCCCCAAGAACGTGGCGAAGAGCATGGCCGCGAACGCGAGCTCCATCGTGGCGGGAAATCGCTCCCTGATCTCGTCGGTGACGTACCGGTGCGTCGCGATGCTGACGCCGAAGTCGAACTGCGCCGTCGTCTTGACGTAGCGCCAGTACTGGACGTACACCGGGTCGTCGAGCCCGAACCGCTCGTTGTACTCCCTGACGAGCTCAGGCGTCGTGCGCTCGCCGAGAAGCGAGTCTGCCGGGCTTCCCGGCAGAGCCCTGATCCACACGAAGACGAGGATCGAGAGCCCGATGAGGATCGGTACGAGGAGCAGCAGCCGGCGAACGACGAACCGAAGCATTCAGTCGCTCGCCGGCTGCGTTTCCTCTACGACCTACTGGCCTCCGACGGTGACCCCGTAGAACGACTCCGTTCCGACGGGGCTCGCCTTGTAGCCGGTCACGCGGCGCTCGACACCGACGCCGGGCCTCGAATGTGCATACGGCACGGCCGGCACGTACGTCGCCAGCAGCTTGTTGATCTGCTTGTAGAGCTTGATCCGCTTGGCCGTGTTGACCATGGCCTCGGCCTGGTTCAGGAGCTTCTTGATCGTTGCATGCGCTCCCTTGCCGCTGAGACCGAACTGCGGATTGTTGCTCTGGAAGAACGTGCCGACGAAGTTGTCCGCGTCGGCGTAGTCACCGGTCCACCCGATGATGTTCAGGTGGCCGCCGGCGCCCTCGTTCACGTGCTTGACGTAGTCCGGCCGCCAGGGCTCGCTCACCAGATTGACGTCGAACCCTGAGCGCTCGAGGCTCGCCTTGAAGGCGGCTGCGTTCAGGTTCGGGCTCGGCATGTACGGCCGAGACACGTTCGTCGGCCAGTAGAAGTCGATCTTCACCGGCAGCGACAGACCTGCCCGCCGCAGCAGCTGCTTCGACCTCTCAGGGTTGAACGAGTACTTCGTCACCTTCGGCTCGTAGCCGGGGATCACCGACGGCATGAACTCATGCGCGACCGTCGCGCGGCCCGCGTAGAACGAGTTCACGACGCCGGTCCGGTCGAGGCCGTACGCCACCGCTCGCCGCACGAGGACGTTGTTCATCGGCGGCTTCGCCTGGTTGATCGTGACGTAGGCGACGTTGAACGGTGGCCGGTTGATCAGCCGCAGCTTGGAGTTATTGCGGATCGTGGGCATGTCCTGCGGAGCGACGAGGTCGTAGCCGTTGACCTCACCGGTCTGCAGCGCCTGCAACCTCGCGGTGTTGTTGCTGATCGGCCGGACGATGATCCGGGCGATCGCCGACCGCTTGCCCCAGTAGCTGTTGTTCCGGTCGAGCACGACGCGCTGTCCGACAGTCCACGACGTGAACTTGAACGGACCGGTGCCCGTCGGATGGCTGAACGCGTACGTCCCGGTCGGCCGGAACGTGCCCGACGCCAACTGGCCCTCGTTCGCGCCGTACTTCGCCATCGCGGTGGGGCTCTGCATCGCGAACGCCGGCAGCACCAGCGACGGAATGAACGGCCCCGAGCGTCGGTTGAGCGTGATCCGCGCCACGTATCGGCCGATCCCGCGGCAGCTCTTGTACAGCGACTTGCTCACACCGGTCGCCTCGTTGCGCTTGAACCCGGCGAAGATCTGGCGCCAGTAGTAGCTTGCGGACGCGTCCTGGAAAGGACCGGTCCAGTTGTACCAGCGGTTGAAGTTCGCGCAGACGGCGGCCGAGTTGAACGCCGTCCCGTCGTGGAACTTCACGCCGCGGCGGAGGCTGAATGTCCAGATCTTGCCGTTGCGGCTGACGCGCCAGCTCTTGGCGAGCCCGGGCTGAAGCTTCGTCGTACCCGGCTTGAGCTGGACGAGTGTGTCGAAGATCTGTCTGGCGATCCGGAAGGACTCTCCGTCGGACACGATCGCGGGATCCAGATATGTCGGATCCGCAGCGCCGGCGTAGATAAACGTGGTGTTGGTGGCGGCGCCCGCGGTCCCGAGCACGCATACCGTGCTCAAGACGGCGACCAACGCCGCTAAACCTCTCCTACCCCTCAATTTGTTGCTCCTTTCGGCTGCGGCCTCCCCGTGGCGGCCATACGCACTGATTAGGAAACTATGACGCTGAACCACGAGAGAGGTTAACGCGGTTTCGCGCCGTTTGAGGGTGCGGGAGCCGGGAACGACTGATGCATGCGCCGCACGTCCCTCCTGCTCGTCGTCTACCTCGTGATCGGCGTCGTCGTGGCGTACTCCGAGGACTACCTCGAGAACGTCGACCGCACGAAGCGCCTGATCTCGGCGATCCTCGCGGTCGTGCTCTGGCCGCTGATCCTGATCGGCTTCGACGTCAAGATCACGTAGCGAACTTCCGTCCGGTAGCCGCGCGCGTGCGAGGGGATGCTCTAGTTCGCTGAGACCGCGGCCAAGTCGCGCAGTGCGGCCAGCCGCGCCAGCGCCTGTGCCTCGAGCTGCCGGACGCGCTCGCGCGTCAGGTCGAGCTCGTGCCCGATCGCCTCGAGCGTCCAGGGCTCGCCCTCGAAGCCGAAGCGGAGCTCCAGGATGCGCCGCTCGCGCTCCGGCAGCGCGTCGAGCGCCCGCCGGATGCCCTGCTTGCGCAGCGACTCCTCGGCCTCGTCGAACGGGTCGGCAGCCTCGCGGTCTGCGAAGAGATCGCCGAGCTCGCCCTCGTCGTCGGCGCCGACCGTCTGGTTCAGCGAGACCGACGCGTGGGCGGCGCCGAGCGCCTCGTCGACGTGCTGCATCGGCAGCCCAGTCGCCTCGGCGAGCTCCTCCTTCGTCGCCTCGCGCCCGAGCTCGACCTCGAGCCGGCGCGCGGCGCGGGAGAGCTTCTGCTGCCGCTCGACGACGTGGACGGGCACGCGGATCGTCCGCGCGTGGTTCGCGACGGCCCGCTGCACCGACTGGCGGATCCACCAGGTCGCGTAGGTCGAGAACTTGAATCCGCGGCGCCAGTCGAACTTCTCCACGGCGCGGTTCAGCCCGAGCGTGCCTTCCTGGATCAGGTCGAGGAAGGGAACGCCGAGGCCGCGATAGCCCTTGGCGATCGAGACGACGAGCCGCAGGTTCGACTCGATCATGTGCCGCTTGGCAGTGAGGTCGCCTCGCTCGATGCGCTTCGCGAGCGCCACCTCGTCGGCGGCGGTGAGCAGCTTGTGGCGGCCGACGTCGGCCAGGAAGAGCTGGAGGCTGTCGGCCGAGCCGACGACGGCGTCCGGATCGGGCTGCGCGGCCTCGGCCTGGGCCGCCTGCTCTGCCTTCTCGCTCTCGGCCCGCGCCTCGCGAACCTCGAGGCCGATCGCTTCGAGCTCACGCGTGAGCTGCTCGATCTCCTCCTCGCCGAGATCGTGCTCGACGGCGAAGGCCTCGAGCTCTACGGGCTCGATATGACCGCGCTCCTCACCCTGCTCGATGAAGGGACGCGCCTGTTCGCTCTCGAGGAGCTCCTGAAGCTGATGCTGTGTCAAAGCGGCTCTCTATGTCCTTTCAGTGCTTTGCGGCAACCTGCTGACTGTAAGAGGTTGGTCGGACCTCAAACCTTCGCATTGTGTGTTGGAATCCCTCGTTTTTCCAGGCTCTCGCGCCCTTCCTTTCGGGGTTCGGTTGGAGAAACGCGAGCTTCTTCCGCCCTATTCCGTCTGAGTGTGCTGAGTCTCGAGGAACCCCCACTCACTATTACGCAGCAAACGGCCAAAGGTTTGTTGCGATTCGGTTGTTTTTGGCGCGCAGAGCGGTGTCTTTATTCAGCCGCGGCAGGCTCCGGCTTCGGTTCTGGAGGCCTCGTTTCCTCCTCCTCACCCTCCTCGGCCTGCCTTTTGCGCGAGACGGGGAACTCGAACTCGACCTTGCCGCTCTCGCGGTCCATCACGAGTCGCGCGCGGAACGGCTTGCCGGCGCGCGACCGGAAGCCTGAGAGGACCTCGCGCGTCCTGCCCTCCTCGAGCAGCTGGCGCGCGACTTCAGGCGTGAGAGTGCGGCCCGCGACGCGCTTCCAGATCACGAAGCCGCAGCCCGGTTCCTCACGGCTCTTCCAGCTCGTGCAGCCGTAGGCCTTCGCGTTCTCGCGGATGATCTCGCCGGTCTCTGCGCCGCAGCGCGGACAGAGGCCGAGCTCGGCGCGCTCGGGGCGGAGCTTCTCCTTGTCGAGGTTCGCAATCTCCTCGACGGTCGCCGTGGTGAAATCGGCGATTCCGCTCATGAAGGCACCCCGATCGCCGTTGCCGTGCTCGATGTCGCGGAGCTGCTTCTCCCAGTCGCCGGTCAGCTCCGGGGAGGTGACAGCGTTCGCCTCGAGCATCGTCACGACCTGGAGGCCCTTGGGCGTCGGCTGGAGGTCCTTGCTCACCCGCTCGATGTACTCACGGCGGATCAGCGTCTCGATGATCTCCGCGCGTGTGGCCGGCGTTCCGAGGCCGCGCTCCTTCATCGCCTCGCGCAGCTCCTCGTCGTCGACGAGCTTGCCCGCGGTCTCCATCGCCGAGAGCAGGGTGGCCTCGGTGTAGCGCGGCGGCGGCTTCGTCTCCTTCGCCTCGCTCTCGGCCTCGACGCACGTGACCTCCTGGCCCTGCTGGAGCGCCGGGAGCTCGCCCTCGCCTTCCGCGTCCTCGTCCTGCTTCTGGGTCTGCTGGTCGTCGGCCTCGACGCCGTAGACGCCGCGCCACCCGGCCTCGAGCGTCACCTTGCCGCGAGTGCGGAAGCGCTCCTCCATGACCTCGGTGATGATCGTCGTCCGCGCGTAGCGCGCCGGCGGGTGGAAGACGGCGAGGAACCGCCGAGCAATCAGGTCGAAGACGCGCCGCTCGTCCGGGCTGAACGAGCTCACGTCGTGCTCGATGTCCGTCGGGATGATCGCGTGGTGGTCGTCGACCTTCGCGTCGTTCACGACGCGACCGAGCGGCAGCTGGTCGAGCCCGATGACGTAGCGCGCGGCGGCTGAGTACTCCTGGATCGGGAGCAGGGTTCCCGCCGTCGGCTTCAGCTGCGGGACGAGGTCGCCGGAGAGGAAGCGCGAGTTGGTGCGTGGGTAGGTGATCGCCTTCTTGTCCTCGTAGAGCGACTGTGCGGCGCTCAGCGTCCGGCGGGCGGAGAAGCCGAAGCGGCGGTTCGCGTCGCGCTGGAGCGAGGTCAGGTCGTAGAGGAGCGGCGCGCGCTCGGATTGCTCCTTGCGTTCGACCGACTCGACGCGGCCCTTCTTCCCTTTGACCTTCTCGACGATCTCCTCGGCGCGCTTACCGTCCTTCAGCCGCGTCTCGTCGCCCTCGAACCAGATGCCCTGGTAGCGTGGACCGAAGCTCCCGTGGACGAGCCAGTACGGCTCCGGCACGAAGGCCTGGATCTCGCGCTCGCGCTTGACGATCATCGCGAGGGTCGGCGTCTGGACGCGGCCGATCGAGACGACGCCGCCGACCCAAGCGCGTCCGCGGATGGTCGCGGCGCGGGTCGCGTTCATCCCGACCAGCCAGTCGGCCTCGGAGCGCGAGCGCGCCGCCTCGCGGAGCGGCTCGAGCTGCTCGTCAGGGCGCAGCTTCTCAAAGCCCTCGCGGATGGCCTGCTTCGTCATCGACGAGATCCAGAGGCGGTCGACCGGCTTGTCGACGCCCGAAGTCTCGTAGACGTGCGTGAAGATCAACTCGCCCTCGCGCCCGGCGTCGCACGCGTTCACGACGCGGTCGACATCCTCGCGCTTCAGCAGCTTGTGGATCACGTTCAGCTGCTTCTTGGACTTCGGATCGCGCGGCCGCACCCTGAACTCGTCCGGGATGATCGGGAGGTCGTCCATCCGCCACTTCTTGAAGCGCTCGTCATAGTCCTCGGGCGGATTGAGCTCAAGGAGGTGGCCGACGGCATACGTGACCACGTAATCGTCGCCCTCGTAGAACTCCTTGTTCGCGTCGAAGCTGCCGGGGAGCGCGGCGACGATGTCGCGCGCAACGGACGGCTTTTCAGCGATGACCAGCGTCTTCATCGCGCCGCAGCGTAGCGAAGGGTGTCCGCGTCGCCCTGCTCCGCACAGGTGATACTGCGCCGCCGTGCACTCCCGGGTCTACCACATGATCGGACTCCTCACCGCAGGCCCGATCAAGCGCCTGTTCCGGTTTCGGAGCAAAGGTGAGGAGCACCTCCCCAAGGAGGGCGGGTACGTCCTGGCTGCGAGCCACCACTCGAATCTCGACGCCTGGCCGCTCGGAATTCCGCTCTATCCCGAGCGCCAACTGCGCTTCATGGCGAAGTCGGAGATGTACCGCTATCCGCCGCTGCGGTGGGCGCTCTCGAACGCCGGTGCGTTCCCCGTGCGGCGCGGGCTGGGCGACGAGGAGGCGATCCAGAAGGCGGTCGAGCTGGCGAAGGCCGGCGAGGTGGTCGCGATCTTTCCGGAGGGGACTCGCCGGAGGAAGGGGAAGCTGAAGAAGATGCTCAACAAGGGTCATCGCGCGCGCCCGAGATCCGGCGCGGCGCGGGTGGCGTTGCAGGCCGGCGTACCGCTGGTGCCCGCGGCGATCGGCGGCACGGAGAGCCTGAGCCGGTTGGGCCCTCTGCGGGTCGCGTACGGCCTTCCGATCGAGCTCGACGATCTGAAGGACATGGACATCCGCAACGCGTCGAAGATCGCCACCGGTCGGCTGATGGAATCCATCCGTGCCCTCGAAGAGACGCTGTGACGTTTGCGCCTCTTCACGGGGTCAGACCCCGTGTCGAAGCAGGAACGAATGACGCGCGGAAGTGTGACGGCGTGAGCACTGGATCCGCTCGCGGACTCGACGGGCGTGGCCCAACCAGTGCATCGGCTGTGGATGAGAAGTCACGGAGTCGTGGCGGGGTCTGACCCCAGGCCGCTCCTAGTCGTCGACGGGGACTCGCTCGCGCACCGCGCGTACCACGCGCTGCCGAAGTCGATCAACAAGAACGCCGTCGTCGGATTCACGAACATGCTCCTGCGGCTGTGGGAGATGGAGGAGCCGCGGGCGGTCTTCGTCGGGTGGGACACGCTGACGGCGCCGACCTACCGTCACGAGTCATTCGAGGCGTATCAGTCTGGTCGCCAATTCGACGACTCTCTCATCGAGCAGCTCGACCTGCTCCCGCGGCTCGTGGGAGCCCTCGGCTTCGCGACGGCGAAGGCGGCCGGCTACGAGGCCGACGACTTCGTTGCGGCCGCGGTCCGCGCAGAGGAGAAGCGGAAGGGCAGCGCAGTCGTCGTCACCTCCGACCGCGACCTCTTCCAGCTCGCGAGCGACCGGACCGTGATCGTCACACCGGTTCGCGGGGTCTCGGAGCTCGCGCGGATCGGTCCGGCGGAGGTGCGGGAGCGCTACGGCGTGGAGCCCGAGCAGGTGCCCGATTTCATCGCCCTCCGCGGCGACCCGTCGGATCGCCTTCCGGGCGCGCGCGGCGTCGGGCCGAAGACAGCTGCGACGATCCTCAAGCAGCACGGCTCGCTCCAGGCCGCGCTGGACGCCGGACGATTTCCGCACCAGCAGGAGGAGTTGGAGCTGTACCGGCGAATTGCCACGCTCGACGCCTCCGCCCCCCTCCCTCCCCTGAGAAATCAGTCCCCAACCTGGGCGGAGGCGTCCTCCCTCGTTCGGAGCTGGGGCTTGAACCAGCTGGCCGACCGGCTCGCCGCCCGTTCGGGCTAGTGGAGCTGATCAGCCACCACGACTTCGTCCGGCTCCATCCGACCGGCGACCATCCCGAACGCCCCGAACGCATCCGCGTCCTGCAGGACGCCTTCGACTGGCGCGAAGGGCCCGCGGCGAGACGCCCTGATATCGAGCGCTGCCACAGCACGACGCTCGTCGACCTGATCGCGTCCATCGACCAGCCGACGATGCTGACCCTCGACACGATTGCCAGCAACTCGAGCTACGAGGCCGCGCTCCTCGCCGCAGGTTGCGCCATGGAGGCGGCACGCGTCGGTGGGTTCGCCTTCGGCCGTCCACCCGGGCACCACGCAACCCATTCGGAGGCCATGGGGTTCTGCCTCTTCAACAACGTCGCCGTCGCCGCGCGTTGGGCGCAGGCCGAGCTCGGGACCGAGCGGGTCGCGATCCTCGACTGGGACGTCCACCACGGCAACGGGACCGAGGACGTGTTCGCCGACGATCCGGACGTCTTCTTCGTCTCGCTGCACCAGTGGCCGTTCTACCCTGGTACCGGCGGCCCCGACGACCAGGGCGAGACGATCCTGAACGTGCCGCTACCCGCGGGCTCCAACGACGAGGACTACCTGCGCGCGTTCGACGAGCGCGTCCAGCCCGCCGTCGCCGCGTTCCAGCCGGACCTCGTCCTGGTCTCGGCCGGCTTCGATGCCCACGAGGAGGATCCCCTCGCCGGGATGCTCGTCACGGCGGGCGGGTTCCGCGAGTTGGCTCGGCGCTCGGCAGTCTTGGCGCCGAAAACCGCAGCCGTGCTCGAAGGCGGCTACAACCTCGAGACCCTCCCGCGCCTTGTTGCTGCCGCTCTCGACGGCTTCGACCTCTCGTAGACGCCAAACGGCCGGCTACCTGCCGGCCGTTCGATCTTAAGGAGGAGAGCCACCGCCCTCACCGCGTTGCGGAGGAGAGAGGAGTTACTCGCAGTATCGATGCGACGCCGACTCCGGTCGTCGCCCCTCGCGGGCGAACCGGATTCACCCAATTTGGGTGATGGGCCGCGGCCAACGCCTCGAGCGCGCCGCGGCGCGAGGAGACGTCCAGCTTCCTGAGCAGGCTCTTCACGTGCGAGCGCATGGTGTGCTCGGAGATGAACAGGCGCCTCGCGATTTTGGTCGGTCCCGAGATGCTGGTCGAGGAGGAGCAGGACCTCGAGCTCCCGCGCCGACACGCGGCGCGCGATCGATTCGGGGACACCGCCGTCGGCACCATGCCCGTTTCGGACCTGTTCGAGCAAGCGGCGCGCGACGACTCCCGAGAGCGCGGCCTCTCCCTCGGCGGCGCCGTGGAGGAAGTCGACGAGGCGCTCGGGCGGCTCCGTCTTCAGGAGGTAGCCGGCCGCGCCGCCGCGGATTGCTGCGACGGTTCTCCTCGTCGCCTGAAGCCGTCAAGACGACGACCTCGCAGTTCGGAGCCTCCGCTCGCAACCGCGGCAGGGCCTCGAGCCCATTAGACCCGGTATCGAGAGGTCGAGCAGGATCACATCGGGCTGAAGCTCGTGCGCGAGATCGATCGCCTCCCGCCCGTCCGCAGCCTCGCCGACGACGTCGAAGCCGTGGCCGGCGAGCAGCGCGGCGAGCCCGTCGCGGGTCAACGGGTGGTCGTCGACGAGAAGGATGCTCGCCGCCATCCGCACGCTTATCGGCAGGCGGACTGCGGCCTAAGGGGCACATGCGGCGCGACGTGACGCCTACCAGGCGTGGCTGGTCGGCGAGCTTCTGCTCGTCGGCCTGCTCGGCGCTGCCCTGGCGCTGTTCCTGGCCTACCCCGACCTACGCAACACGTACGAGCTGCGTCCCTCCGGCTCGCGCTCGACACGGCAATCATGCTCGCGGCGACCGTCGTCGCCGTGCTCGCAGGCATCCGGTTCTCCGTCGAAGGACGGCGTCTCGACCTGCTTCTCTGCGCAGGCTTCTCGACCGCGGCGGCGACGAGCCTCTGCTTCGGCGTTGCGCCGGTACTCGGCGGGGATCCGCTCGGGACGGCGGAGGCGTGGTCGGCCGTGGGCGGTCGTGTCCTCGCCCTCGCGCTGATCGCTGCCACGCCGTGGGCACGCGGCAGAGTCGCGGCCCGCCCGTGGGCGTTTCGGATCATGCTCGCGCTCGTCGCCGTCGCCGTCGCGGCGATCTGGCTGAACGCGCGCGCCGCCGGAGCCAGGCTGCCGGATCTCGAGCATGGCTCCGACCTGCCGGCCCTGATGGTGATCGCCCTGGCTCTCCAGGGTTTCCTCAGCCTGCTGGCAGTCAGCGGCTTCGGCTGGCGCTACCGCGCGTACGGCGAGGATCTCGACCGTTGGCTCGCGCTCCCGGCGACGCTGATGCTCTCTGCCGACCTCCACTAGATCTTCACGCCCGTCGTCGCCGGCGGCGTCGTCTCCCAGGGCGACTTCCTACGCTTGCTTGCCTACGGCTTGCTGCTCGCCGGCGTCTGGCGCGCGATCCGCTTCGCTGAGTTCGGCCGCGCCGTCGCCGAGGAACGTGCGCGAGTCGCGCGCGAGATCCATGACGGCCTCGCGCAGTACCTGTTCACGATCTCGACGCACGCCGCCATGCTCGAGCGCGGCTCCGCGCCCGACGGCACGGTGAAGCGCCTGAAGGACGCAGCGGCGCTCGCACAGCAAGAGGCGCGCTTCGCGATCCTCGCGCTGTCCTCGGCCAGCGGCAACGCGCCCTTCGACGCCGCGCTGCGCCGCTACCTCGACGTCCTCACCGCCGACGGCGAGCTCGCCGTCGAGCTCGACGTCGACCCGGGCATCTAGCTCGCGCCCGACGAACAGATCGAGGTCTTCCGGATCGTCCAAGAGGGCCTGGCGAACGTCCGCAAGCATGCGGGCGCCTCGCAGGCCGAGGTCTGGATCGGGCGCTTCGGGACGAAACGGCTCGTACGGATCAGCGACGACGGCGAGGGGTTCCAGCCGAGCGACAACGGGGCCGGCCAGGGGCTGGGCGGCGCGAGGCCCGTCCTCAGTCGCACCCATATCTGCTCGATATGGATGCTCCCTGCGTCCTTGCCTCGCATCCACCCATCGCACCCCGTCGAGGAAGCACATCCTGTTGGAGCCTCTTAGGCTCCACCGCATGCGTGCGGTGCGGATCTCCGAGTACGGCGGTCCGGACGTCCTCGAGGTCGTCGACGTTCCCGCCCCGGAACCCGGGCCGGATCAACTGCTCGTGGAGGTGGCCGCGATCGGCGTCAACTACCGGGACGTCTACGAGCGCGAAGGCTCGTACGGCGGCTCGCTCCCGGCGATCATCGGCGCCGAAGGCGCCGGCAGAGTCGTCGACACCGGTGAGCGCGTTGCCTGGGTCTCCGCGCCCGCGAGCTATGCGGAGCAGGTCGCCGTCGACGCGGAGCGAGCCGTGCCGGTCCCGGACGGGATCAGCGACGAGCTCGCCGCGGCCGCGCTGCTCCAGGGGATCACTGCGCAGTACCTCGCGACTTCGACGCACGAGGTCCAGGAGGGCGAGAACGTGCTCGTCCACGCCGCCGCCGGAGGCGTCGGCCTGCTGCTCACGCAAGTGGTAAGGATGCGCGGCGGCCGGGTGATCGCGACCACCTCGAGCGACAAGAAGGCGGAGCTCGCGCGCGACGCCGGAGCGGCCGAGGTGATCGGCTACGACGGGTTCGCCGAGCGGGTGCAGGAGCTCACCTCCGGCGCGGGAGCCGACGTCGTCTATGACGGGGTCGGCGCAGCCACGTTCGACGAGAGCCTCGCGTCGCTGAAGCCGCGCGGCGACATGATCCTGTTCGGAGCCGCGAGCGGGAAGGTGCCGCCCGTCGACCCGATGCGGCTGGAGGGTGGAGGCTCGCTCTATCTCACGCGGCCGGGGATCCGGCACTACACGGCGACGCGCCAGGAGCTCCTCGACCGCGCCCGCGACGTGTTCACGTGGATCGCCGAGGGCACCCTCGAGGTCCGGATCAGCGCCCGCTACCCGCTCGAAGAGGCCCGACGGGCGCACGAGGACCTCGAGGGGCGCCGGACGGCCGGAAAGCTCGTGCTGACGCCGTGAACGAGCGCGAGCTCGGACGCGTTGGCGCCTTCAGCGACGGCGTCTTCGCCGTCGCGATCACCCTGCTCGTCCTCGACATCCATCGTCCTGATGACTTCTCCCAACTTCCTCAGTCGCTGCTCGACCTCTGGCCCTCGTACCTCGCGTATGTCACGAGTTTCGTCTCGATCGGGACGTTCTGGATGCACCACCACTACGTCTTCGGGCTGCTCGGGCGCATCGACTGGGTGTTCATGGGCCTCAACATCCTCATCCTCATGTTCATCGCGTTCATGCCGTTCCCGACGGCGGTCCTTGCACAGTCGCTCGGCTCCGGCGAGGGCCGCGAGGCGGCCACCGTCTTCTACGCGGTGGTGTTGTGCGCGACCAGTGCCGTCACGAAGGTCGCCTGGCAGTACGCCGCCCGCGGCCGGCGCCTCGTCTCGCCGAATGCGCCCGCCGATGAGATTCGGATGACCTCGCAGACGTATCTGATCGGCCCAGTGGGCTATCTGATCGCGGCGGCGGTCGCCTTCTTCAGCCCCTGGACGGCGATCGCGATTTGCGGGGCGCTCGTGCTCCTCTACGTCCTTCCCACCAGCCACTGGCTCGCGGAAAGAGGAACCGCCCCGCGCGAAGAAAACTGAGCCTGCACGCATCTAACCGGGCGTGCAGGCAGTCGTGACCCAGGAGATCAAGCCGGTCGGGCGACTGGACGCCGACGCGTTCCTCTCGCTCGTGCGCGAGTTCGACCTCCGCCACCGGCGGCTCGCCTTCCGCCTGCTCGGCGATCGCGACCGGATGGACGACGTGCTGCAGGAGGCCTACGGGCGGGCGTTTCGCGCCCTGCCGCGCTTTCGGCCGCGGGGTGGGTCGTCCAGCGCGGCCTCGGTTCGGTCGTCGCCGCTCGACGGGCCGTGATCCGTCGCCTTGGACCGACCCGGTGATCGGCTCGAGCGTGCGGGCAAACCCGCCGGAGCGAATCGACCTCCTCGGCAACCCCGCCTGGCTCGTGATCGACCCGAACAGCGTGCCGCACATCTGGGCGATCCAGGGCCAGCACGTGGTGACGATCGCAGGCAACCTCGACCGCGACGAGCTCCTGCGGGTTGCGCAATCCTTAGCGAGATAGTGCGCCTCTACTCCGATCTCGCGCCCTGGTTCCATCTGCTGACGCACCCCTCCAGCTACGTCGACGAGGCGGATCACATCGTCCGCGTCCTGGAAGCGACCGTCGACGGGCCGGCCGAGACGCTGCTCGAGCTGGGCTCGGGCGGTGGCAACAACGCCTCGCATCTGAAATCGCGCTTCGCCTGCACGCTGACCGACCTGTCCCCGGAGATGCTCGCCGTCAGCCGCTCGCTCAACCCGGAATGCGAGCACATCGAGGGCGACATGCGAACGCTTCGACTCGGCCGGACGTTCGACGCCGTGCTCGCGCACGACGCGTTGACGTACCTCACGACCGAAGACGACCTGAGAGCCGCGGTCGAGACCGCGGCGGCGCACCTCCGTCCCGGCGGCGTCGCGCTCTTCATCCCGGACTTCACGCGCGAGACCCTGAAGCTGGGCACCGACCACGGAGGCCACGACGGCGACGACGGACGAAGCCTTCGCTACCTCGAGTGGACCACGGACCCGGACCCCGACGACACGACGTACGACGTCGACTTCGCGATCGCACTGCGCGAGCCGGGAAAGCCATTGCGAATCGAGCACGACCATCACGTCGAGGGCGTGTTCCCGGACGCAACGTGGCGGAGCCTCATCGAAAGCGCAGATCTCGAACTGTTGGACGTCGACGTCGATGACCCGGAAGAGGGCGAGCACGTCGTCTTCGTCGCCCAGCGTCCGAGGTAGCACCGAGGCACCCGCGAGATCGGACGTACGATCGGTCGATGCTCGCGGCGACTGACCTTGCGACGCGCCTGGCCGAGGCCGAGGCCCGGTATGTCCGGTCGAACCCGCGGTCCCGCCGCATGCACGAGGAAAGAGCCCGCTTCATGCCGGGTGGAAGCACACGCTCGACGATTCACCAACCGCCCTTCCCGCTCACGATCATCCGCGGTGAAGGGGCGACGATCACCGACGCGGACGGGCACGTGTACCTCGATTTCCTCGGCGAGTACACCGCAGCTCTGTTCGGGCACTCGCACCCCGTGATCGTCGAGGCAATTCGCGACAGCCTCGCCGAAGGCATCGTGCTGGGCGCACCCAACAGGCACGAAGCAGCGCTCGCCGAAGCGATCTGCGCCCGCATCCCGTCCATCGAGCTGGTCCGGTTCTGCAACTCGGGGACGGAAGCGAACCTGCTTGCACTGTCACTCTGCCGCGCGGTGACGGGACGCTCCGGCGTGCTCGTCTTTGCCGGCGCCTACCACGGAGGGATCCTCCTCTTCTCGCACGGCATCTCGCCTCTGAACCCACCCTTCGATTGGTTCGTCGCCGAATACAACGACCCCGAGAGCGCCGTGCGCCTGATCCGCGAGCACGCGCACGAGCTGGCGGCGGTGATCGTCGAGCCTTTGCAAGGCGCTGCCGGGGTGATCCCGGGCGACCCGCAGTTCCTCCGCACGTTGCGCGAGACGACCCACGCGAACGAGGTCCTGCTCGTCTTCGACGAAGTCATGACCGCGCGTCTCGCGCGCGGCGGTATGCAGGAGCGCCTCGGGCTCACGCCGGACCTGACCACGCTCGCGAAGTTCGTCGGGGGCGGCCTCTCCTTCGGCGCCTTCGGCGGGCGTGACGACCTGATGAGCCGCTTCGACCCATCCCGGCCGGACGCGTTCCAGCACGGCGGCACGTTCAACAACGAGGTCTTGACGATGGCGGCGGGAGCGGCCGGCCTGACGCAGGTGCTGGCGGACACGGAGATCGAGCGCCTGAACGGCCTCGGCGACCGGCTGCGGGAGCGCCTGAACGCCCTCTCCGCGGAGCGAGAGCTCGAATTCTGCGCAACCGGCTTGGGCTCGCTCGTCGGACTGCACTTCACGCGCGGCCCCGTCCGAAGCGAGCGTGACGTCCCCGACGCGCAGGCGTTGCGCGCTCTGCTGCACCTCCACATGCTCGAGCGCGGGTTCTCCTACGGCCGGCGGGGCTTCATCGCACTTTCCCTCCCGCTCGGCGAGGTGGAGGTCGGCGCCTTCGCCGACGCGGTGGAGGTCTTCCTCCTCGAGATCGCGCTGAAATAGAAGAGCCCCGCCGAGGCGGGGCCCTTCTGTAGCAGGCCTGTAAGCCGGATTCTGTTTTTCAGGTGACCATCTCTCTAGGCCGCCGATCTCTCGACGGCTCGAGCAGCGCACCCGGCTCCTCGGCGGGCCGCTTCAACGGAGCCTGCTTCGCCTTGCACCGGACGGGGTTTGGAAGCCGCCGTGTCACCACGGCGCTGGTGGGCTCTTACCCCACCTTTTCACCCTTACCATCGGCGTCTCCGGAGAGTCTTTCGCCGCTGGCGGTCTCCTTTCTGTGCCACTTTCCGTCGGCTTTCGCCGCCTGGGATTTCCCCAGCGTCCTGCCCTTCGGTGTCCGGACTTTCCTCGGACCGGCTCGCGCCGGCCCGCAGTCACCCGGCCTGCAAGCCCAATTGTAGCCCTGCTCTTTCGCCGTCGCGGAGCGCGAAACCGCACTCGGGACACTCGACGTCGCCGTGCCGATGGAGCAGGAACTCCCCGCACACGAGGCACTCCATGCTGATGCGGCGCATCAGCGCGAGCAGCTCCTGGTCGAGCGTCCTGTTGAGCGGCTGCACCGAGCTCATACGACCTGCCGGAACACCCCGATCACCTTGCCGAGGATCTGGACGTGATCCGCGTAGATCGGCTCGAGCGTATCGTTCTCGGGCTGGAGCCGCACGCGGCCGTTTTCGCGGAAGAAACGCTTGACGGTCGCCTCGTCGGCCCACTCCTGGTCGCCGGCCAGCGCCACGACGATGTCGCCGTTGCTCGCGTCTTGCCGGCGCTCGACGACGACGATGTCGCCGTCGAGGATGCCCGCGTCGACCATGGAGTCTCCCTTCACGCGGAGGAGGAACTCCTCCCCGCCGCGGGAGAGGCTCTCGGGGATCGCCATGTACTCCTCGATGTTCTGGTCGGCGAGCAGCGGCCCGCCGGCAGCGATCTCGCCGACGAGGGGCA
The DNA here is from genome assembly GCA_035264165.1 of Gaiellaceae bacterium. GTDB lineage: Bacteria > Actinomycetota > Thermoleophilia > Gaiellales > Gaiellaceae > JACDAN01. The sequence continues at coordinate 18,195 of DATFQN010000019.1, forward strand.
GCATGTGGAGCTCCGCAGGCGCCCGCCGGTCGGCGAGCTCGATCGCGCGCGGCTTCGTCGGGTCGCGGCGCAGCAGGCCGGCCCGCTCGAGCTGCGCGAGGTGGGCGTGGACGGTCGAGGGGGAGCGCAGGCCGACGGCCTCGCCGATCTCCCGCACCGTCGGGGGATAGCCGTGCTCGTCGACGAACCCACGCAGGTAGTCGAGGATCGCGCGTTGCCGTTCGGTCACCATCGGTCCTCCTTCGCGAACATGTGTTCGGTCACGGTAGCGGGCCGTCCGGACGGCGTCAAGAAAGCGAAAAGAGGCCCGCGAGGGGCCTCATGCGCTGGAGAGGACTTGAACCTCCACGGGCCGCAAAGCCCACAAGGCCCTCAACCTTGCGCGTCTACCAATTCCGCCACCAGCGCGCGCGAAGCCAGTGTAGCGACGGTTACTGGAGCAGCCTGAAGAGCACGATCGTGTTGATCGTGAAGATCGCCGCGACCACGATCGTGAGCCTCGTCAGGTTCCGCTCGACGATGTGCGTGCCGCCCTGCGAAGCCGGGACGAACCCCATGCCGCCCAAGCCCGCCTCGCGCCCCGAGTGCATGAGCACGAGCCCGATCAGCGCGAGCGAGACGACGAAGTGGAAGAAGACATCGATGCCGACGACCATCGGCGGCAGGGTAGCAACGGCTAGCGCGAACCCAGACTGCGGATCTCGCGCACGAGGTCGCTGGCGATCCGGTCCTTGGTGAGGTAGCCGGCGGCTCCCGCCTTGCGGGCGTTGTCGATCTCGGCGATGTTCGAGCCGCCCGTCAGGATCAGGACGCAGGCCGAGGGATCCCGCTCCCGGATTGCTCGCGTCGCCTCGATTCCATTCATCACCGGCATGCTCACGTCCATGATGGTCAGGTCGGGCGCTACGGCACGCGTGAGCTCCGCGCCCGTCTTCCCGTTAGGCGCCGTGCCGACGACTTCGATGCCCTCCTCGGCCTCGAGCAGCGCCTGGACCAGCTCGACGAACAGGGGCTCGTCGTCGACGATGAGGACGCGTACCTGACGCGGGAGTTCGGCGGCGGAAGAATTCATCTTATTGGTGGACATTTTGACAAGTTTCAGGGTACTTTTGCTTGACAAGTGGACGCGCGTGAGGAAATCCACAAGTTTGTCGTCACCGGCGACAACCGACTTAAGCAGGGCGTCTCGCCGGAGAAGGTGCGGGAGTCGTACGAACGCGCGCTCGAGGTGGCCCGAGAGGCAGGCCTCGAGGAGCCGATCAGGCCGCTCGTCGAGCGCCGTCTCGCCGACCTCGAGCGGCTCGCAGGAGGATCTCCTCCACCCGCTCCGCCTGCCGCCTGACGTCGTGACCCTCGGCGGCCGCCCGAGCCGCGTCGTTCGGACATGGCAACGCCGCTGCCTCCGCCAGCCCGCGCGCGAGGTGGTCGTCATCGGTGGGGTCGACGAGCACTCCTGCCTCGGCGGGGACGAACTCGGGCGGACCGCCGATGCGCGTCGCGACGACGGACCGACCGGCCGCCATCGCCTCGAGCAGTGCCAGGCCGAACGGCTCGAGCAGGCTGGGCTGGCAGACGACGTGCGAGCGCGCGATCCAGCCCGGGACCTCGTCATGCGGGACACGTCCGGTGACTGTCACCCCGCCTCGGCTCTCGAGGGCAGGTCGGAGCGGGCCGTCGCCCACGAAGGTGAGGCTCCCCTCTCCGAGACGCCCGAACGCGTCGGCCAGGCGGACGACGTTCTTGCGTTCGGTCAGCGAGCCCACGCAGAGGAACCGCGTCGGCCGCTCGGGCGCCGGCTCGACCCGGAACCGCTCGAGGTCCACGCCGCAGTCGACGACCTCGACCTTGCCGCGGGACTCGGGAATCTTGGTCTCGAGCTCCCGGCGCAAGTAGTCGGACACCGCCACGACCGCAGCCGCGCGGCGCACGACGAGGCGCGTCGCCAGCCCGACCCCGGGGAAGGCGCCGATGTTGCGAACGTCGCGCCCGTGGGCCGTCACGACGAGCGGCGCGCGCGACGCGAGCCCGCCCACTAGGCCTGCCGGAACCAGGAAGTGCGCGTAGACGACGTCGGGGCGGAACCGCCACGCGGCGACGACCGCGCGCCGGCCGAGGGCGGCGTACCGGCGCTTACCACCGGAGCGGCGATCGATCACGGCTCGCTCGAGCTCGTGCCCGCGCCGCTCGAGCTCGACCTCGAGCTGACGGATGAAGACGCCGAGGTCGGGATCCTCCGGGCCCGGGTACATCTGCGAGACGAGCAGGATTCGCATGCCGCGCGGAGCCTATTTAGACTCGGCGCCGACAGGAGGTGGCCGATGCCGCTGATGCGAACATCGACCGCTGCGGCAGCACGAAAGCCTGCGGTGACAGCTGATCCGGCGTACATCGCCGCGGCGTATGTCGTCGTCGTCCTCGGAGGCGCGGTCGGGATTGCGCTCTGGTACTGGCTCGATCCCGAACCCTTCGACGCCGGCGCTGGGATCAGCGTCTTCGCCCCGCTGTACATCCTGGCCCAGTCGATCGAGCGCGTGCTCGAGCCCTTCGCGACGTACCTCGGCGCTGCCAGCGTTGACGGAACGCGGACGAGGAAGCCGGCAGCGAAGAAAGAGGTCTACGACGCCCTGATCGAGGGGAACGCCGACGGTGCCGCGCGTTGGCAGCGGATCGTCGACCGCATTCGCCGCAACACGACCGTGATCACCTGGGCGGCGGCGTCGTTCATCGGGATGGCGCTCTGCGGCGCGCTCGGCGTCTTCTTCCTCCGCATGGTCGGCTTCGAGGGGGCGCCGGAGGAGGTGGACATCGTGATCAGCGGGCTCGCCGTCGGCTCGGGCACGAAGCCGCTGCACGACCTGATCTCACACGTGCAGAAGTCGAAGGAGGAGCGCGAGGACCCGCCGGAGCGAGAGGCTGCGTGAGAGCGTTCCTGGTCGTTGCGCTCGTCGCGCTCGCCCTGCCCGCATCGGCGCAGCCGCTCGCGTCTCACTTCCGCACGCCCTCCGGGAACATCTCCTGCCTCGGCGACGCGAACTTCATCCGTTGCGACATTGCGCGGACGTCGGTGAAGCCGCCGCCGAAGCCGCGCTCGTGCGCGTTCGACTGGGGCAACGCGTTCGGGCTCGGCCGACGGGGTAGAGGTCACCGCCTCTGCGTGAGCGACTCGACCTTCGGCGCTCCGCGCGTCCTGCGCTACGGCCAGACGACGCGGATCGGACGCCGCATCAGCTGCACGTCGCGCCGCGCCGGGCTGACCTGCCGCAACGGCGTCGGCCACGGCTTCTTCCTGAGCAAGGACGTTATCCGGCTCTTCTAGACCGCTCGCTGCGCGTCGTACGTGCCGAACTCCTCGCGGAGGACGTCGCAGATCTCGCCGACCGTGCTGCGTGCCCGCAGCGCCTCGCGCATCGCGGGCAGCAGGTTCTCGTCCGAGCGCGCAACGCGGCGCACCTCGTCGAGCGCCCGCGACGCCTCCTCCGCGTTCCGCTCCGCGCGCACTCGGGCGGTCCGTTCGAGCTGCCGTCGCTCCGACTCGGGGTCGAGATGATGGAGCTCGATCGGCTCGGCCTCGTGCTCCTCGTAGCGGTTGACGCCGACGACCACCGCCTCGCCGCGCTCCACCGCTTGCTGGTAGCGGAAGGCCGCATCTTCGATCTCGCGCTGGACGAAGCCCTGCTCAATCGCCTCCACTGCGCCGCCGAGCTCATCGATCCGCTCGATCAGCTCCGTCGCGCGCTCCTCGAGCTCCGTGGTCAGCGCTTCGATGAAGTACGAGCCGCCGAAGGGATCGGCCGTGTCGGTGCCGCCGGCCTCGTGTGCGAGGATCTGCTGCGTCCGGAGCGCGATCTTGGCCGAGCGCTCGGTCGGAAGCGCCAGCGCCTCGTCGAACGCGTTCGTGTGGATCGACTGCGCGCCGCCGCCGACCGCCGACAGCGCCTGGATCGCCACGCGCACGATGTTGTTCTCCGGCTGCTGCGCCGTCAGCGTCGAGCCCCCGGTCTGGGCGTGGAAGCGAAGCGCCAGTGCGCGGGGGTTCGTCGCGCCGAAGCGGTCGCGCATGATCCGCGCCCAGAGGCGTCGGGCGGCACGGAACTTCGCGATCTCCTGGAAGAAGTGGTTGTGGGCGTTGAAGAAGAACGACAGCCGCTCCCCGAACTCATCCGGTGAGAGGCCAGCGGCGACGGCGGCGTCGGCGTAGGCGATCCCATTCGCGAGCGTGAAGGCCAGCTCCTGGACGGCCGTGGCTCCGGCCTCGCGGATGTGGTACCCGGAGATCGAGATCGTGTTAAAGCGCGGCAGGCGCTCGCGGCAGTACGCGAAGAGATCGGTCGTGATCCGCATCGTCGGCCGCGGCGGGAAGATGTAGTTGCCGCGCGCGCAGTACTCCTTGAGCACGTCGTTCTGGACCGTCCCCCGGAGTTGGTCGCCCGCTATGCCCTGCTCCTCGGCGACGAGCTCGTAGAGGAGGAGGAGCAGCGCCGCCGGAGCGTTGATCGTCATCGACGTCGAGACCTCGTCCAGAGGGATTCCGTCGAAGAGGAGCTCCATGTCCGCGATCGAGTCGATTGCCACGCCGGTTCGCCCCACCTCGCCGACGGCGCGCGGGTCCTCGGAGTCGTAGCCAAGCTGCGTCGGCAGGTCGAAGGCGACCGAGAGACCGGTCTGCCCACGCTGGAGCAGGTAGCGGAAGCGTTCGTTCGTCTCGACCGCCGAGCCGAAGCCGGCGTATTGGCGGATCGTCCACGGGCGGCCGCGGTACATGTCCTTGTACGGCCCCCGGGTGAACGGGTATGCGCCGGGCAGCTCGAGCTCGAGACCCTCGACGTCCTCCTCGGTGTAGACCGGCTTGATCTCGATCTCGGAGTCGGTCTCGCGACTGCCTTCGGTCGCCGCCATGCAAGGAATCGTATGTCCGGCGCCCTATAAAGAGAGAAATGCGGGGGTTCGGTGTCTTGCTTGCCACCGGCGTCGCCTTGGCCGCGGCGCCTTCGGCCTTCGGCGCGGCGCCGACGCTCCGGGCCGATCACGCGGTCGCGCGGTACAACGACTCCGTGCGCTTCCGCGGAACCCTGGCAACTCCCGACCCGCAGCAGGTCGTGCTGCTCCGCGACGGGGCGGCGGTGGCCTCGGTCTTGGCGACAGGCGGCGCGTTCTCTTTCGACCTGCGCCTGCGGACGCCCGGGACGTTCGTCGCCCGCGCCGCCCTCGGCGACTCGGCGGCGGTCGGCGTGCGGCTGAGCCCGCGACTGCGAACGAGGATCATCGGCAGGCGAGTGGTCGGAGCTTGCGTCGCCCTGCGCGGCCGGATGCTGCCGGCGCGTGCCGGCCGCCTGCTCTACGGGCGCAAGCCGGTTCCCGTGGCGGCGGACGGGCGCTTCCGCGTCAAGCTGGCGACGGATCGGGGGCCGCGCGTCGCGTCGCGGCTGCGTCTTGTGCCCGCCCCCGGCTACGTCACGGCCCGGCGGCGTGTCCGGGTGCGGCTGGCGCAACCGCTGCTGCGCATGGGTTCGCACGGGCCGGCGGTGCGCCTGCTCAAGGAGCGCCTGTGGCGGCAGCACTACGCCCTTCCGAGCCTCGACGCGGGCTTCGGCTACAAGACCTACGAGGCCGTCGTCGCCTTCCAGAAGGTCCACCGGCTCTCGCGCACGGGCCAGGTCGGCCGCGACGTCTGGCGCGTCCTCTGGCGGACCTCGGTTCCGCGCGCGCGACGCGGCGGCGACTACCTCGAGGTCGACAAGTCGCGGCAGGTTCTCCTCGAGGTGCGCAAGGGCCGCGTCGTGAACGTCATCCACGTCTCCACCGGCGCCACCGGCAACACACCGCTCGGCACCTGGCGCGTCTACAGCGAGATCGCCGGGTGGAGTTGGGTGCTTTGGCAACCTATGTACTTCCTCCGCGGCTTCGCGATCCACGGCTACCCCTTGGTGCCGCCGTGGCCCGCGAGCCACGGGTGCGTGCGGGTGCCGATGTGGCTCGCGACCTCGCTCCGCGAGCGGTGGGGCTACGGCTCGGTCGTCCGTGTGTTCTCGTGACGGTTTACGTCCGGCTCTTCGCGGGCTTGCGCGAGCGCGCCGGCTGGAGCGAGCGCGAGGTCGATGCGGCGTCGGTCGAGGACGTGTGGCCGGCGCTGGAGCTCGGCGAGGAGCCCGCCGGGCTGCTCTACGCCGTCAACCAGGAGTACGCCGAGAAGGACCGGGCGCTTTCCGACGGCGACGAGGTCGCGGTGATTCCGCCGGTGTCGGGGGGCGCGTTTCGGCTGGTCGAGGGGCCACTGGATCTCGGGGCAGTGATCGCGGAGGTCGAGGACGAGCGGGCCGGCGCAATCGCGACCTTCCAGGGGACGGTCCGGCGGCAGTCTCGCGGCCGCCAGGTCATCGCGCTCGAGTACGAGGCCTACTCCGGCATGGCCGAAAAGGTGATGGCCGAGATCGCCGAGGGCGTGAAGGCGCGGTATGAGGTGGGCGAGATCGCGATCACGCACCGTGTGGGGCGCTGCGAGGTCGGCGAGGTGTCCGTGGCGATCGCGGTCTCGGCGCCGCACCGGCACGATGCGTTGTCAGCCTGCCGCGACGTGATCGACAAGCTGAAGGAGCGCGTGCCGCTCTGGAAGAAGGAGCTCTACGAGGGTGGCGAGGAGTGGATCGGCCGCGGCTCGTAAGAGCAAGTCAGGCCTTGCGCCGGCCGCGGCGCAAGGCCTGACTCCGTGACTCGCTCAGTCGAGCGCGCCACCGTCGGCTGGAGCGGCAGGCGCAACAGAAGCGCTTGCCGTGTTAGGCGCAGTTGCTGCCCAGCTACCGAATGAATACGCGAGGCCGGCGCCACCCGACAGGACAAAGAGCATGGCGCCGTTAGGACCCGCCTTATTGACGCTGATTGTGCCGTCGGTCGCGTACGTGTAGTCACCGGGTTTGGTCCGGTTCGAACCAAGACCCTCGTACACGCAAAGGTTTCCAGGCGTGGCCTGAGGATTAGCCGCAGTGCCCGGACATTGAGGCGTCGCGGCGTCGCTGGTAAGTTTGAAAGTCGCGTTCAGCTGTGACGACATGGGGAAGCCGAATGTGATCGTGCTGCCGAGATACTCGGCCGCTCCCGCCGCAGCGTTGTAGATCACATAAGACCCGCGTATCGTCTTCCCGGCCGGCAAGTTCCCGTCCGGGAACGGACCCGCAGGACCGGTGTCGCCCTTGGCCCCGGTCGCCCCCGTCGCGCCTGTCGCGCCCGTCGCACCGGTCGCGCCGGTCGCACCTCGCAAGCCGCGAGGCCCGCGCACCGACCCCTTGAAGTCCTTCACAGTCAGCGACTTGTTCTTCACGTCGGCGCCCGTGATCGAGCTGTTCTTGATCTGCTTGCCGGTGATGAGGGCGCTGCCGGCGGCGATCGCCGTTCCGCCCATTGCTACGAACAGCGCCAGCAGCGCGACGATCATCGCCGGCGACTGGCGCACGAGACGTGCGAATAGCTTCTTCAAGAGGTCTCCTCCCCCGTGCTGTCGGGATTGAACTGACTGGCTACGGCAGTTTGACGATGTTTGTTCCAACTTTCCATAGGGTCGAGGGCGTATTGCCACGGCCGGATGACCAAATTGCGAGGATCTGCTGAATGAGCGAGGAGCTGCGCGGCTGGTGCCGCAACCTGATCGAGGCTGGGCGGCTCAATCCCGACGAGGAGGTGCTCGTGATCGTCGACGAGCCGCTCGTCGAGCAGGGATCCCAGCTCGCCGACGCGGTCAAGAGCGCCGGCGGCAAGCCGCGGCTCGAGCTCTGGACCGGGCCGACGCGGCCGCTGCCGCATCCACCGCCAGGGGTCGTCGAGGGAGCGAAGACGGCGACGCTCTGCTTCCACCTCCAACAGGAGCCGATCGGCGACGAAGCCAACGCGCGCTTCGAGGTGCTCGAGTACGTAGGTGGTCACGGCGGGCGCATGCTTTACCTCGCTTTGATCACGCCCGAGCTCCTCGAGGGCGAGCTGTCGCACAAGCAGCCGGAGCTCGACGAGCCCGCTCGGCGTCTCCTCGCGGACCTCGAAAGCGCGAACGAGATCCATATCCGCGGGCGTGCCGGGACGGATCTGCGGCTTCGCGTCGATGGCCGTCCCTGGCTCAGCGACATCCTCCCGCTCGAGGCTGGACAGGGCCACAACTTCCCGGCCGGAGAGGTGTTCATCGCCCCGCTCAAAGACGGCGCCGACGGCGTGCTCGTTGCCGACCTGACGATTCCGTACACAGTCGAGGGGCTGGTCGATGCACCGGTGACGCTGGAGTTCGAGGGCGGGCGCGTCACCTCGATCGAAGGCGGCCGCGCAGCGCAGATGCTCCGCGAGCTCGTCGCGGATGCCGGCCGCGGCGCGGACGTGATCGCCGAGCTCGGCATCGGTCTCCACCCCGGGCTGGCACCGCGCGGCCACACGATGCTCGACGAGAAGGCGGCCCACACCGCGCACGTCGCGATCGGCCGAAACACCGGCGGCTACGGCGGCGACAACGAGGCCGCCATCCACGTGGACTGCATCTTCTCCGAGCCCGAGGTGGAGGCCGACGGCCGGCGCGTCGACCTCCCCTACTCCTGACGTCGACCTCCCCTACTCCTGAGTTACTGACCGACCAAAGCCGCTCC
>DATFQN010000020.1:0-45123 GCA_035264165.1 Gaiellaceae bacterium
CAGCACCTCGCCCAGCCGGTCGACCATGGCTTCGAGGTTCTCGCGCTCGTTGTAGGTGGGCAGGCAGACACAGATCACGCCCCTATGATCGTCGGGGTGGCGGTGACCCTGCCTCGGAACGCGGACGTGGCGGATCAGTTCGATCTGCTTGCCGACCTGCTCGAGCTCGAAGGCGAGCAGCAGTTTCGTGTGCTTGCCTACCGCCGCGCGGCCGATCAGATTCGTTCCGCCGGCAGCCCGATGGCACAGCTCGCACTGGAGGGTCGCGCCAAGGACCTGCCCGGGATCGGCAAGACGATCGAGGCCAAGATCATCCAGATCGCCAACGGCGGCGAGATCGAGGCGCTGACGAAGCGAAAGGCGACGGTTCCCCCCGGGGTCGCGGAGTTCCTTCGCCTGCCTGCCCTCGGCCCGAAGACCGCCCGCCGGATCTGGCAGGAGCTCGGGATCGAGACCGTCGCCGACCTCCGCAAGGCTGCCGAGGCGCAGCAGCTGCGCGCGCTGCCGGGCCTGGGCGCGAAGACCGAGGAGCGGATCCTCAAGGCGCTGGACGAGAAGCCGCAGGAGAAGCGGACGCTGCTTGCCGTCGCGCTCCCGGCAGTGCGCGCCCTCGTCCAGGTGCTCCGCGAGCACGAGGCCTCGAACGAGGTTTCCGAGGCGGGCTCCGTCCGGCGCCGCACGGAGACCGTCAAGGACCTCGACATCATCGCGACTGCCAACGATCCAGCAGCCCTTACGGACTACTTCACGAAGCTCACGTGGGTCGCCGAGGTCGAGGCCAAAGGAAAGACCAAAGCAACTGTCGTTTCGTACGACGGCCTTCGCTTCGACCTGCGCGTTGTCCCGCCCGAGTCCTACGGCAACCTGCTCCAGCACTTCACGGGCTCGAAGGAGCACAACGTCGCGGTGCGCGAAGACGCCGTCCGCCGCGGGCTCTCGGTCTCCGAGTACGGCGTGAAGGACGTCGAATCCGGCGAGGTCTTCACCGCGCGCAACGAGGAGGAGCTCTACGAGTACCTCGGATACCAGTGGATCCCGCCCGAGCTCCGCCAGGGCCGCGGCGAGCTGAAGGCCGCCGCCAAGCACGAGCTACCGACGCTCGTCGACGTGGCGGATCTCCGCGGTGACCTCCACATGCACTCGACATGGTCGAACGACGGCAAGAACACGCTCGAGGAGATGGCGACCGCCGCGAAGGCGCGCGGCTACGACTACGTTGCGATCACGGACCACGCGCACTACCTCCGGGACGGGCGTTTCGAGGCGCAGCTGAAGGAGATCGAGCGGATCCGCAAGAAGCTCGGCCGGTTCAAGCTGCTCCACGGGATCGAGGTGAGCATCCGCGTCGACGGGACGCTCGACTTCCCCGACGAGCAACTCGCCGAGTGCGACTGGGTCATGGCCTCTCTGCACTCGGCGTTCGACAAGAGCCCAACAGAGCGCGTCGTGGCCGCGATGGAGAACCCGCACGTCGACTGCATCGGCCACCCGACTGCGCGCAAGCTCAACAAGCGCGGGGGCGTCGAGCTCGACATCGAGAAGGCCGTGGCGAAGGCGCTCGAGACGAAGACGTTCATCGAGATCAACTCCCAGCCCGACCGACTCGACCTGCGGGACACCCATGCGCGCGTCGCGGGGGAGGCGGAGCTACCGCTCGTGATCTCGACCGACTCGCACGAGCTCGGCGCGCTCGACTTCGTCGAGCTCGGTGTGGCGCAGGCGCGTCGCGCGTGGCTGACGAAGGAGCAGGTCGCGAACACGAGGAGCTGGACGCAGCTGCGGGCACTCGGGAAGTGAGCCTCCGCGACGCCGGCCCCGCGGCGCTCGAGTGGGCGGCGGACTACCTCGAGCGCGTCACGGAGCTGCCGGTGCTCGCCCAGGTCGAGCCAGGTGAGATTCGGGCCAGGCTGCCCGCCGAGCCACCGGAGCACGCGGAGCCGTTCGACAGTGTCCTCGCCGACCTCGAGAACAAGCTCCTCGACGGCGTCACGCACTGGCAGAGCCCGCGCTACTTCGCCTACTTCTCGAACACCGCGACCGCAGCCGGCATCCTCGCCGAGCTCCTCGCCGCGACGCTGAACCAGGTCGGGATCCTCTGGCGCACGTCGCCCGTGCTGCAGGAGCTCGAGGAGCTCTCCTGCGACTGGCTGCGACAGTTGCTCGGGCTCCCGGAGGGCTACGTCGGGCACATCGAGGACTCGGCGTCGAGCGCCACTCTCGCCGCTCTCGGCGCGGCCCGCGCCGCGGCGCCTGGCCGCCGCGCCGTCTACACGTCCGAGCACGCTCACTCCTCGGTGGCCAAGGCGGGCCGGATTCTCGAGCTCGACGTCCGGACCGTCCCGGTCGACGAGCTCTACCGCTTGCGCCCCGAGCTGCTCGACCTGCGCGACGCCTGCGCCGTGGTCGCCACGGTCGGCACGACCTCGTCGGCGGCCGTCGACCCGGTGCCCGTCGTCGCCGATGCATGCGAGGCAGCGGGAACGTGGCTCCATGTCGACGCGGCGTACGCCGGCCCGGCCGCGCTCTGCGACGAGCTCCGGCCGCACTTCGCCGCCTGGGAACGGGCCGATTCCGTCGTCGTCAACCCGCACAAGTGGCTGGCGACGCCGATGGACTGCTCGGTGCTCTGGACGAGGCGGGTCGACGCGTTCCGCGACGCGTACAGCCTCGTTCCCGAGTACCTTCGCGCCGCAGAAGACGTCGTCAGCCTCAGCGAGGTCTCGATTCCGCTCGGCCGCCGCTTCCGCGCGCTCAAGCTCTGGGCGGTGCTGAGATGTCTCGGTGCCGAAGGGCTGCGAGCGATGATCCGCGAGCACGTGAGGTTGGCCAAGGAGTTCGAGAGCTGGGTGAGGGAAGAGCCCGGCTGGGAAGTCTGCGCTCCCAGACATTTTTCGCTCGTGTGCTTCCGCCGCGAGGGGAGCGACGAGGAAAACGAGGCGCTGCTCCGGCGGGTGAACGCGTCGGGCGAGGTCTTCCTCTCGCACACCAGGCTCGAGGACCGATTGGTGCTGCGACTCGCGATCGGCAACGCCCGCACGACCGAGGACGACGTGCGGCTCGCGTGGGACGTTCTTCGTCGCGAGGCGTCATGAGGTACCCCGCGGTCATCTTCGACCTGTGGCAGACGCTCGTGCCGTTTCCGGTCGAGTCGGCGCGGCGGATGTATCGCGAGCTCGCGACGACCTGGGGTGCCGACCATGACTCCTTTGACGACGTCTGGAACCGGCGCCGACTGGAGCGTGAGACAGGACCGATCGAGCCCCACCTGCGGTCGGTGGCCGAGGAGCTTGGGCTGACCGGCGACGTCGCAGCCGTGCTGAAGCTTCGGCGGGACTGGACGACGCAGTCGCTCGTGCCCCGACCGGACGCCGTGCCGACGTTGGAGGAGCTGCGACGCCGCGGCCACCGGCTGGGGATGATCAGCGCCTGCTCGCAGGATGTGCCCGACGTCTGGGGCGACTCGCCGTTCGGCGGGCTCTTCGACTCCGCCGTGTTCTCCTGTTCTGTCGGGTTCAGCAAGCCCGATCCGCGCATCTACGCGCTGTGCGCAGAGGAACTGGGGGTGTCGGCGGAGGACTGCCTCTTCGTCGGCGACGGCGCGAACGACGAGTTGCCCGGCGCCGAGCGCGCCGGCCTGAAGGCGCTGCAGCTGCGCGCGCCCGGCGAGCAGCTCACGCCGGAGGGCGAGCGCTGGGCCGGCGACTACGTCGAGCGGCTCTCAGACGTGCTCGAGCTCGCGTGACTGAGGCGCCGACTAGGCGGCGCCGACAAGAGAGGCCGTACCGGCTTCGCCGGTGCGGCCGTCTGACTGCTTCCGCTCGTCGAAGCTGAAGGACGCGAGGAAGCGCTCGGCGTCGGCGCGCTTGCCGGTGATCTCGACAGTGCCGCCGTCGATTGCCTCGCTCAGCGACTGTTCCCGCGCTGCGATACAGAAGAGCGTGGTCGGATCCGTCTCGATGACGACGTCGGGCTCCTCCGCCGGGCCCGGCTCGACGACCGATCGGCCGTCGTCGAACGTGACCGTCGCCACCTCGTCGTCCACCCGCAGCTCGAAGACGCGATCTCGGATCCGTTCGTCCGGCGAGCACACCGCGCGCACCGCGTTCAGCAGCCAGCCGGGCGAGAGCGAGTCTGCGGAGCGCGGAGGGCCGAGGGATCTCGCGCCCCAGCGCGCCAGCGCGTAGAGCGGCTCCCGAAGGCCCTCGCCGTACTCGGTGAGCTCGTAGACCTTCGCGGCGGCGGGCGGCGGCAGGAGCCGCTTCTGGATCACGCCGCCGTTCTCGAGGTCGCGGAGCCGGCCGGCGAGGATGTTGGTGCCGATTCCGGGCAGCGCGTCGGCGAGATCGGTGTAGCGCTTCGGCCCGTTCAAGAGCTCGCGGACGATCAGCAGAGCCCAGCGCTCGCCGACGAGCTCGAGGGCATGCGCAACGGGACAGTACTGCGCGTAGGTCTTGGCCATCGCTCCGGAAGTATAGCGCTCGTTCTTGCGTTTGAGAAGGAATCACTTGCAAAAAAGAAGCAGGTGCTGTAGGTTCGCAAGAAGTGACTGTCGATTTTCAAGAACTTCATTCGTCTAGCGAGCAGATGACCCCAACGGAAAGGACGGTCTGATGGTCGAAAAGGCCAAGAACAAGTGGCTGGCGCTGGCGCTGCTGGCTACGGTCCAGTTCATGGTCGTGCTTGACATCGCGATCGTGAACGTCGCGCTCCCATCGATCAAAGTCGACCTCGGCTTCTCGCAGGAGAACCTCCAGTGGGTGATCAGCGCCTACGCGCTCATGTTCGGAGGCTTCCTGCTTCTCGGCGGCCGCGCCGCCGACCTCCTGGGCCGCCGGCGGCTCTTCATCGCGGGCCTGATCGTGTTCAGCGCCGCCTCGCTCGTATCGGGCCTCGCGTGGAGCGACGAGGCGTTGATTGCAGCCCGGGCCGCTCAGGGCTTCGGCGCGGCGATCATCACTCCCGCGGCGCTGTCGATCCTGATGACGACCTTTGCGGAAGGTCGTGAACGGAATGCCGCGCTGGGCGTCTGGGGCGCGGTGGGTGCCTTCGGAGCCGTGGCCGGCGTGCTGCTCGGCGGGATCCTGACCGACCTGCTGAGCTGGGAGTGGATCTTCTACATCAACGTTCCGGTCGGACTGCTTGCGCTGGCCCTCACGCCGCTGCTCCTGAACGAGAGCCGGGACGCGCTGGTCAAGAGCTTCGACGTCCCGGGTGCGGTGCTCGTCACGTCCGGGCTCGTCACGCTCGTCTTCGCGATCACGCAAGCCAGCGACCTCGGCTGGACGTCGCTCGAGACGATCGGGCTGTTCGCAGCGGCGGGTGCGTTGCTGGCGTCGTTCGTCGCGTGGGAGTCGAGGGTGGCCGAGCCGCTGATGCCGTTCTCGATCTTCCGGATCCGGACGGTCAGCGCTGCGAACCTCGCAGGCCTCGTACTCGGCACGGTGACGTTCTCGATGTTCCTGATGCTGACGCTGTACATGCAGCAGGTGCTCGGGTACTCGCCGTTGAAGACGGGCCTCGCGTACCTGGCGGTGGCCGGGACCGCGATCGTGTGGTCGACGGTCGCGGCGCAGGCCGTGAGCCGGATCGGCGTCAAGCCGTCGATCACAGTCGGGATGACGCTACTCACCGTCGGCCTCCTGTACTTCACGCAGGTCTCTGTCGGCGGCTCGTACGTGAGCGACCTGCTGCCCGGGTTCCTGATCATCGGGGCCGGGCTCGGCTTCTCCTTCGTCCCGATCTCGATCGCGGCGCTCGCCGGAGTCGGGTCGTCCGAGGCCGGACTGGCGTCGGGACTCTTCAACACGTCGCAGCAGATCGGCGGCGCGCTCGGGATCGCTGCGCTCTCGACAGTGGCGACGTCGACGACGAGCGACGAGGTCTCGACTGGCACAGCGCTGCCCAACGCGCTGACCGACGGCTTCGAGGCCGCCTTCATCTGGGGCGCCATCGTCGCCGCCCTCGGAATCCTCGTAGCGGTCTTCCTGGTGCGCCGCAGCGACCTGGAGATGCCCGTCGAGCAAGTTCCGGAGCCCGTCCTAGAGGCTGCCGCCTAAAGGGTCCGCAGCAGACCAAGCAGCTCACCGGGGCCGTCCACCACGAGGTCGGCCCTGGTGAGCAGCGCGGGGTTCATCTCAGGCGACGCGACGCTCACCTTGAGCGCGACCTCGAGGCCCGATTCCTCGAGCCCACGGAAAGCGTCGAGGTCGGTCGTGTCGTCTCCGGCGTAGAGCCCGCGCGTCAACGGCCGGCCCTCGAGGAGGCGCCGGACACCCGTGCCCTTGTCGGTCGCCACCGGCGGGCGAACCTCTACCACCTTGCGGCCGCGGTGCGGCCTCAGGCCCGCCTCCTCGGCGGTACGCGCAACCTCTTCGGCGCGTCTGGTGGCCGCCTCTTCGTCCTCAGCCTCGCGGTAGTGGAAGGACAGCGTGACGCCGGCCTTGCTCTCCACGCGCCAGGGCCAGGCAGTCCGTTCGAGGAACGTCTCCAGCTGCGGCTTGAAGCGCTCCGCCTCCGGGTCGTCCTCGAGCCCGTGCACGCCGACGTACTCGATCCCTTCGACGCCGACGAGCCGCCGCGCGTCCGCCGCAGGCCGCCCGCTGACGCAGGCGACGAGCCCGTACCTGCTCGCGAGCCGATCGACTTCCTTCCGCGTCTCCACGGGCACCGCCGCGTCCTCGGGCCGCTCGACGATCGGCGCCAGCGTCCCGTCGACGTCGAGGAGCACCGCCGCCGACTCGGGCTCGCTGCGGAAGCGAACGAGCAGGACAGAGGCGCTCACGAACCTAGGATATGCCGGTGCGGCTGGTGCTCATCGGCCTCGCGGCCGGCTTCTTCAGCGCGCTCTTCGGGGTCGGTGGGGGCGTCGTGATCGTGCCGCTGCTCGTTCTCCTCGCGGGCTTCCCGCCGAGAGCCGCGACCGGGACGTCGTTGGCGGCGATCGTCCTGATCGCTCTCGTCGGCTCGATCGCCTACGGCGTCCGGGGTGAGATCCACTTCGGCTATGCCGCGCTTGTCGGGCTGCCGGCGGCGGTCGGCGCCGTTGGCGGCGCCGCCCTCCAGCAGCGACTGCCGGTGCGCGCCCTGACCTTCGGCTTCGCGGTGCTCCTCGTCCTGATCGGGATCTCGCTCCTCCTCTGATGGGCGCTGTCGCGGTTGCGCTCCTGCTGGGCCTCATCGCCGGCGTCGTGGCCGGCTTCTTCGGAGTCGGCGGCGGGATCCTGTTCGTGCCGACACTTGCACTTGCGCTGGGTCTCAGCCAGCTCGCGGCTGAGGCGACCTCGCTCGCGGCGATCCTTCCCGCCGCCGCCGCCGGTGCATTGCAGCAGCAGCGCTACGGCAACGTGGACTGGCGCACCGCGGGGATCATCGGGGTCGCGTCCATCGTCGGCGTCGAGGTCGGGGTTCGGGTCGCCGATGCTCTGCCCGAGCACGTCCTGCGAACGCTGTTTGCGCTGTTGATGTTCGCCGTCGCCGGCCAGCTGGCCATCCGCGCCGCACGCTCCTAAACTCAGTCGATGCCGCGCCCCGAGGAACTCTGGATCCCGCTCGTCGACGAGCCGATCGGCAGCATCGTCGCGCAGGTCCAGGCGGAGGATCCGGAGCTCCACGAGCTCGTCTCGTCGCCCCATCGCCTCCTCGCGTTCCGAACGTTCGCCTACATCCGCGTCGGCGTGCTGCTGGGCGAGCTGCTGGTCGAGCAAGACGTCGATCCGTACGACGGCTCCGACACGTGGGTGGATGCGATCCTCGCCAATCCGACGCATCGGGCTGCTGTCGCCGGGGAGGTGCGGGCGGTGGCCGAGGAAATCGCCGCGGACCCTGCCTATGCCGAGCACGAGCAGCTCGGGCCGGACGAAGAGACCCGCCGGCGCTTTCGCGAGTTCGCGAAGCGGCAGCTGGACGGCTAGGTCCTAGCCCCCGAGGAACGTCGCTACGACGAAGACGCCGGCGAAGCCGGCGATTGTGACGGCCAGACCGCGGACGGAGGAGTGCTCGTGCGCCTCTGGCAGCAGGTCCGTCGCCCCGATGTACAGGAAGATCCCTGCGTACACGGCGAGCAGGTGGCCGAGCGCGTACTCCGACACGTTGATCGCCGATCCGACAAAGGCACCGAAGAGCGGCGCGAACGCCACGATCGCGAGCCACCGCAGCGCCACCTCGCGGGTGCCGCCCTGCCGGAGGATGAACGTCACGGCGTTGATCCCGTCGGCGAAGTCGTGGGAGATGACCGCCAGGAGCACGAGGATCCCGGTTTCGGTGTTGAGCCCGAATGCAAGCCCGATGCCGAGTCCGTCGGTGAAGCTGTGCAGGCCGAGCGCTGCGGCGCTGAGGACCCCGACCTGAGCGTGGGCCTGCGCGTCCTCCGCCTCGTCGCGGTGGTGGAGGACGAGGTAGCGATGGGCGACGAGGAAGAGTACGAAGCCCGCGCCGGAGAGCGCCGTGACGCGCTTGGCGTTGCCGACCGCCTCCAGCGCCTCGGGAAGGAGGTCGAAGAGCGCGACCGCAACGACGATCCCGCCGGAGAGCGCGATCGCGGTCTGCAGGCCGCTTCGGAGGCGCAGTGCGAAGCTACCGCCGACGAATGTCGCCACCACCGTCAGCCCGGCGAGCGGTACAGCGATCCAGGTCACGCGCAGTCCGCGCAGGTGCCGTAGACGTCGAGCTCGTGCGTCTCGGCGCGGAAGCCGTAGCGGCGTCGGAGCACGGCGGGGGAGGGCGCCCCGCAGAGCTCGGTCTCTTCGACTGCACCGCACGCGAGGCATATGAGGTGGTGGTGATGTCCCGGCTCGCAGCGGACGTACGCCGGCCTGGTATCCCCGGCAAGCGGCCGGACCGAGCCTGTCTGCCGCAGCAGATCGACGGTCCGGTAGACGGTCGCGAGCCCGAGCTCCGGCCGGCGGCGGCGCGCCTCTTGAAAGAGCTCGACGGCGGTGAAGCTGCCCTCGCGCTCGACGATCAGGTCGAGGAGCGCGAGGCGCTGCGGCGTCAGGCGCGTGTGCTCCGGAAGAACGAGCCCGCGGTAGTCGGTGAGATCCATTCGCAGGTACAGATGATAATGATTCTCAATCTCGCACGTTCACCGCGGAGATCGTGAGGGTTTTCGAGTGGCGAGTTGCTCCGCCGTCACGAATAATCTGCCGCCGGGTGGCCGGACGACTGTCAATCCTGATCGCGCTCGCCGCGGTCCTCGCGCTGACCGGCTCCGCGGGCGCGCCGTCGGCAACCGGCGGCGGAACGCCGAGCGCGAAGGCGGTCGGGATCTCCGTCTCCGTCCCCGGTCAAGGCGGAGCGAGCGGTGGAGTCGTCTCGGGGCCGCCTGACGCGGTCGGCGTGGGCGGCAGCTTCGCCTACCCGGCCGACGGGTCGATCGCGAGCGCGGCCTCGGTATCGTCGTCGGTCTCCGGCTCGGCCGGCGCGAGGACGAAGGCGATCGCCTCCGCCGACGTCTCTACGCTCTCGCTGTTCGGCGGCGAGATCACCGCGAGCGGCGTCTCTGCGCACGGGACCGCGACCGCCGATCCCCGGATCGTCACGGGCGAGACCAACGGCTCGGCGGTGACGAACCTCGTCGTGCTCGGGCAGGCGGTGGCTGCTGCGCCGGGTACGTCGGTGGCCTACGGGAGCTGGGGCACAGTCTCCGTCCTTCAGGCGGATGCCTCCTCCTTCGGCGGCTCCGGCGGCCTCCGCGGCTTCCGCAGCAACATGACGGCGCTCCTCGTGAGTCTCACCGCCGAACACGGCGGTGCGCCGGCCGGCACGAGCATCGTCGTCGGTTCGATCAACGTCTCCGCGTCTCTCCGCGCAGCCGTCGAGAAGGCGAAGCCCTCTCGGCCCGCGATCCGCAAGGCCGCGCGACCCAAGGTGAAGCCGAAGAAGAAGCAGCCGGCGGAAAAGAAGGCCGGACCGCTGCCGCTGCGTCAGATCCCCTACAACGTATTCCCGAAGCTGACGGCGGGCGGCTACGTCTTTCCCGTCTACGGCCAGGCGTCGTACACGAACACGTTCGGCGCGGCCCGCGCGGACACGGGATGGCACCACGGCGAGGACATCTTCGCCCAGCTCGGCGCGCCGATCCTCGCGGTCGCGAACGGCATCGTCTACTCGGTCGGCTGGAACGACATCGGCGGGCTGCGCCTCTGGCTCCAGGACGTCGCCGGCAACGAGTTCTACTATGCGCATCTCTCGGCGTTCTCACCGCTCGCGGTCAACGGCGCACAGGTCCGGGCAGGGGACGTCCTCGGCTTCATGGGCAACACCGGCGATGCCGAGGCGACGCCCTACCACCTCCACTTCGAGATCCACCCCGCCTCGCTGATCTACATGGGCTACGACGGAGCCGTCGCGCCGTACTCCTACTTCAACGCCTGGCGCCGGCTTCAGGACCTGCCCTTGACGGCGGTCTCGGGCTGGGCGCCGCCGATCTCCGATTCGAGCCGCGCGCCTAGGCCCGGCGCGATCCTCCTCCAGGCCCGTGACATCTCGAACGCGACCGGCCTCGAACCGAGCTCGCTACGCCGGGCGATGCGCGAGACGAGGCCGCCCGGCGCCGCAGACGGGACGTTTGCGGGCGTGGCTGCGGGAGGGCGCGGTCGACCGCGCGCCCTCGCGCTTCCCGGCGGTCGGTAGACCCTAAGAGCCGCTGCCGCTGTTTCCGCCCGAGGCGGCGGACGTGTCGTCCTCGCCCTCCCCGAACAGCCGGTCCGAGATCCACTCTCTCGTCTGCGCCCCGGTGAGCGGGTTGAAGAGGACGCCCAGGACGATCCCGGTGAGCAGGAGCGTTGCGTTCCGACTCGAGTGCTCCTTCTTCCCCTGAACGCGGTTCGCCGCCTTTTTCAGGTCGTCGATCGCCGTCCTGAGGTTGTCCTGGATCTCCTTGTCGGTCGCGACCCGGGCGGCCACCGCCGTCGGTCGCCGGCCGCCGAGGAGCTCGTCGTAGATCTCGCGCGCCGCCGCGATCGCACTCTTGACGTTCTCGCGGACCTCCTCGTCCTGGAGGGCGCGCGTCACGTACGGCTTCGCGTCGGAAAACCTGTCCTTCGCCTTGGCCATCGAGGCCGTCCTTTCGTCTCGGTTGCGTCGAATGCCGGTTACCCGAGCCGTAAGGCCTGCAAACGCAGCCTACGAGGAGGCGGCAGCCTTACGCTCCGGCGATCCTACGCGCCGCGGGCGCCCTACGGGCGAGGCGCCGTCGAACGCAGTGGCGAGCACGTCGTCGACATGGTCGGCGAGAATGAACTCGAGCTCTTTCTTGGCCTCGTTCGGGAGGTCCTCGAGATCCGGCTCGTTTTCCTTGGGCAGCACGACCGTCTTGACGCCGGCGCGCTCCGCAGCGAGCACCTTCTCACGGACACCGCCGATCGCGAGAACCTGGCCCGTGAGGGTGACCTCGCCCGTCATCGCGACCTCCTCGGAGACGGGCCGGCCGCTGACGAGGGAGACGATCGCCGTCACCATCGTGACTCCGGCGGACGGGCCGTCCTTCGGCACTGCACCGGCCGGCACATGGACGTGGATGTCGTGCTCGGCGAACCAATCGGGGTCGAGCCCGAGCAGGTCGGTGTGCGAGCGCACCCACGAGAGCGCGGCGTAGGCGGACTCCTGCATCACCTCGCCGAGCTGGCCGGTGACGCGGAGCCGTCCGCGGCCGGGATACGCGCTCGCCTCGATGAAGAGGACGTCGCCTCCGGTCGCGGTGACTGCAAGGCCGGTCGCCACACCCGGGTCGGCGGTGCGCTTGCGCATCTCGCCGGCGAAGCGCCGTGGGCCGAGCCAACTGCGCACGCGGCGCTCATCGACCCGCGTCGAGCCGCGCGCCTTGCCCTCTGCCACCCGCCGCGCCGCCTTGCGGGCAAGTGCGGCCAGCTGGCGCTCGAGGTTGCGGACCCCCGCCTCGCGCGTGTACTCGCGGATCACGGTTCGCAGCGCGCCTTCGGTGATCGTGATCCGCTCGAGATCGAGTCCGTGCGCCTCGAGCTGCTTCGGCACAAGGTACTTGCGGGCGATCCCGACCTTCTCGTCCTCGGTGTAGCCGGAGAGGTGGATCACGTCCATCCGGTCGAGGAGCGGCGGCGGGATCGTCTCGAGCTGGTTCGCGGTCGCGATGAAGAGCACCTTCGAGAGGTCGAAGGGCAGGTCGAGGTAATGGTCGCGGTAGGTCGAATGCTGCTCGGGGTCGAGCACCTCGAGCATCGCGCTCGCGGGGTCGCCGCGGAAGTCGGCGCCCATCTTGTCGATCTCGTCGATCAGGAAGACCGGGTTGCGCGACTCGGCGTCGCGGAGGGCGCGGATGATCGTGCCGGGCATCGCGCCGATGTAGGTGCGCCGGTGCCCGCGGATCTCGGCCTCGTCGCGGACGCCGCCGACGGAGATGCGGACGAACTCGCGGCCGAGGGTGCGCGCGATCGACTGCCCGAGCGAGGTCTTCCCGACGCCCGGCGGGCCGACGAAGAGGAGGATCGAGCCGGAGACGTCGTTCTTGAGCTTCGCGACGGCCAGGGACTCGATGATCCGGTCCTTGACCTTCTCGAGGTCGTAGTGGTCCTCGTCGAGGATCTGGCGCGCGCGCTCGAGGTCGAGGTTGTCCTCCGTCGTCTTCGACCAGGGCAGCGAGAGGATCCAGTCGAGGTAGGTGCGGATCACGCCGTACTCCGCCGACGCCGCCGGAAGCCGCTCGAGCCGTCCGAGCTCGCGCTCGACGGCCTTTCGAGGCTCCTCCGGCAGGTCGGCCTCCGCGACGCGCTCCCGCAGCTCCTGGAGCTCGGCCTGCTCGGGGTCGCCCTCGCCGAGCTCCTCCTGGATCGCCTTCAGCTGCTGGCGGAGGAAGTACTCGCGCTGGCCCTTCTCCATCTCGGACTGGACCTGCGACTGGATCTTCGTCCCCAGCTCGAACACCTCGAGCTCGCGGTTGAGGATGACCGACAGCTGGCGCAGGCGCTCCTCTACGTTCGGCTCTTCGAGCAGCTGCTGACGCTCGTCCGTCTTCAAGCGCAGCGTCGACGCGACGAGGTGGGACAGCGCACCGGGATCGTCGACGTTCGCCGCTGCGAGCTCGAGCTCCGCAGGGAGGTAGGGGACGAGGCCGACGATTCGACCGAACAGCATCTGGACGTTGCGCGTCAGCGCCTCGACCTCCTTCGACTCCGTGTCGATGTCCGGGAGGACCGAGAACGAGCCGACGAGGTAGGGGTCGTCCTGGACGCGCGAGTCGAGCGTGATGCGCTCGATGCCCTGGACCAGGATGCGGAGCGTCCCATCGGGCACCTTGATCAGCTTGTGGACCATGGCCGCGGTGCCGACCTCGTACAGGTCGTCCCAGCCGGGCTGCTCGACCTCGGAATTCTTGACGGTGACGAGCGCCAGCATCCCGTCGCGGGCGACGACGTCGTCGATCAGCTGGATCGACCGCTCCTGCCCGATCGCGAGCGGCGTGGCCGAGTCCGGAAAGACGACCGTCTCCTTGAGTGGCAGGACCGGGAGCGCCGGCGGGATATCCACCCGCTCCTCGTCCAAGACCTCAGTGGGCTGGACCTCGACCTCGGTCATCCCTGCTGCCTTCGGATCTCGATCGGGACCGGCTGCGGCGCCGGCGCTCTCGCAGCGATCGGAATCTGGATCGTCAACAGGCCACGGTCGTAGCGCGCTTCCGCCTTGGCGAGGTCGACGTCGACCGGCAGCTGGACGAGTCGCTCGAACTGGCCGTACTCGATCTCGATCTGCTGGTAGACGCGACCCTCGCAGGCCTCGCGGCGGCGCTCGCCGGCGATGATCAGCGCACCGTCACCTGCCGTGACTCGAACCTGGTCGGGGTCGATGCCGGCGATGTCCACGATCACCGTGAAGGTCGCAGGGTTCTCGCTTCGGAACGAGTCGACCTGCGGACGAAAGCCACGCCGGAGCCCGCCGAGCCGCGAGACCTGCCAGAGGTCCGCGAACAACTCGTCGAGCTCATCCTTGAGGACTTTTCGTCGCCCCATCGCGCTTGTGAATCGTAGCCTTGACATGCCCTTTTCCCGGAAGTAACTTAGTGGCCACTAGCTTAGCCACTACTAACTTTGCGAGAGAGGGGACGCGAGGGATGGAAGCTTGGGCTCGGACGATGATTCGCTTTCGGTGGGCGGTGCTCGCCAGCTGGATCGTGCTCGTGGTGGGTGCCGCCTACGCGTCGTCGGGTCTCAACGCGTTGCTGACGAACCGGTTCGTACTCCCCGGCGCGGAGAGCGAGAAGGCGGGCGAGATCCTCGGCGAGCACTTTGGCCAGAAGCCGGAGGGGTCGTTCTCCGTCGTCGTCAAGGGCGAGCCGGACAGCGCCGCCTCGCTCGTCGCGCCGACGCGCGCCGCTGCTGCCCGGGCGGCCGGCGAGCTGCCCACGGGGAAGCTCGTCGACGTCCGGGCGGTCTCGGATCGGGTCGTGACGGCGACGATCGCGTCGGAGCTCCAACCCGCTGAGGCGAAGAGTCACACCGGCGCGATGCGCGCCGCGCTGGGCGACATCACCGGGACGGACACCTATCTCACGGGACAGTCAGCCATCGAGCGCGACCTCGAGCCCGTCCAGAACCGCGACCTCTTCGTCGGCGAGGTCTTGATCGCGATCCCGATTGCGCTCGTGATCCTGATCTTCGTCTTCGGGACGCTCTCGTTCTTGCTGCCGTTCATGCTGGCCGCCGTCGCGATCCCGGTCACACTCGCCTGCGTCTGGGTCTTCGCGAACTTCATGACCCTCTCGACGTACCTGACGAACATGGTCACCCTGATCGGGCTCGGGATCGCGATCGACTATTCGCTGTTGATGGTCTACCGCTACCGCGAGGAGCGGAAGGCGGGCCGGGCGAAGGAAGACGCTGTCGCCAGGACGATGGAGACTGCGGGCCGCGCCGTGGTCTTCAGCGGGACGGCCGTTGCAATCGGACTCGCGCTGATGCTCGCGATGCCGCTGCCGTTCATGCGCGGGTTCGGCCTCGCCGGCCTGCTGATCCCCCTCGTCTCGGTGCTTGCGGCGGTGACGCTGCTGCCGGTGCTGCTCTACTGGCTCGAGGATCGGCTCGACCGCGTGCGGCTCGTGCCGAAGAGGGTGATCGAGCGGCGGGAGGACCAGGAGCAGACCTTCTGGGCCAGGCTGGCGGGAGCGATCATGCGCCGGCCTCTCGCCTTTGCCGTCGGAACGGTCGCGTTGCTCGTCGCCTTGGCCCTCCCGGTGACGGCACTCCAGCTCGGCCCCGGCTCGAACGAAGGCGTGCCACAGCGGCTCGAGGCCGTGCAGGGTCTCAACGTCCTCGCCGCCGAGATCGGCGACGGCGCGCTCTCGCCCACGAAGATCGTCATCGACACGGGCCGAGCCGGAGGCGCTCGCGCTGCGGAGATCCAGGCGGACAAGGAACGGCTCGCGACGCTGCTCCGCACCGATCCGGAGATCACGGACGTCGTCGCGGACGGGCCGCAGACGATCGATGCCTCGAGCCGGTACATCCAGGTGGAGGCGATCGGCAGGCACGAGTACGGCCTACCGGCGTCGCAGAAGTTCGTCGATCGCCTGCGCGACGAGATCATCCCGGCGGCCGGCTTCCCAGCGGGAGTCGAGGTGCTCGCGGGCGGCGGTCCGTCGTTCGGCGTCGACTTCCTCGACATCACCTACGGCGCCTTCCCGTGGCTCGTCGTCGCCGTGCTGCTCGCGACCTACGTGCTGCTCGTGCGCGCCTTCCGGTCGCTCGTGCTGCCGCTGAAGGCCATCATCCTCAACCTGCTCTCGGTCGGCGCGGCCTACGGGGTGCTCGTCATCGCCTTCAAGTTCGGCGCCGGTGAGCCGTTCGGGCTGACGCAGTTCGACCAGATCGAAGGGTGGATCCCGGTCTTCCTGTTCGCGATGCTCTTCGGGCTCTCGATGGACTACGAGGTCTTCCTCGTGAGTCGGATGCGCGAGGAGTGGGACGCGCGCCGCGACAACGAGGCTGCCGTGACGCAGGGGCTCGCCAAGACCGGACGTCTCGTCACCGCCGCCGGCCTGATCATGTTCGCTGCGTTCATGGGCTTCGTCGCGGGCTCGATCGTCGGGCTGCAGCAGTTCGGTCTCGGCCTCGCGGTAGCGATCCTGATCGACGTAACGATCATCCGGGCCCTGCTCGTACCGAGCGCGATGAAGCTCTTCGGGCGGTGGAACTGGTGGCTGCCGGACTGGGCGGCCCGCATCGTGCGCGTCCAGCCCTCGCCGCTCGAAGGCTCGGCACAGCCGGCAGTCCGGGCGGCGGCGCGCTAGCGGAAGAGCGCAATCAGCACGAGAAAGGCGACGATGATCAGCGGCACCCATGCCCAGCGCATGACGCTGAAGGCGCGCTCTTCGCCGGGTCTCGGCCCTGGCTCGGGCGTGTAGGGATCGAGCGGCGGCGCGGGCTCGCGCGGGATTTGGTCCTCGCCTTCGAGCACCTCGGGATCGGCGTCGACGATCCGTTCTCGCTCGTTCTCGCTCATGGCCGCCACCGTACCCCATAGCATCCGGCGGCGATGAAGGGCGTCATCCTGGCCGGCGGAAGCGGCACGCGGCTCCACCCGCTCACGCGTATCACGAACAAGCACCTCCTGCCGATCTACGACCGGCCCATGGTCACGTACGCGATCGAGGCCCTCGTCACGGCAGAGGTCCGCGAGCTGATGGTCGTCACCGGCGGGACGCACGCAGGCGAGTTCCTGCGCCTGCTCGGCAACGGGCACGAGTGGGGGATCGACCGTCTCTCGTACGCCTACCAGGAGCGCGCCGGCGGGATTGCGGAAGCGCTGGGCCTCGCCGAGCGCTTCGCCGCCGGCGACCCGATCGTCGTGATGCTCGCCGACAACGTGCTCGAGCGCTCGATCCGGCACGCGGTCGAGAACTTCCAGGGTCAGGCGAACGGCGCGCGCATCCTGCTGGCCCGCGAGGACAGCCCGGAGCACCTCCGCCACCTCGGGGTCCCGGAGCTCGATGACAGCAGAGTCGTGAAGATCCACGAGAAGCCGGAGGAACCGCCGAGTGCCTTCGCCGTCACCGGCATCTACTTCTACGGCCCGTCGGTCTTCGAGATCATCCCGCAGCTCGAGCCCTCCGGTCGCGGCGAGCTCGAGATCACCGACGTGAACAACTGGTTCATCGACCAGGGGACGATGCAGTACGACATCCTCGAGGGCTTCTGGGGCGATGCGGGCGAGTCGATCGACGCGTACTACGCGGTCAACGACTTCGTCCGCCAGAACGGCGCCAACAAGCCGTGAACCTTCCCGGCGTCGAGGTCATTCCGCTGCGGCGGTTCGAGGACGAGCGCGGCTGGTTCATGGAGCTCCGGCGGGAGAGCAAGCTCGCGAAGCCGACGGTGCAGACCAACATCTCCTTTTCGCGGCAGGGGGTGATCCGCGGGCTCCACTACCACGACCGGGGCCAGGACGACCTCTTCGCGTGCCTGCAGGGGACAGCGCGAGTCGTCGTCCTCGACCGCGAGACCGGTGAGACGTTCACGCAGGACATCGGCGAGGACAACTTCGTCGCCCTGTACATCCCGGGCCACTACGCTCACGGCTTCGAGGCGCTCACCGATCTCTTCTTCTGTTACCACGTCACTCAGGAGTACGACCCGGCCGACCCGGACGAGAACGAGATCCCGTGGGACGACCCGCGGGTCAAGCACCTCTGGAGCACGCAATCGCCGATCCTGTCGCAGCGGGACGCGGCGGCGTCCTGATCACCGGCGCCGCCGGCCAGCTCGGGACGGCGCTGGCGGAGGTCTTTCCCGACGCGCGAGCGGTCACGCGCGCCGAGTGGGACGTGGCCGACCCGTACCCCTTCGGCGAGCGGCCGGAGCTCGTGCTGCACGCCGCGGCGTGGACGAAGGTGGACGACGCCGAGTCGGACCCCGAGGGTACGAGGCGCGCCAACGTCGAGGGGACGCGAAACGTTGTGGAGCTCGGCGCGCCCGTCGTCTACTACTCGAGCGACTACGTCTTCGACGGGACGAAGCGCGAGCCGTACGTCGAGTCCGACCCGACGAACCCGTTAGGCGTCTACGGCCGCACGAAGCTCGAGGGAGAGCAGCAGGTCCGAGACGGCTGGATCGTTCGCTCCTCCTGGCTCTTCGGCTGGACCGGACACAACTTCGTCCGGACGATGTTGCGGCTCGGCGGCGAGCGCGACGAGGTGGCGGTCGTCGACGACCAGCGCGGGTCGCCGACCTATGTCGGGCATCTCGCCGAAGCGACGCGTCGCGTGTTGGAACAGCCGTACGGCGTCTATCACGTCGCGCCGGACGGCGACTGCACGTGGGCCGACTTTGCCGAGGCGATCTTCGAGGAGGGCGGCATGCGCTGTCGCATCCGTCGGATCACGACCGAGGAGTTCGGTGCCCCCGCGCCGAGGCCGGCGTACTCGGTGCTGCGGAGCGAGAGAGGCGCGCAGCGTCTACCTCACTGGCGTAAAGGTCTTCGAGCCTGCCTCGAACGCCTCGCAGGCGCGTCTTCTTCGCAGGGCCTCTAGCGGCACCCGCCGGGGTCAGGTCTTGCACTGCCACAAATCGACTGTCTCACGCACTCGGATGTTGCCGTGCAAGACCTGACCCCAGAGACCCGGCGCGCCGTTACGCAGTCGGCCCGATCGTCTCTAGAAGCCCCGGCAAACGGGTTTCGGGCGATCGAGACCATCGGCCTCGTCGACGGGCTCGGGCGATTGATCGGACGGAGCGCGGCGCGGGCGCGCTTGGCGCGATCGAAGTCGGCGAACACCTCAGTGAGGACGGCGGCCGCAGCCGCCGCGACAATCAGCCAGCGGCGTCTAGCGCCAGGCGGTCTCCTCCACGGGAGCCCGCTCCTTCAGCGGCTCCCACCAGCCGCGATTCGCCGCGTACCACTCGACCGTCTCCCGGAGCCCGCTCTCCCACGAGATCTCCGGCTCCCAGCCGAGCTCTGCGCGGAGCTTCGACGAATCCAAGAGGTACCGCCGGTCGTGGCCGGGCCGATCCGGCACGATCGTCTTCAGCGACTCCGGCTTCCCGGTCAGCTCGAGCACGAGGTCGGCGATCTCCTCGATCGAGGCCTCGATCCCCGACCCCACGTTGTAGGTCTCACCCACGCGGTCCGACTCGAGGACGAGCTCGATCGCGCGGCAGTGGTCGCGGACGTGCAGCCACTCCCGCTTGTTCTGCGTGGACGCGTACATGGGCAGCGGCTCGTCGTCGAGGGCGTTCGTGACGAAGAGCGGGATCACCTTCTCGGGGAACTGATACGGGCCGTAGTTGTTCGAGCAGTTGGTGATCGAGATCGGGATCCCAAAGGTCTCGTGGTAGGCGCGCACCGCGTGGTCGGCGCCCGCCTTGGACGCGTTGTACGGCGTGCGCGGGCGGTACGGCGACTCCTCGATAAAGGTCTCCTCACTGTCGAGCGGCAGGTCGCCGTAGACCTCGCAGGTGGAGACGTGGTGGAAGCGCCTGAGCCCGCCGACCTCTCGCGCCGCCTCGAGCAGCGTCTGCGTCCCGATCACGTTCGTGTGGAAGAACCGGCGTGGGTCGACGACCGCCAGGCTGTTGTGCGACTCCGCCGCGAAGTTGACGACGACGTCGAGGTCGTACTGTTCGAGCAGTCGCCGGCCGAGCTCGAGGTCCGCGATGTCGCCCTCGACGAAGTCGATCTGCTGCTCGACGTCGTCGAGACTCGGGCGGTTGCCCGCATAGGTGAGCAGGTCGAGCGCGACGACGTGGTCGTCGGGATGCCGCTCGACCCAGTAGTGGACGAAGTTCGAGCCGATGAACCCGGCTGCGCCGGTGACCAGGACTTGCAAGGCCGGAACTCTATTGGCAGCGCGAACGGGCGTCGTCGATCTGGCTGCGATGCCCCTGGAGCTGCTCGGAGCGGTTGAGGTGCTGCAGCGCCTCGCCACACTTGTCCTGCTCGGCGAGGGCGCGCCCCAAGTCGTACTCGGCGTAGGCCTCGTAGGGCTGGCCCGAGCCCTTGAGCTTTCCGAGCGCTTGGCGTGCGACCGCCTCGGCCTCGCTCCATCGGCCCTTGCCGAGGAGCGCCGTGGCCTCGTCCGTCAGCTGGACGCCGCTCTTGCTCGACGCCGAAGGTGGCGTGGGCGCCGGAGGTGGCATTGGCGCCGGCGGTTCGGAAGCCGTCGTAACCGTCACGTTCGTCGTGACGGTCTCGCCTTCGCGCGTGACGGTCTGGCGCTGGACGACGGTGCGCGTCTCGGGCTCGTCGCGCCCAGCCATGACGGCGGCCATCGCGATGCCACCGCCGAGCAGCAGGAGTGCCAGGAGCAAGAGCAGTGGCGTTCGATGACCCCGGCGGCGCGTGGCGACCGGCGTGGCGAACTCCTGCGTCGGCGGCTCGAGCGCGCGACGGAGGTCGCTGACGAAGGTCCCGGCGCTCGGATAGCGCCGATTGGGATCCTTGGCGAGCGCGCGCTGGAAGACCGGGTCGAGCTCCGGCGGCGACGAGGGGATCGGCGCGTTGACATGTGCCGCGGCCTCGGCGGTTGGGCTGTCGGACTCGAATGGACGACGTCCGTGAAGCAGCTCCCAGGCGACGACCCCGAGGGCATAGCGGTCGCTGGCCGGCGTGGCGCGCTGCCCCTGAGCCTGCTCCGGCGAGAGGTAGCCCGCGGTCCCGAGCACTGTCCCCGTCATCGTCAGCGAGTCGAGGCCGACGGCGCTTGCGACGCCGAAGTCCGCGACGTGAACGTCGCCCCGCCCGTCGAGCAGCAGGTTGCCGGGCTTGACGTCGCGGTGGACGACGCCTGCCGCATGCGCGGCGTCGAGCGCCTCGGCGGCCTGTTCCAGCCAGCGGAGGACGTCCGCAGTCTCCGGCTTCCCTGTTTGGAGCTGCTGCTCGAGCGACCCGCCCTCGAGGTACTCCATGACGATGAACGCCTGACCGTCGTTCTCGCCGACGTCGAAGATCGTGACGCTGTGGGGAGCGCCGGAGAGGCGCGCAGCCGCGAGCGCCTCGTTCTTGAAGCGCCGCTTGACGTCCTCAGAGTCGGCGTAGCGCTCCGCGAGCACCTTGACCGCGACGATGCGCCCGAGCGTCGTGTCCATTGCGCGGTAGATGTCGCCCATGCCGCCGCGGCCGATGTGCCGGACCTCCGTGTAGCGGGTCGGGAGGATGTCGATTCGCACAGCCACCGGAAGTGACATTCCGTGAAATCCGTGTAAGGAAACCGCTTTGCGCCAAAACGATGCGCTAGCCTCAAGGCGGTTGTCATCGGGGACAATCGGGTCACGTACGCCATGTCTCGCGCACTCGTCCTGACAGCAGGGGTCATCTGCGGCTTTCTCGTAGCCGGTTTCGCCATGGCTGCATCGGACGCTCGCAAGCCGCGCCGCGCGGCGACGAAGCCGCGCACCGGCGAGCCGGTCTTCGTCGTCACCGGCCACGGCTGGGGGCACGGCGTCGGCATGGCGCAGTGGGGCGCGAACGGCTTCGCGCGCAGGGGCATGTCCTACAACAGGATCCTCGCCCACTACTACCGAGGCACCACGATCGGCCGTGCGCCCGTCTCGAAGGTTCGCGTGCTGCTGGCGTCAGGCAAGAAGACCTTGACGATTGCCTCGGCCGCGCCGTTCCGGGTCCGCGCTCCGAGCGGCAAGGTGAAGAGGCTTGCGGCGGGTAAGCACGTGATCGGCCCCGGGCTGAAGGTGAAGCCGAAGGGGGCGAAGCGACGTGTGGCGCTCGACTGGCCCGTCGTCTTCCTGGCGGGAGAGGAGCCGCTCCGACTCGACCGGCGCTACCGCGGAGCGATCCAGGTGGACGTCAAGGGCGGACGCCTGCGCGCGATCAACGTCGTCGGGCTCGAGCAGTACCTGTACGGCGTCGTCCCGTCCGAGGTCCCCGACGACTGGCCGGCGGAGGCGCTCAAGGCGCAGGCCGTCGCGGCCCGCTCCTACGCCGTCTCGACCCGGAAGCTCGGCGGTGACTACGACCTCTTCCCTGACGTGCGCAGCCAGGTGTACCGAGGCATCGACGAGGAAGAGGAGACGACGAACGCTGCGGTGGACGAGACCGCGGGCGAGGTGGTCATGTACCAAAGCCGCGTCGCCAGGACGTACTTCCACTCGAGCTCCGGCGGCCGGACTGCGTCGGCGCCGGATGTGTGGCCGGATTCAGGCACCGTCCCCTACCTCGTCTCCGTCGAGGATCCCTACGACGCACTCTCGCCGTACCACAATTGGGGACCGTTCGTTTTCTCCGCCGCACGGATGCAGAAGGTGGTGAAGGTCCCGGGTCCTCTGGTCGACGTACGAGCCACCGTGAACGCGTCAGGTCGTGTCCCCACCGTCACCGGCATCGGCACCGTCGGCGACGCCAGTGTGCGCGGCACCGACTTCCGGCGCGCCCTCGACCTCCGCTCGACGTGGTTTCGCATCGGCGTGCTAGCCCTCCCGACACCCGCCAAGCCTCTGCCCTACGGCGCGGCGGGGAAGCTGACCGGAACGGCGCGCGGCGTGGTCAAGCCCGTGCTCGAACAGCTCAAGGGGACGACTTGGACCGCTGCCGGATCGGTGCAGCCGCAGTCGAATGGGTCGTTTGCGGTCACCGTGCGTCCGACGGCGACCACGCGCTACCGCCTCACGTCCGGCCTGGCTCACACCGCCGCGACGACCGTCGGTGTCTCGCCGCGTCTCGCGTTGATCCCGCCCGGCGATCTCTCCGAGCTCAGTGGCACGGTCCGGCCCGCTCTGGCCGGGACGACGGTGCAGATCGAGCGGCTGACCGGGCAGGCGTGGCGCGTCGTCGGCCGGACGACGGTCGACGCGGGCGGTGGGTTCACGGCGCAGATCGACGTCACGCCGGGGAGCTACCGTGCTCGGATACCTGTGCCGGGACGAGGCCTGGTCGCGGGAACTAGCTCCACACTGGTCGTCAACCAATGAGATTCATGATCGCTGCGGCCGTCGCTGCGCTGGCGCTACCCGGCACGGCCGGCGCTGCGCGTTATGCCGTCGGCGTCGCGCCCGGCGCCGATGCGAGGACGATGGCCCGCGCGCTGGAGGCGCGCACAGGCGGGCGCGCGGCGGTGATCGGCCCCTTCGCGGTCGAGCTGAGGGCTCGGAGCGTGCGCCAGGTCGCCGGGCTCCGCGGCGTCACATACGTCGAGCGGCTCTCCGCGCAGCGGCGCGTCGCGTTCGTTCCGTCCGATCCGTTCTTCGCAACTCGACAGTGGTACATCCCGGCCGTTCGGGGTTTCGACGCATGGATCCTCCGGCCGCCCACGTGGCTCAGCGCAACGCGCGTCGCGATCATCGACTCGGGGATCGACGGAGACCACCCAGAGTTCAAGGGCGGCCGGATCGTGGCTGCGAACACGTTCGTCGGCGGCTCCGCCTACAAGGACGTGCAGGGGCATGGGACGTTCGTCGCCGGCCTGATCGCCGCTCGGATCGACGGGAGCGGCATGGCCGGCCTCGCCTTTCCCGCGCAGCTGCTGATCGCGAAGGTGGTGCGTCCGGACGGCGCCGTCCCGCTCGATGCAGAGGCGCGCGCGATCCGGTGGGCGGTCGACAAGGGCGCCCGTGTGATCAATCTCAGCCTCGGCGGCATTCGGAACCCGTTTGATCCGACCGGCGACGGGTTCTCGCCGGTGGAAGCCGACGCCGTCGCGTACGCCGTTCGCCACGGCGTCGTCGTCGTTGCCGCCGTCGGCAACTCGGACCAGGCGCCGGATCAGCCGTGGCGCTATGCGAGCTATCCCGCGGCGCTGCCGCACGTCCTGGGCGTCAGCGCGCAGGCGAAGGACGGCGCGGTGCCGATGTTCTCCAACCGCGACGCGATCTACAACGACGTCGCGGCTCCGGGCGATGAGCTCTTCTCGACGCTGCCGCGCTCCCTCACCTCCGAGCGCCCTACCTGCCTCGAGCAGGGGTACTCCGACTGCGGGCCGCAGGAGTTCCGCCGCCCGCAGGGGACGTCCTTCGCGACGGCGATCGTGACTGCCGGCGCAGCGCTCGTCCGAAGTACGTGGCCGGAGCTGCGGGCCGAACAGGTCGTCGCCATGCTGGAGCGCACGGCAGTCGATCAGACGGCCGCCACCGGTTGCCGCCGCTGCAGCGAGGGCCGCGACCCCCTCACGGGCTGGGGTCGGCTCGACATCGCCTCCGCCGTGGACTGGACGAAAGAGCAGCCTCGCCGCGACCGCTACGAACCGAACGACGATGCGGGCGCGCGCGCGAAGGTGCTGGCGAGGCGTCGCCCGACAATTCGCGCGACGATCGACTTCTGGGACGACGCGAACGATGTGTACGCCGTGCACCTGAAGCGAGGGCAGCGGCTTCGTCTGAGGCTGTTCGGCGAGAACGGCGACGAAATCGCTCTCGTCGTCTGGCGGCCGGGGACGAGACGGCTCGGCGACATCCGCTACCCGAGCAGTCGCTGGGTCGCGCGTTCCGAAGTGCCGGGCTCGCACGACAGGCTGCGGTTCCGCGCCCGCCGCGCGGGAAGCTATTACGTCCAGGTGAAGATGACTGAGCCCGGAACGGGGATCTACACCCTGCGCCTAATCCGGTAGCAGCTCTTCGTCCGCTACGTCCCGGATCTGACGCGCCGGGTTCCCGACGACGACAGCATGCGACGGAACGTCGCGGAGCACGACCGCTCCGGCGCCGACGAACGCCTCTTCGCCGACGTCGATGCCGGGGAGCAGCACGGCGCCACCCCCGACCCGCGCGCCGCGCCGAATCGTCGGCCCCTTGCGAAGCTCGTGACGGCGCTCGGTTCGACCCATGAAGTTGTCGTTCGTGGTGACGACGCAGGGCGCGATGAAGACATCCTCCTCGAGCGTCGAGTACGCCGTCACGTACGCGTTGGCCTGGATCTTCGTGCGGGCGCCGATCTTCGTGTCGTTCTCGACGAGCGAGCCCCGTCCGACGACGACGTCGTCCCCCAGCTCACAGCGCTCGCGGATGCAGCTCTGGTCGCCGAGGATCACGCGCGCGCCGACACGCGTCCCGGCGAAGACGATCGAGCCGGCGGAGACGATCGTGCCCTCGCCGAGCTCGAGCGGCCGAAGCTCCTCGCGCTTCGCGGTCGACCGCGGCGACAGCGCCGGCTGTTTCCCGAGCACGACGTTGTCGCCGATCTGACAGCCGTCCGCGATCACCGTGCCGGGGTAGATGACGACGTTTTCGCCGGCCTGGTAGCTCAGGGGCACTAAGCGGGAGCCCGTTCCAGGCTGTGTTGCAGCTGCTCGAGCACGCGGACGACCGCTGCGCCGTCTCGCGCTGCGGCCACCGGGTCGCCGTCGCCTGCGACGAGCGAGAGGAAGTGGCGGCACTCCAGCCTGAGCGGCTCGTCGTTCGGGATCTTCGGGATGTAGATGTCGCCGGTCCGCGTCCGCCACTCGCCGTAGCTCTCGGCGCGCTGCTCGGTGCCCTTGTCGTAGACCGTCACCTTCCGCTCGAGCTCCATGTCGTCGAAGACGGCCATCTTGTGGCGTCCGACGACGGTGAGCTTCCGCATCTTGTGCGGGTCGAGCCAGGAGAGGTGCATGTGGGCGACGATCCCGGAGGGGAAGCGGAGGTAGCAGAAGACGACGTCCTCCACGCCCTCGTGGATGAACGACTCGCCGCGGGCCCATACTTCCGACGGCTCCTCGCCGACGAGGTGGAGGATCACCGAGAGATCGTGGACGCCCAGCGACCAGAGTGCGTTCTCGTCCTTGCGGATCTGGCCGAGGTTCTGCCGATTTCCGTACACGTAGAGGATCTCACCGAGCTCGGCGGAGTCGATCAGCTCTCGGAGCTTCGCGACCGCCGGGTGGTAGAGGAGGAGGTGGCCGGGAAGGAGGACGAGGTCGCGCTCCTCCGCGAGGGCGACGAGCTCCTCCGCGTCACCGGCGTTGAGTGCGGGCGGCTTCTCCACGAAGACGTGCTTTCCCGCGCTGAGGGCGCGGCGGACCAGCTCGGCGTGCGTCGGGACGGGTGTCGCGATCGCGACGGCCTGCACCGAGCTGTCCTCGAGCAGGTCGTCGAAGCGGTCCGTCTTCTTCGCCTGGGGATAGCGGGCGCCGTAGCGGTCGAGCAGATCGGCGTTCAGGTCGCAGAGCCAGACCAGGTCGGCGAGGTCGTCGAAGTTCCGCGCGAGATTGGGACCCCAGTACCCGAGGCCGGCGAGGCCAACGTTGATCACAGCGTCCAGACCTTGTCGTTACGACGGCCTTCAGGTCCCGTCGCGTTGCGCAGGTCCACCACCACGTGCGCCTTCTCGACCAGTTCGGCGTAGTCGATGTTCGAGTGGGCCGTGACGATGACGACGCAGTCATGCGCGGCGGGATCGAGCTCGACCGAGCTGAGGCCCGCCTCGGCGAGTTTCGGCACGAAGGGGTCGTGATAGGCAACCTCCGCACCTGCGGCGCGCAGGAGCTCGATCAGCTTGAGCGCGGGCGACTCGCGCGTGTCCCCGATGTCGGACTTGTACGCCACCCCGAGCACGAGGATCTCCGCGCCGCTGAGCGAGCGCTGCCGCCCGTGATTCAGCGCCTGCGAGACGAGCGAGCGGCAGTAGTACGGCATGTTCTCGTTGACCTTGCCCGCGAGCTCGATGAACTCGGTGTAGAAGTCGTACTCCCTCGCCTTCCAGGTGAGGTAGAAGGGATCGATCGGGATGCAGTGGCCGCCGAGGCCCGGTCCCGGCTGGAAGCTCATGAAGCCGAAGGGCTTGGTCGCTGCGGCCTCGATCACCTCCCAGACGTCGATGTCCATGCGCTCGCAGAGCTGCGCGAGCTCGTTGACGAGCGCGATGTTGACGGAACGGAAGATGTTCTCGAGCAGCTTCGTCAGCTCCGCCGCCTCCGGCGTGGAGACCCGATGGACGGTGTCGACCGCGCCCGAGTAGAGCTGCGCCGCGCGCTCGGTGCAGGCGGGGGTGATGCCGCCCACGACCTTCGGGACGTTCTTCGTCGTCCAGCGCTCATTGCCGGGATCGACGCGCTCCGGCGAGAACGCGAGGTGGAAGTCGTGGCCCGCCTTGAGACCCGTGCGCTCCAGGATCGGCTGGATCACCTCGCGCGTCGTTCGGGGATAGGTGGTGGACTCGAGCACCACGAGGTGGCCGCTTCGGAGCCGGGCGCCGATCTGTTCTGCCGCGCTGGTCACGATCGAGAGGTCGGGCTCACGCTGCTTTGAGAGCGGCGTCGGGAGGGCGATCAGGATCGCGTCTGCCTGGCGCAGCTCGTTGTAGTCGGTGGTTGCGCGGATCCGGCGCTCGCGAACGAGTGGCGCGAGCTGCTCGGACGGCACGTCGCCGATGTGGCTCTCCCCCCGGTTGAGGGCGGCGACGATGTCTTCGGAGACATCGACGAGGAGCACCGAGCGGCCGGCCTTCGCGAGCGTCTGGGCCAGCGGGAGACCGACGTAGCCGGCGCCGACGACGGCGGCGTCCCACGTCGCCGCCTCGGAGTCCTCGTCTGTCCGCGGTTCGAGCCTCTCTTCAAGCATGGTCACAGGCTAATCAGAACGTCAGCGATTCGGTCCGCCGCATGCCCGTCGCCGTACAGCTGAGGCCGGTGGTCCGGCATCGCAGCGTCGGCAGCGGCCGCGGCAATCGCATCTGGATCGTCGTCCACGAGCACGTTCGCTCCCACCTCGACGGTGTCCTTCCACTCCGTCGAAGGACGCATCGTCACGCAGGGCACGCCGTACCAGTACGCCTCCTTCTGGAGCCCGCCCGAATCGGTCAGGATCACGCGCGCCTGTGACGCCAGCGCCGCGAAGTCGAGGTACCCCAGGGGCTGGATCATCCGGACATTGTCCGGTGGCTGGCACCGGCCACTAGCCACGGCGGACGTGCGCGGATGAGCCGGGAAGATGACGGGCCCGTCGATTCGGCCGAGTCCCTCCAGGATTCGCGCCAGCCGGTCGGGCTGGACGTTCGCTTGGCGGTGGACCGTTGCGACGGCGTACGCGCGGGGCTCCACCTCCAGGACGGCGAGGATCGGCGAGCGCTCGCGCGCGATGGCGGCGAGTTTGAAGCTCGCGTCCGCCATGACGTCGCCGACGACCTCGACGCGGCCCGTGACACCTTCGTCACGGAGAGTCTGTGCCGAGCGTTCGTCGGGGCAGAGCAGAAGTGACGACAGCCGGTCGACCTCGATGCGGTTGTGCTCCTCGGGCATCGTCAGATCGCCGCTCCGCATCCCGGCCTCGACGTGCGCGACGGGCGTTTCCCCCGCCGCCCTGGTCCCGGCGAGCGTCGAATTCGTGTCGCCGTAGACCAGCACCCAATCGGGCTGCTCGACGGCGACCACCTCCGCGATCACCGGCTCCATTCGCCCGACGTCCGCCGTCTGGAGGTCGAGCGTGTGGTCGGGCGGCGGCAGCTCGAGCTGGTCGAAGAAGACCTGCGAGAGCTCCTGGTCGTAGTGCTGGCCGGTGTGGACGACTACCTCGGCGATCTCCCGCTCGTGCAGCGCGACCGACAGCGGCCCGGACTTGATGAACTGCGGCCGGTTCCCGACGACGGAGAGAACCCTCAAGGGGGCCAGACTACGACGCCGCTACGAACCAGTTCTTCGCCGTCGGATCGGCCTTGAAGAACTGGAGCAGCAACCGACCGACCTTGGCGGCCCCCGTCGCCGACGGATGCGTGCCGTCCTTGCGCATGTCATCGCATGTCCACGTCAGTCCGTCGGAGCGCGGCTTCAGCCCGTCGGCCCAGAGATACGGGCCCCAGCCGATCCACGGGCCTCTGAGCTTCCCCTGCATGCGGTCCTGGATGAGCCCGCGGACCGCGTACCCGCTGTCGTAGGCGGCAGGCTCGGGGTTCAGCGCCGTCACGGCGTAGCCGCCGTAGATGCGGCTGGAGACGTAGATCAGCCGGAGGTTGGGATAACGGCGGGGCAGGATCCGGGCGATGGAGCGCAGGTTCGCGCGCAGCGCGTTCGCGTCTTTCGGGAACTCACGGTCCTCGCCGGCGATCGCCTCCTTGAGCCAGACGACCTGGACGTCCCTCCGCGATACGCCGACGGCCGCAAGCCGGCGGTCGACGGCGGACCAGTAGCCTGCCAACGGCTTCGAGATCCGCCTCGCGTCCCAGCTGCCGATCGCTCCGTCGACGGGCTTGACCGCGCGGTTGATCGTCGCGTCGCCGTCGAGGGACCGGATGAACGTCTGAAACTCCTGGGACGTATTCGACATCCCGACGGAGAGCACGACGATCCGCCCTTTGATCGGACGGACGCGCTTGGCCACCGCGAGCCCCTGCTTGAGGTACCCGGCAGGCGGCTGGTTCGAGCCGTTGGGATACAGCCCCCCGCGCTGACCTTTGTAGCGGCGCTTGCCCATGTCCGTCAGCGGCACGAGCCCGGTTGAGGTCTGGCTGCACTCGGCATTCACACGCGTCTCCCGAGCAGGCGCCTGCGCGGCGGCGACCACGGAGACGGCGAGCACGGAAGAAACGACGAAGAGCCGCAGGTAGTTCATGAACCCCAGGGTAGAGAGCCGCTGTTAGCGGGCTGTAATGGCGACCAGAGGTGGGCCGTGCAGGGATCGAACCTGCGACCTTGGGATCAAGTTGCCACCCGCCGCGATGTCATTCTCCTCGCGGGAAACCGGTGCGGCGTGTGGGCTGGCGCCATCGAACGAATCAGCGGGAGAATCCTTCGAGCCAGTCAACGACGCCCTTGCCACCATTGAAGAAGTCCAGGATGGCGTTGCGATCGAGGATCGTCAGGCTGTAGTTCGCCCCGGCTAGCTCGTGTAGACCTCGCCGACCCCTGCGCGCCGGCTCTGAGTTAGCTCGGCCCGACCCTGGCGAACGGTGTTGGCACTATGGCCGGATGGTGCGGTTTGCGCTCAAGGGTCTCCTAGGGCGAAAGCTGCGGGCGGCCCTGACCGCGACGGCGATCGTCCTCGGCGTCGCGATGGTGGCCGGCACCTTCATGCTGACGGACTCCATCGACAAGGCGTTCGACTCCATCTTCACGGACGTGAGGAAGGGCTCGAACGCCGTGATCAGCGGAAAGTCCGCCTTTGACCTATCGGAGGGAAGCGGAACCAACTCGCCGACGCTGAGCGAGTCGCTACTGCCCAGGGTGCAGCAGCTTCCGTCGGTCGCGGAAGCCGAGGGGAGTGTTGACGGGGAGGCGCAGCTCATCGGCGACGACGGCAAGGCGATCGTGTACGGGGGCGCTCCGAACCTCGGTTTCAGCGTCACGGCCGGCGATTCGCCCTTCAATCCGCTTACGCTTATCCGCGGCGCCTGGCCGCAGAACGGCGAGCTCGTCGTGGACGAGTCGACGGCGAAGAAGGAGAACCTGCGACTCGGCGAATCGATCGGGGTCCAGGCAGAGGGCGCCGCGCGACGGCTCCGGATCTCAGGCCTCGTCCGGTTCGGATCCGTCTCGACGATCGGCGGCGCCACGCTCGCGGGCTTTGACCTGCCGACCGCCCAGCGGATCTTCGGAAAGCGCGGCCGACTCGACGAGATCGCCGTCGCGGCGAAGCCGGCTGTCTCGGATCAGGAGCTCGTGCGTGAACTTCGTGCGTCGCTGCCGCCGGCCGCACAGGTGAAGACGGCGACTCAGCAGGCCGACGACGACGCCGCCGAGACGAACAGTTTCATCTCGTTCCTCCGTGGCTTCCTCCTCGCGTTCGGCGGGATCGCGCTATTTGTGGGCAGCTTCGTGATCGCCAATTCCCTCTCGATCACGATCGCCCAGCGGACGCGTGAGTTCGCCACGGTGAGAACGATCGGCGGCTCCCGCGCCCAGATCCTCACCTCGATCCTGCTCGAGGCGCTCGTCGTCGGCGTAATCGCGTCGCTCGTCGGGCTCGCCGCCGGCGTCGGGCTCGCGAAGGTGCTGTTCTGGCTCTTCGACGCCGTGGGCTTCACGCTCCCGAACAGCGGCTTGATCCTGGAGCCGACCGCCGTCGTGATCGCCCTCGCTGCGGGCATCCTCGTCACGCTCGTTGCCAGCGTCCGGCCGGCGTTCCGCGCGACGCGCGTACCACCGATCGCCGCCGTGCGCGAGGGCGCGGAGCTGCCGAAGTCCCGGTTCGCCCACTTCCGCGTGCCTGTCTCGATCCTCGTGACGCTCGTCGGCTTCGCCGCTCTCACGTGGGCCCTCTTCGGCCCCGGGTTGAGCACAACCGCTCTCCTCGTGTGGATGGGGATCGGGGCGTTGCTGATCTTCCTCGGCGTCGCCTTGCTCGCCGAGCGGCTAGTCACGCCGCTCGCGACGTCGCTCGGCTGGCCCTCGTCACGATTCGGCGGGGTTGCGGGGACGCTCGCGCGAGAAAACGCGCGCCGCAATCCGCAGCGGACGGCGTCGACGGCGGCCGCGCTGATGATCGGCCTCGCTCTCGTGACACTTGTCGCAGTGCTCGCGGCCGGCATCGTCTCGACCTTCCGCGATGCAGTCGACGAGCTCTGGAAGGACGCCGACTACGCGGTGACGGCGCAGAACAACTTTTCGCCGCTTCCGGTCAGTGTGGCGCAGGCGACGAGCACCGCGGAGGGTGTCGACGCGGTGGGCAACGTTCGGGCGGGACAGGCGCGAGCGTTCAACAGCACGTTCAATGCGACCGCCATCGACCCGCCCACGAGCCGGATCTTCTCGATCAAGTGGAAAGAGGGATCGGACGCCGTACTTGCCCGGCTCGGCGACGCCGGAGCCTTCGTGACGGAGAACTATGCGGACGACCACGATCTTGCTGTCGGCTCTCCCATCCAATTGACATTCGCAAACGGTGCACGTAAGCGCTTCGTGGTCAGGGCGATCTTCGAGCCTCCAACCGGCGGCTCACCGTTCGGTCCGGTGACGATCTCGGCGCGGACGTGGGACCGCTTCAACGAGCACCCCCGCAATCTCTTCTCGTTCGTGATCATGAAGGGCGGTCAGACGGAGGCGAACCAAGCCGCGCTCGAGCGACGGCTCGCGGACTTCCCGAATGCGAAGGTACAGACTCGGAGCGAGTTCGTCGAGAACCAGATCTCCGGCCTCAGCTCTGTTCTGAACATCCTCTATGTCCTACTGGCACTCTCGGTGATCGTGAGCCTGTTCGGCATCGTCAATACCCTTGTGCTGACCGTCTTCGAGCGGACGCGTGAGCTCGGGATGCTCCGCGCGATCGGAATGACGCGGCGGCAGGTTCGTCGGATGATC
This sequence comes from Gaiellaceae bacterium, assembly GCA_035264165.1. Classification (GTDB taxonomy): domain Bacteria; phylum Actinomycetota; class Thermoleophilia; order Gaiellales; family Gaiellaceae; genus JACDAN01. Next base: position 32,105 of record DATFQN010000020.1, read on the forward strand.
CGGCACGAGAGCGTGATCACCGCCCTAATCGGCGGCGCGCTCGGGATCGTGCTCGGCGTCGTCCTCGGCGCGCTGCTGGTGGCGCGGGTGGACTTCATCGATTTCACGCTCCCCGTGGGGCAGCTGATCCTCTTCGCGATCGCGGCGGTGATCGTCGGAATCCTGGCTGCGATCTTCCCGGCACGCCGCGCCTCGCGGCTGAACATCCTCAACGCGCTGCAGTACGAGTAGCCGCGCGCTCGCCGCTACCACTGCCGCGATGTCCGCGTCGGTTTCGCCTTCGGTCGTCCGGAGCGCTTGGATTCAACGCGACGCCTCTAGCTTTCGCTTTCTCATTGCGCGCGCTCGCTTCGGCGAGCCTCTAAGCCCCTAGAACGTAAGGGACAGCGTGCGGGCCGACACTGAGAAGGGTGCATGGTGAGTTTCTACGTAGAGAGGAGTGACACATGAGAGAGCCGTCGCTGTACGAACGCCTCGGTGGCGCCTACGCCATTAGCGCAGTCGTCGACTATTTCAGCGATCAATTGGTCGAGAAAGGCACGATCGAGGGGCAGAACCCGAACATCAAGGACTGAAACGAGAAAGAGGCCGCATCTCGGCTCCCAGGCCTGAGGTTCCTGCGGACACTGTGGGTCTGTGCTATCGCCGGAGGACCGTTCGAGTACACGGGCCTACCTCTGGACGATGCTCATTTCGATTTGCAGCTTTCGTCGTCGGACTTCGATCAGGTCTCGGCCGTGCTTGCCGATGCGCTCGACCACTTCAATGTGCCTGCACGCGAGAAGGAGGAGGTGCTGGCCGCGTTCGAGGCCCACAAGCCCCAGGTCACGGCTGGTTCTACCTCGCGAACGTAAGCCCTCAAGTAGTAGGTAGTCGACCCCGCTCCGTCCCGATAATCCGCCGCTCAGGTGATCGGGCCCCGAGGCGGTGCGGCCGGGTTTGGCCCGACGCGCCGCTCCGGAAGCCGCCTACGCTCTCGGCGTGAAAAACCCGATGACCGCCACGAAATTCTCTGTCGCGTACGTACAGGTCACGAGCGAATTCCACTGCCGCCGAACGGTACTACCACGGTACGCGCACCCGCCCTACTCAGGCGCCGACTCATGCGAAAACGCTGCAAATGAGGTGGGCCGTGCAGGGATCGAACCTGCGACCTTGGGATTAAGAGTCCCCTGCTCTACCAGCTGAGCTAACGGCCCGCGGCTGGCGAGTATAGCCATGGGTTTAGGCTCTCCCCGAGCGATTTCAGAGGAGGAGCCATGCCGTTTGAAGTGCCCCCACTTCCCTACGAGTACGCAGCGCTCGAGCCCCACATCGACGAGCAGACGATGCGGGTGCATCACGACAAGCACCACCAGGCCTACGTGGACAACGCCAACAAGGCGTTGGAGGGCACCGAATGGGACGACCGCCCGGTGGAGGAGGTCCTGCAGAGCCTCGACTCGCTGCCGGACGAGATCAGGACCGCGGTCCGGAACAACGCCGGCGGCCACGCGAACCACAGCTTCTTCTGGGAGATCATGAGCCCGAATGGCGGCGGCCAGCCGCAAGGGTCCCTGGCGGATGCGATCAACGCGGCGTTCGAGAGCGTCGAGGCGATGATCGAGCAGGTGAACGACGCCGGTGTCAAGCGCTTCGGCAGCGGGTGGACCTGGGTCGTTGCGGACAACGGCTCGCTGGCGGTCACCTCCACTCCGAATCAGGACACGCCCCTCAGCGAGGGCAAGACGCCGATCCTCGGGATCGACGTCTGGGAGCACGCGTACTACCTCAAATACCAGAACCGCCGCCCGGACTACCTGGCGGCGTGGTGGAACGTCGTCAACTGGGAGGAGGTGGCGCGGCGGCTAGAAACCGCGCGCTAAAAAGCGCACACTAAAGCCGTCCCAATATCGGTCGATATAGGGACGGATCCCTCGTACGAGGGAGGTTCGTGGAATGAGAAGAACTGCGGCCGTCACACTTTTCGCGTTCCTCGCGCTCGTGCCGAGCGCGCTCGCGGCGGGCGATCCCGAGATCGCCGCGCTGCAGGTCGGTCTCCGGAAGCACCGCGTCTACACCGGCCAGGTGGACGGGGTCCTCGGTAGCGCGACGGTATCGGCGGTCCGGCGGCTGCAGCAGAAGGCGGGCCTCACTGTCGACGGCGTCGCCGGCGACGAGACTCGCGGCGCACTCGGCCGATACGGGCGCCGCGCACCGCTGGGCGGGCGGGTGCTCGCCGCCGGGATGCGCGGGTGGGACGTCGCGGCGCTCCAGTTCGCGCTCGCCTGGCACGGCTTTCCCTCGGGTAACTTCGACGGAATCTTCGGTGGAGCGACCGGGCGGGCCCTGCGCGAGTTCCAGCGCTGGACGGGGTTGGCGCCCGACGGCCGCGCGGGAACGGCTGTCGTCGCCGCGCTGAGGACGCCGACCGCAACGTGTCCGATCCGCCTGAAGGCGCCGATGCCGAATGCACACACGGCCGCCTTTGGGCCGCGCGGCAGTCGCTTCCACACCGGCGTCGACTATCCCGGAGCCCGGGGCACGCCTGTGAACGCGGCGGCGTCTGGGCGCGTTGCCTTCGCCGGCTGGCGTGCGGGCGGCTGGGGCTATCTCGTCACGATTGCCCACGGAAGGGGCGTGCGGACGATGTACGCGCACCTTTCGCGCGTCAACGTCCGCCTCGGCCAACGTGTCTCCGTGGGGCAACGGGTGGGCCGAGTCGGCGCATCGGGGTATGCAACCGGGCCGCACCTCCACTTCGAGGTGCGGCTCCGGGGTGCTGCAGTCGATCCGGTTCCCGCCCTTTCCTAGGCGGTCTTGCTGCCGGCGGCTATGCCGGCGGCGGTCGATCTTCGACGTAGGTCTCGCGGCGGCGGCCGAAGTAGCCTGGCCCGCCCCAGCTCGACCAGAACAGCATCGAGATCAGGAGGCCTGCGCCTCCGACGATCATCAGAATCACGCCGATCGCGTCCTCGCTGATGCCTGCGACGTCGCTCTGGACACCCCAGACGAGGATGGCGCCGACGGCAATCAGTAACAAGCTCACACCAATGCCCATGGTTCTTCCTCCTTGGTTACGTCTCCCGAAGGCGTAGTCGATGTACCCGTTCTGTTCGCGGCTCTAACTCACTCGTTCACGATGTAGGCTCGCGGGCGGTGCGCGCGGGCTCGCTCATTCGCGTTCTCCTGGTCGCTCTTCTTCTCGCCGCGGGCGCGACGGCGGTCGCCATCTTCATTCCGTGGCTGCCCGACGACGCCTCCAAGGAAGGCGAGCGCATCGACTTCGTCTTCTGGTTCGTGACGGCGATCTGCATCGCGATCTTCTCGGTCGTGGCGTCCCTGAGCGTCTACTCGCTCGTCAAGTTCCGCGCAAAGCCCGACGACGACTCCGACGGGCCGCCGGTGCACGGCCACACCGGCATCGAGATCGTGTGGACGGTGATCCCGCTGGTCCTCGTGCTGGCGATGATCGTCGTCAGCTCGGTGGCGCTCGCCCAGAACGACCGCGAGCCGAAGGGCGCGATGCGCGTCGAGATCCTCGGGCAGCAGTTCGCCTGGACCGTCGCCTACCCGCCGCCCGGCACGTCTCCCGACGTCGATCACTTCGTGTGCTTCACGCGGGGCTCGGGCGACGTCGACAAGCGCTGCAAGAGCTCGCCGAACCTCGTCCTGCCGGTGGACCGCCCCGCGCGGCTGCACCTCACGGCGCGCGAGGTGATCCACTCGTTCTGGGTGCCGGAGTTCCGCCAGAAGCAGGACGCCGTGCCAGGCCTCGAGACGGAGATCACGGTGACGCCGACGAAGACTGGGAACTACCGCTTCATCTGCACGGAGTTGTGCGGCTTGGGACATGCCCTGATGCGGACGCGGGCTATCGTCATGGAGCAATCCGACTTCGACACCTGGAGGGGGGCTAAGTGACGAGTACGCGGCGGTTGCTGCTCGGTCCCGGATGGATCCGCGCTGCCTGGATGACGGCGCTCTTCTTCGGGATCGGCTTCGCGATCGTCGTCGGCATCCGCGCGCTCGCCGGCTGGGACCCCGTCATCTTCTGGGACGCGATCATCGTCGTCGCTGCGCTGACCGCGGCGCCGATCGGCTTCCTCGCGGGCCTCGGGGCGTTCGACTACTGGGTCGCGTGGGCGTTCGGCCAGCCCACGAAGCCGGAGGACCACTCGGGCCACGGAGCGCGTAGGTGGACGGACTACTTCCGGATCAACACCGACCACAAGGTGATCGGGATCCAGTACGTCTCGACCACCATCTTCTTCTTCCTCGCGGGCGGGCTGCTGGCGATGCTCGTGCGGGCCGAGCTCGCCCAGCCCGAGGCGAACTTCGTCGACCCACAGACGTACAACCAGCTCTTCTCCGTCCACGCCTCGCTGATGATCTTCCTGTTCGTGATCCCGGCGTTCGCGGGGCTCGCGAACTACGTCCTCCCGCTGATGATCGGTGCGCCGGACATGGCTTTCCCGAGGCTGAACGCCCTCTCCTACTGGCTGCTTCCGATCGGCGGGACGATGATGCTCGCGAGCTTCTTCTTCCCGGGGTTCGGCGCCGGCTGGACGAACTACGCCCCGCTCTCAGTGGTGCAGCCGTTCGGCAACGTCTTCTTCTCGATGGCCGTCCAGTGGGCCGGGGCGTCGTCGATCATGACCGCGCTCAACTTCCTGGTCACGATCGTGACCATGCGTGCGCCCGGAATGACCTTTTGGCGCATGCCGCTGCTCGTCTGGGCGAACTTCACGACGTCGCTCCTGGTCGTGATCGCGACCCCGTTCATCGCCGGCTCGCAGTTCTTCGTGATGTTCGACAAGGTCATGCACACGAACTTCTTCGAAGTGGCGGGCGGCGGCTATCCGCTCGGGTACCAACACATCTTCTGGTTCTACTCTCACCCGGCGGTCTACATCATGATCCTGCCCGGCTTCGGCATCGCCTCCGAGGTGATCTCGACGATGTCGCGGAAGCCGATCTTCGGCTACCGGCTGATGGCGCTGTCGCTCGTGGCGATCCTGATCCTCGGGTTCTCCGTCTGGGCGCACCACATGTTCGTCGCCGGGATGGCCCCCTGGTTGCGGATCCCGATGATGATCACGACGCTGCTGATCGCCGTGCCGACCGGAATCAAGGTGTTCTCCTGGCTCGCGACGACGTGGGAGGGGAAGATCAACTTCTCGACGCCGATGTTATGGGGGCTCGGCTTCGTCTCCCAGTTCGTAATCGGCGGCCTCTCGGGGATCTTCCTGGGCGCGGTCCCGATCGACATCCACGCCTCGGACACGTACTTCATCGTCGCCCACATCCACTACGTGCTCCTGGGCGGATCGCTGTTCACGATCTTCGCGGGGATCTACTACTGGTTCCCGAAGATGACGGGCCGCATGTACAACGAGCGGCTCGGGAAGCTTCACTTCTGGGTGACCTTCCTCGCGTTCAACGCGACCTTCTTCCCGATGCACATCATCGGGCTCCAGGGACAGCCGCGGCGTGTCTACACCTATGAGGACCGGTTCGGCGACTGGAATCTGTTCATCTCCATCTCGTCGTTTGTCCTCGGCGTCTCGTTCCTGGTCTTCGTCTACAACATGATCGTCAGCTGGGCGCACGGCCCGCGCGCTGTCGCGAACCCGTGGCGCGGCATGACGCTCGAGTGGCAGGTCTCGTCCCCGCCGCCGCTCTTCAACTTCGACGAGGTGCCTCAGGTGGTCGGGAACCCGTACGAGTACGGCGTCCCGGGCGCGCGCCACGCTGTCTTCAACGGCGAGCGTGAGGAGGTCCGCGCGGAGGCGCGCGAGGAGGAGGTGCGCACGTGAGCCGGCACATCCTCGTGATCGCGAACGAGACGGTCGCCGCGCACGCGCTCATCGACGCGGTGAAGCGGAAGGCCGCCGAGGGGGATGTCGAGCTCGTCACGGTGCTGGCTCCCGTGAGCACGCCCAGCACCGGCTACGTCGTCTACGAGGACACCCGTCGCGCGTCTGCCGGTCGACGGCTTGATCGGACGCTTGGGGCGCTGCGCGAGGCGGGAATCCCGGCGCACGGCCTCGTGGTCGAGAACGATCCCGAAGACGCGGTCCGTGACGCCTTCGGGATGCTCGACCCGAAGCCCACAGACGTGATCCTCTCGACGCACCCCGTCGAGAAGTCCGGCTGGATCCGGAAGAACGTGGTCGACCGGGTCCGCAAGGCGGCCGGCGACGTCCCGGTTGAGCACGTGGTCTCCGAAGTTCACGGCGAAGGCGCCACGAACATCCTGGTCGTCGCCAACGAGACTGTCGTGGGCGACGCGCTGCTCGAGAAGATTCGGGACCGCGCTGCGCACGGTACCGCGAGCTTCCTCATCATCTCGCCTCAGAGCGATCCGTCCCAATCGGCGCACCCGGAGGCCGAGCGGCGGCTTCGACGCGCTCTCGGGGAACTTCGCGCGGACGGCATCGACGCGCACGGACAGGTGGCGCATCCGGATCCGTACACCGCAGCAATGCACGCGGTCGAGGACGAGCGGGTCGACGAGATCATCGTCTCGACCTTCGAGCCGGCCGAGTCGAACTGGATGCGGCGGGACCTCGTCGAGCGGCTGCGCAACGACGCCAACGTGCCCGTCGAGCACATCGTGATCCCGGCCGAGGAGGTGGGCGCTCACCCAGCCGAGGTATGACCACGCACGCCGAAGCCTCGCACGACGCCCACGCCCTGCACCCGCCGGAGGCCCACCGCAGCTCGCGCGTCGAGCCGGCCGTGCTCGGGATGCTCCTCTTCATTGCCTCGGAGGTGATGCTCTTCGGCTCGTTCTTCACCGCGTACTTCTTCGTACGCGTGAACGGGGACGCGGAGTGGCCTCTCGAGCCGTTCGAGCTTCCCAAGTTCGTGGCAGGGGTGAACACCGCCATCCTGGTCACCTCCAGCTTCACGATCCACTGGGCGCTGCAGTCGATCAAGCGCGGCAGCCGCGCCGGCCTACAGGCGGGTCTCGTGCTGACGCTCGCACTCGGCCTGACCTTCCTCCTGACGCAGGTTCGCGAATACTCCCGGGTGGGGTTCAACCCGGGCGACGGCGCGTTCGGGACGATCTTCTTCGGCCTGACCGGGCTCCACGGCGCGCACGTCTTCGTCGGGTTGACGCTACTGACGTTCGCGACGATCCGCGCCTTCCGGGGGCATTTCTCCCCGGCCCACCACGCCGGCGTCGAAATTCCAGGGATCTATTGGCACTTCGTGGACGTAATGTGGATCGTGGTGTATTCCACGGTTTACCTCCTGTAACGCGCCCATGCGAAATCCATTCAAGAGTGAGGCAGATGCGTTCCGGCTGGTGATCCTCGCTCTGGGCTACTTCGCGCTGATCGTCGTTGCGGCGGCGATCAACCGGTGGCTCGGCCTCGCGGTGTTCGTCCTGCTGACGCTGGGGGCGATCGCGTGGATCGTGCGCGCTCGGCGCGAGCCTCCCGAGAGGACCGGCCCGATCCGCCGCAGCGCGCCCGGCGAACGGCGGATCCTCGTGATCGCGAACGAGACGGTCGGCGGGGAGAAGCTGCGCGAAGAGATCCGCCGACGCGCCGAGGATTACGAGGAGCGCGTTCGCGTCATCTGCCCCACGCTCCTCTCGCGGATGCGGTTCATCGCTTCCGACGAGGACGGCGCCCGCGCCCAGGCGCAGGAGCGCCTCGAGCACAGCCTCTCGAGGCTCCGCGAGGTCGGCGTCAATTGCGAGGGCGAGGTCGGCGAGGCGGACCCGCTACAGGCGATTGCTGACGCCCTCAGAACCTTCGGCGCGGACGAGATCATCATCTCGACCCACCCAGAAGGGCGATCACTGTGGCTCGAGCGCGGCGTCGTACGCGGCGCACGTGAGCGCTTCGACGTGCCGATCACCCACGTCGTCGTCGACCTCGAAGCCGAGCACGAAGAAGTCCGCGGCTAGCCCTTCGTCACGCGCGCGACGTACTCGGCCAGCGCTTTGATCTGCGCCTCCGAGAGCTGACCCTTGAAGGGCGGCATCCCGCCGCCGCCGTTCGTGATCTGTTTCGTCGCTTTCGCGACCGACGGCTTCACCTGGTCGAGATTCGGGCCGACCTTCCCCGTCGTGCCCGCGTCGGCGAGCGTGTGGCAGCTACCGCAGTTCGACTCGAAAAGGAGCTTCGGATCGTTCCCCCCGGCCCCAGCCGGCAGTGTCACCTTGGCCTTCGGATTGGCGGCGACGGCGGCGACATAGGCGGCGACCGCGTCCGCGTCCTCGCCCTTCACGAGCTCCCGCGGCATCGGCGGCGCGGCATAGTCGATCTGGTGGCGTACGACCTCGCGGATCGTGCTCTCGTCGAAGCCCTCCTCCCGATCGGCTGCGAAGGCGTCGTCCAGGTTCGGCCCGATCGTTCCCGCTGTTGCCGCCTCTTTCAGTGTGTGGCAGCTCCCGCAGTCCTTCTTGAAGAGCAGCTTCCCGTCCGCGACGTCGGCGTTTTCGCTGCCCAGCCCGCCCGTGCCGCACCCGGCGAGCGCGAGCGCCGCGAGCGACAGCAGAACGAGCCTCAAGCCGAGGGCTGAGTGGCCGACCCGATCCCGGCCACCGCTTCGTCACGACTGCCGTAGATCGTGAAGACCCGGTCGAGGCCCGTGATCTCGAAGATCTTCGTGATGTTGCGGTCGCTGCAGACCAGCGAGAGCTGGCCCTCGTTCGTGCGCAGCCGCTTGACCCCGCCGACGAGAACCCCGAGCGTCGTCGAGTCGATGAACGTGGTGTCCGAGAAGTCGACGATCACCTCCTTCGCGCCGTTGCCGATCACGTCGAGGAGCTGCTGCTTGAATTCCGGTGCGGTGTAAAGGTCGACCTCGCCCGCGAGCGCAATGACGTAGGAGTTGTCGTCAAGCCGCTGGGTCTTGATATCGAAGTTCACCCGTCCCCCTCGGTCGAAAGCCGGGGAGAGTCTATCGGGGCGCCACGCGGGCATGTCCTTGCTGGTCGGCGCTGTCCTAGCCGGCGCCTTGCTGTTGGGGCTGCGCCTTCAGGGCTGCTTCGAGCTGCTTGATCTGCTGGCGGACGCCCGTCTCCTGGGGCGAGTCCGGCGCGAGGACGAGGTAGCGCTTGTAGGCCTTGATCGCTTCCTTCAAGTTGTTCGCGGACTGGGCGGCGAACGCGAGCTGGAGGAAGATCGACGGCTGTTCGGCCTCCTCGGTGTTCGGGATGGCGGCGACGAGCTTCTTGTAGGTGTTCGTAGCGTTCGAGTAGGCGCCCTGAGCCGTGATGTAGTGCTGGCTCAGCTTTTGGTTGAGGTCGTTCGTCAGAAGCTGCGTCACCTGCCCCTGGCCGAACTCCTGTCCGAACTTGCTCGACTGGCTGGGCGCGAAGACGTCGCCGCCGCTGAGCTCCGTGATCTGGGCCTGGAGGCGCGCCGCCTCGTCCTGGGCGTTCCTCGCCTGCGTCAGGTAGAGGCCCGCGAGCTGGCTCAGCGCGGAGCGATCACGCGGCTTCAGCTGGACGTAGCGCTCCAGCGGCGAGATTGCCTCGTTGTTCTGGCCTTTGCGCTGAAGCGCGGTCGCGAGCTCGAGGTAGCCGGCGGGATCGTTGGGATGGTCCTTGATCTTGTCGCGCGCGTCTCCTTCGGACGGGCCGGCGGTGTCCTGACCGATGTTCTGGAGGATGTCGCCGAGGCCGGTCCCGGGGATCGCGCCCCCGACGTTGAAGATCACGTAGCCGAGGCCGAAGACGACGGCGAGGAAGACGAACATCCACTTCGCCTGCCGCCGCAGGCGCGGGAAGAACATCGTGTCCTCGTAGCTCTGAGCGGGGCGGGCGATCGGCGCGGCCGTACGCGGCTTCGGGCGGCGCTCGGCGCGCTGTCTGTTTCGGCGTTGTGCGGAACGAGCCATGTGCGCGCTTAGGGTAGCGAGCGGCGGTCGCTATTCGGTCACGAGTTGGCCGCGCGCAGCCCAGCGTCGCTCCATGGCGACCGAGAGCCAGATCGAGCCCTCGAACAGGATCCACAAGGGCGCGACCTCGAAGGCGAGCGAGACCGGGTCGACCGTCGGGAGCAGGATGGCCGCCCCGAGGAGCAGGACGTAGGCCAGCTTCCGGTTCCGCCGGAGCTGGTCGGTCGTCAGGATCCCGAGCCGTACGAGCGCCAGGATGAAGATCGGCAGCTGGAAGACGAGTCCAGTCGCGAAGATCATCAGCGCCGCGAACGAGAGGTAGTAGCTGGCGCGGATCTGGATGTCGTACAGCTCGTCGTCGAAGGTGGTCAGGAACCGGAGGGCGAGCGGGAGGATCACGAAATACGAGAAGGCCATGCCGCCGGCGAACAGGGCCGTGGCGAGTGCGACGAACCGGGCGACGACGCGCTGGCGTCCCTCCTCGACCGCGGGGGCAAAGAAGCTCCATGCCTGCCAGACGAGCACGGGAAACGACGCGGCGAGCGCTGCGTAGAAGCTCAGCTTGACGGCGGTCGTGAACGGCTCCGTCACGCCGAGCGTGACGATGTGCGTCCCGTCCGGCAGCGGCCGCATCAGCCAGCGCACGAGGTGGTCGTGGAAGATGTACGCGACCGGGAAGAAGACGGCGAGCGCGACGATGCAGACGATCAGCCGCGAGCGAAGCTCGTCGAGGTGCTCGACGAGGGTCGCCTCCTCGCCGTAGCCGAGCCGGCGCGGAAGCCGTCGTAGGCGCGTCACCGGTTAGGAGACGGTGTCGCGCTCGCGCGGCTGCGAGGCGACGTTCTCCTCGTCTTCCGGCGCCCGCGGCAACGATGGCGCGCGCTCGTCGTCGTCGCGACCGGAAACCGCGTCCTTGAACTCGCGCATGCCCTTGCCGAGCGAGCGGCCGATCTCGGGCACGCGCGACGCTCCGAAGAGCAGGAGCACGACGACGAGGAAGATGAGGACCTCAGGAAGCCCGATACCAAAGGGCATGAGGCCACCTTAGCAGGGGCTTCAGTCTTCCCCGGGAGCCGAAACGGGCGTTGCTACGATGAGGCTTGGAGGCGGGCATGGTGCCCGCCGAACTTGCGTAAGGGAGCGACTTGGCACTGCTGGAACTGAAAGACCTGCACGTCGCGCTCGAGGACGGCACCGAGATCGTCAAAGGCGTCGACCTCGCCGTGGACACCGACCAGATCCACGCGATCATGGGCCCGAACGGCTCGGGCAAGTCGACCCTTGCCTATGCGCTGATGGGCCACCCGGCCTACGAGGTCACCGGCGGCCAGATCCTCTTCGACGGCGAGGACGTGACGGAGCGCGAGGCGGACGAGCGCGCGCAGCGCGGCCTCTTCCTCGCGTTCCAGTACCCGCACGCGATCCCCGGCGTCACCGTCACGAGCTTCATGCGCTCCGCGATCAACGCCATCCGCAAGGCGCGCGTGGGCGAGGACGATCCCATCCCGATCCCGGAGTTCCGCAAGGAGATGATGGCCGCGATGGAGCGGCTCCGGATCCCGAAGGAGCTCGCGCAGCGCTACGTCAACGACGGCTTCTCGGGCGGGGAGAAGAAGCGGATCGAGATCCTCCAGATGGCGCTGCTGAAACCGCGCATCGCCGTGCTGGATGAGACCGACTCGGGGCTCGACATCGACGCGCTGAAGATCGTCGCCCGCGGCGTCGGGGAGCTCGTCGGTCCGGAGATGGGCGCGCTCGTGATCACGCATTACCAGCGGATCCTGAACTACATCACGCCCGATTTCGTCCACGTCTTCGTGGACGGCAAGATCGTCGCCGAGGGCGGACCGGAGCTGGCGCATACACTGGAAGCAGAGGGGTATGAGGCCTTCATGCCCGAGAAGGTGAGCTGATGGCTATCACCGAGAACGAGACGCAGGTCGTCGCCGAGATCGGCAGCGACTACAAGTACGGCTTCCACACGCCCGACTCGGCTGAGGACTACTTCTTCAAGTCCGGTCGCGGGCTCTCCAAGGAGATCGTCGAGGCGATCTCCGAGCACAAGAACGAGCCCGACTGGATGCGCAAGTTCCGGCTCAAGTCGCTCGAGTACTTCGAGGCGCGCCCGCTGCCGACCTGGGGCGGGGACGTCACGGAGATCGACTTCGATGCCATGCACTACTACATCCGACCGACTGAGAAGCAGGCCAAGTCGTGGGAGGACCTGCCGCCCGACATCAAGGACACCTGGGACAAGCTCGGGATCCCGGAGGCGGAAAAGAAGTACCTCGCCGGGGTCGGCGCGCAGTACGAGAGCGAGGTCGTCTACCACAAGCTCAAGGAGGACCTCGAGGCGCAGGGCGTGCTCTTCCTGGACATGGACTCGGGGCTCCGCGAACACGAGGACCTCGTCAAGCAGTACTTCGGCACCGTCATCCCGCAGAACGACAACAAGTTCGCGGCACTGAACTCCGCCGTCTGGTCGGGCGGCTCGTTCATCTACGTGCCGCCGGGCGTGAACGTCGAGATGCCGCTCCAGGCCTACTTCCGCATCAACGCCGAGAACATGGGCCAGTTCGAGCGCACGCTGATCCTCGTCGACGAGGGCGCCTACGTCCACTACGTCGAGGGCTGCACGGCGCCGATCTACTCGAGCGACTCGCTGCACTCGGCGGTCGTCGAGATCGTCGTCAAGAACGGCGGCCGCTGCCGCTACACCACGATCCAGAACTGGTCGACGAACGTCTACAACCTCGTCACGAAGCGCGCCGTCGCCTACGAGGACGCGACGATGGAGTGGGTCGACGGGAACCTCGGCTCGAAGCTGACGATGAAGTACCCGGCGATCTGGCTGCTCGGCGAGCGTGCGCACGGCGAGGTGCTGTCGATCGCGTTCGCCGGCAAGGGCCAGCACCAGGACGCAGGCGGGAAGGCGGTGCACGTCGCGCCGAAGACCTCGTCGGTGATCACGTCCAAGTCGATCTCGAAGGACGGCGGACGCGCCGGCTACCGCGGCCTGCTCGAGGTCGCGAAGGGCGCGCACGGCGCCAAGTCGAAGGTCGTCTGCGACGCGCTGATCCTCGACGAGGATTCGCGCTCCGACACCTACCCCTACATCCGCATCGACGAGAGCGACGTCGACATCGGGCACGAGGCGACGGTCTCGAAGATCG
>DATFQN010000021.1:0-17411 GCA_035264165.1 Gaiellaceae bacterium
GTCGGCGCAAGTGCGAACGCGGCGAGCCAGGAGGCGGCGGCGGCCTCGCCGCCGGATTACGCCGAGGCCGAAGACCAGGCTCGGAAGGCGCGTCGGTGGGCGCCGTGGTCGTCGGAGCCGTGGCAGCGACTCGGCGAGGCGCAGCTGGCGAGCGGCGACACCCCCGGCGCACGCAAGAGCTTCCGCAAGGCGATCGAGAAGGAGCCCAGCGACTGGCAGCTCTGGTTCGACCTGGCCCAGGCGACCACGGGCTCGGAGCAGAGGCGTGCGCTCGCCGAAGCCAAGCAGTTGAACCCACGGAGCCCGGAGCTCGAGACGTTCGAGCAAGAGCAGGGCGGCTGATGCTGCGGCACGACCCTCTCGCCAACCCCGAGCCGCTGATCCGGCGCGTCTACGCGTACGTCGCCTACCGCGTCGGCGACGGTCCGGATGCCGAGGACCTCACGAGCGAGACGTTCGAGCGTGCGATCCGCTACCGCAAGAGCTACGACCCGAAGAAGGGCGAGCCTGTGGCGTGGCTGCTCGGGATCGCGAAGCGCTGCATCGACGGGCGCGGTCCGATGGTCGAGCTCGCGAGCGAGCATGCGGACGAGCCGGTCCCGTCCAACCTCGAAGAGGACACCATCCGCCGGCTGACGGTCGGTCGAGCCGTCGGGGCGCTCGACGAGCGCGACCGCGAGCTGATCGCGCTTCGCTACGGCGCCGACCTCACCGCGCGGCAGATCGCCGAGCTCCTCGGCGCGCGCACGAACGCGATCGAGGTCGCACTGCACCGGGCCCTCGGACGACTCCGGGAGACCTTCGGTCCCGAGGCCGACTCGGAGCCTGTAAGGAAACGCGAGGCATCTCGGTAGTAGGGGTACGAGATGGCGAGCAATGAGGGGGTTCACTGAAATGCGGTACTGGCGGAGACGGCACGAGTTTGATCTCGAGGCCGAGCTGAGGGCCGGGAGGCCCGAGCCGTCGCCCGACTTCGTGCGTCGTCTCGACGCCGAGGTCAGGGAGAGCGGTCGCACCCGCGTCGGCGGCACGCTTCGCGTCGCCCTCGTTGGTGCGCTCACGGCTGTGATGCTGATGGCCCTCGCGGGCGTCGGCGGGGTGGGGTATGCGGCTTCGGCCGGGCGCGACGCGGCTGTGAGCGTCAAGCGCGTGGTCACGCCGAGGGAGGTCGTCAGGGTGCTCAAGAAGAGCCCGGCGATCGACCAGTACGCGAAGAAGCCGAAGAAGAAGGTCAAGAAGGTCAAGAAGGCCAAGAAGGGCAAGGGCGCGAAGGGCAAGGTCAGGGCCCGGACGCGGCCGCCCTTCACGGGCTAGACCAAGGAGCGGCGGTACGGCGAGAGAGGGCGGCCCAGTGGGTCGCCCTCTCTCTGCTACAAGAAGAACAAGGGGTCAGAGATGAAGCGCGGATGGCAGAGACGACTTCGGGTGGGCACGCTCGTTGGCACCGCCGTCGTCTGCGTCCTTGGCGGCCCGGCCGGTGCGCCTGCGAGCGACGGCGTGCTGTGGCAGGGCGCGACGCCTGAGCAACGGACGGCCTACTCGGCCGGGGTCGACCGAGAGCTCGCGATCCCGCTCGAGGCGTCGGGCCCGCTCGGATCGTCGCCGCAGATCTCCGCCGAGCCGCTCCCGCGCGGAGCGCGGATCGACCGGATCTCCGAAGCGCCGGCGAAAGCAGTGTTCCGCTGGAGGCCGACCGCCGACCAGCTCGGAGAATGGACGCTCGTCTTCGACGCGGTCGCCGGCCAGGCGACTGCGCCGTCCCTCAGCGTCTACATCCACGTCGGCCGCAGTGCGGCCCGAAGCTTCCGCATGTCGAGCCTCGCCGGCCGCTCGCAGAACGCGACGTTGATCCGTCGGGTCGCCGTGCGTGCGCGCCCGACTGATGCCTCGCGTGCCGTCTTCCGCCTGAGCGCGATGACGCCCGAGCAGGTGCCGCACGTCCTCTACCTCCTCAGCGGCAAGATCGACGCCAATCGACGGTACTGGCTGCGCGTGAGCGTCCCGGCGCTGCCGAACGGCCGGTCCGGCTGGATCCCCAGAGACGTCGTCCGTCGGTTCCAGTGGGTCGACACGCACCTGCTGATCGACCGCGCCCGCTTCCGCGCGACGCTCTACCGGCGGGGCCGTCCCGTCTTCCGCTCGATCGTCGGCGTCGGGCAGCCGCGCTGGCCGACCCCCGGCGGGACGTTCTACGTTCGCGAGCGGCTGACGGGCTTCACGGATCCCATCTACGGCGCATTGGCGTTCGGCACCAACGCGCGCTCGGCGGTGCTCACGGACTGGCCCGGGGGCGGCTTCGTCGGGATCCACGGGACGAACCAGCCCGAGATCCTCCCCGGGCGGGTCTCGCACGGATGTGTACGCATGCCGAACTCCTCGATCCGCCGCCTCGACCGGCTGATGCGGGTCGGCACCCCGGTCACGATCAGATAGCCGACGCCTCGGCTATGGTTCGCGCGCCTCATGGGGCGTAGGCACGGGACGCTCATCGCGATCGCGGCAGTCGCAATGTTGGCACTGCCTTCAGCCGTAGCGGCAAGACCGTCGGCCACACCGGCGACCGAGTGGGCGCCGCCGACGCCTTCCGAGGGCAAGCGCTTCACGGCCGTGATCGGCAAGGAGCTGGCGTTCTCGCTCGCCGCGACGGCTCCCGGAGCGCCAATCATCGCCGTCTCGATCTCGGGAGCGGGGCTGCCCCAGAACGCGATGCTGAAGTCGGGGCCGGGGAACCCCGCGACGGCGACGGTGAACTGGACCGCGACGCGCGCCCACGCGGGAAAGCGCTTCGACCTCACGTTCACGGCGCAGCCGAGCGTCCCCGCGCTCGCGCCGGCGACGCGCCACGTGACGCTCGTCGTAGCCAAGCCCAAACCGCGCCGGAAGAAGAAGCCGAGGACCTTCGTCCTCAGCAGCTCGAAGGACGAGCGCTACCGCTGGGCCTTCGTGATGCGTCCGGTTGTGGCGCGAAGTGCGCCTCGGCGCACCGCGGCCGTGGTCGCCAAGCTCGGCCGCTGGACGCCGGAAGGCACGTCCAACCTCGTCCTGACGCTGTCGGGCGAGCGAACACGACGCGGCGTCTGGATCAAGGTGCGCCTCCCGATCCTGCCGGCAAACCGAACGGGCTGGGTGACGCGGCGGTCGCTGAGCGACTGGAAGGAGCTGCGCACGAGGCTCGTCATCGACCGCCGCCGGCTGACGGCGACGCTCTTCCGCCGGGGCAAGGTGATCTTCCGGGCGCCGGTCGGCGTAGGACAGGGACATTGGCCGACGCCGCGTGGTGAGTTCTTCATCCGAAACCAGCTCTACGGATTCGGCAACCCCGTCTACGGCCCGATCGCGTTCGGGACGAGCGCTCGCTCATCAGTGCTGACCGACTGGCCCGGCGGCGGCTTCATCGGCATCCACGGGACGAACCAACCTCGCATCATCCCCGGGCGCGTCTCGCACGGCTGCATCCGGCTGAAGAACCCGCACATCCTCAGGCTGGCGAGGCTGCTGCCCGTGGGGACGCCTTTGACGGTGCTCTAGGGACTAAGCGGCCAGCCAGCCGAGCGCGCCGGTCTGGTCAAGCCGCCAGAGCTCGACGTAGCCGCCGATCGGCTTGTCATCGATGAAGATCTGGGGCACCGTCCAGCGGCCCGTCAGGTCGAAGATGGTCTGCCGGAACGCCGGATCGTCGTCGAGCGAGATCTCCTCGTACGGGACCCCGCGCTGCTCCAGCAGTGCCTTCGCACGAACGCAGTAGCCGCACCAGCGTGTCGTGTAGACCCGCACCTGCGCCATCGACGCACATCTTCCCAGCTGACGCCCCTTCTACACTTGATCCGTGGCGGGCCGCAGCTACAAGACCGAGGCGGTCGTCCTGCGCTCGCTGCGATTCGGCGAGGCCGACCGCGTGCTGCACCTCTACACGCTGGAGCGCGGGCGCGTGGGGGCGGTCGCGAAGGGGATTCGCCGGACGAAGTCGCGGTTCGGCGCGAGGCTCGAGCCGTTGAGCCACGTCGAGCTCGTGCTGCATCAGGGCGCCGGCGAGCTGCAGACCGTCACCGGCGTCGAGCTGCTACGCGCCCACCGGCCGGCGCGCGAGGACTCGTACCGCCTGAACGTCGGCTTCATCGCGCTCGAGGCGATGCTGCGGCTCTTCCCGGAGCAGGAGGCGAACGCACGCGCCTTCGAAGCCGTGACGCGCTTTCTCGACCTGCTCGACGAGGCGGAGCCCGCAGAGCGCCCGGCGACCGACCCGCTCGTCCTCAGCTTCCAGCTCAAGCTCCTGTGGCTCTCGGGCTATCTGCCGCACCTGACGAGCTGCGCCGAGTGCGGCGCCGAGGCCGGGCTCGTCGGGTACTCGCCACGCGCCGGCGGAGCGGTGTGCGCGAACTGCAGTGCCGATGCGATTGCGCTGTCCCCGGCCGGCCTGAACGGGATCGAGGCACTGCTCCGGACTCCGCTCGCCGACGCAGCCGGCGCCGGGCTCACGGCCCGAGCCGCGCGCGAGGCGCTGGCCGTGATCTCCTCGTCGTACGAGTACCACGGCGGATTTCGTCTCAAGACGCTCTCGGCCTGAGTCGATATCCGGGCCGTACGCCGCCTCCCCCTCGGCTTCGCTCTCCTGCTGGTGCTTGCCGGTTGCCAGGGCAACGAGACTCGCTATGACGCGGCTGCCAAGGCCAAGGCTCGTTCGATCGCTCCCACGATCGCGCCGCGCCCTGGATGTACGGCGGGTCCTCGCAGGAGCCTCTGCCGGGCTCCTAAGGCGCGGCAGACAGCGCCAGTACGATCTTGCGACTTGTGCCCCTGAACTACCAGGACATGATCGCCGCGCTCGAGGCCTACTGGGCCGAGCGCGACTGCGTGGTCGTGCAGCCGTACCACACCGAGCTCGGCGCGGGCACCTTCAATCCGGCCACGTTCCTCCGCTGTCTGGGCCCACAGCCCTGGCGGACGGTCTACGTCGAGCCCTGCATCCGCCCGACCGACGGCCGCTACGGCGAGAACCCCTACCGGTTCCAGCACTACTACCAGCTCCAGGTCGTCCTCAAGCCGTCGCCGGAGGACATCCTCGACCAGTACTTCGGCTCGCTCGAGGCCGTCGGCATCGACACCCGCAAGCACGACGTGAGGCTGGTCGAAGACGACTGGGAAGGACCGACGCTCGGAGCTTGGGGCCTCGGCTGGGAGGTCTGGGTCGACGGCATGGAGGTCACGCAGTTCACGTACTTCCAGCAGCTGGGAGGGATGGACGTCGACGTCGTCTCGGGCGAGATCACCTACGGCCTCGAGCGACTGGCGATGTTCCTCCAGGAGAAACGCTCCGCCTTCGACCTCGAGTGGGCGCCGGGCTTCACCTGGGGCGACATCTACAAGGAGAGCGAACGGCAGTGGTCGATCTACAACTTCGAGGAGGCGCCGATCGACGCACTGATGCGCCGCTTCGAGGAGTACGAGGGCGAATGTGCCCACCTGCTCGCGAAGAAGCTTCCGCTGCCCGCCTACGACCAAGTGCTGAAGGCCTCGCACACGTTCAACCTGCTCGACGCGCGCGGCGCGATCTCCGTCACCGAGCGCGCGTCGTACATCGGCCGCGTCCGAGACCTGGCTCGCCGCGTCGCCGAGGAATACCTTGCAGCTGCTGTTTGAGATCGGCTGCGAGGAACTGCCGGCGGCTTCGGTCTACGAGGCCGAGGCGCAGCTGCCGGGGCTCTGCGATCGCCATCTCGGACGGCGGCCGGATCAGGTCTTCGTAGGCCCGCGGCGACTCGCGGTGCTCGTCTCCGGCCTGGAAGAGCGGACGGGTGACCAGTGGGTCAAGGGCCCGCCGGTCGAGCTGAGGGAGAAAGCCGCGGCCGGGTTCGCGAAGCGACACAGCGTGGCCGTCGAGGACCTGGAGGAACGGGACGGATTCCTCGGGGTCGTGTCCCGGGGCCGGGCACTCGGCGAGGTCCTTCCGGGACAGCTGAACGAGATCCTCCGCGGCCTGCGGTTCGGGAAGACGATGCGCTGGGACGGCTCTGGACTGCGCTTCCCGCGCCCCGTCCGCTGGACGTGTGCCCGGCTCGACGACCAGCCCGTCAGCGGTCACGGCACGAAGACGTACGGCCACCGTTTTACCCACGGCGAGGTCGACGTCCTCAGCGCAGATGCCTATCCGGAGATGCTGCGCGAAGCCGCCGTCGAGCCCGACGCCGCCGAACGCGAACGCCTGATCCGCGACGGGCTCGACGCGCTCGGCGGTTGGCGCGACCCGCTCGGGAAGCTCCGAGAGGTGATCCACCTCGTCGAATGGCCGTTGGTCCTGGACGGCAGCTTCGACGAGCGCTTCCTCTCACTGCCGGAGCGCGTGATCGAGACGGCCATGCAGTCGCACCAGCGCTACTTCCCGCTCGGCGGCAACCGGTTCGCGCTCGTCGCGAACGGCGGCGACCCCGACACGGTGCGCGCGGGCAACGAGACCGTGCTCGAGGGTCGCCTCGACGACGCCACGTTCACCTTCGAGCGCGACCTCGGAGCGGGCATCGAGGCTCTTGCCCAGCGTCTCGGCTCGATCGTCTACTTCGCCGGGGCTGGAACCTTCGCGGACAAGACCGAACGGCTGCGAACGCTCGTCGACCGGCTCGGCGGCGGCGATGCGTCGCTCGAAGCGGCGCGTCTCGCGAAAGCGGACCAAGCCGCCGAGCTCGTTCGCGAGTTCCCGGAGCTCGAGGCGTACATCGGCGCGGAGTACGCGCGGCTCGCGGGCTTCCCCGAGACCGTCTGCGCCGCGATCGCCGAGCAGTACCTGCCGGACTCGGCGGGCGGGCCGCTGCCGGCGACGGTGCCGGGCAGGGTCCTGGCCGCCGCGGACAAGATCGACACGCTCACCGTCTCGTTCTCCCTCGGCCACAAGCCCACCGGCTCGCGCGACCCGTTCGGACTGCGCCGGGCCGCGATCGGCCTCTGCCGCCTCGCCACCGAAGGTGGGCTGACGATCCCGCGCGAGCTCCTCGATGGCGACGTCGCGGAATTCGTCGAGGAGCGGTTCGAAGGTCTTCTCGCCGACGTCCCGGTTGAGTTCGTTCGCGCCGCGCGCGCGGCGAATGTCCGTGACCTCGGCTCCGTGGCGCGTCTTGCCCAGGCACTGGCCGCTCTCCCTGACGAACGGCTCGAACCGATCCACACCGCGTACATCCGTGCGAGCCGGCTGGGCGAGAAGGAGCAGGCCGCGGCCAAGCTCGACGCGAAGCTCCTCACCGAGGAGGCCGAGAGAGCCGTCGCGGAGCAGCTCGGCGAGGTCAAGCCCGAGCTGACCGCCGTGCTCGAAACGGGTGACTTCGAAGCGGCGGTCGAGGCGGGCGTGAAGCTCGGTCCCGTCCTCCACTGCTTCTTCGAGGAAGTGCTCGTCATGGACGAGGACAAGGCGGTGCGCGAGAACCGCCTGCGCCTCCTCCTCGACGTCCGGGACACGCTCGGCGCGCTCGGGGATCTCGCCCAGATCCCCCGTTAACGGCCGTTAACGGAAGCTGAACGATGTTCTCAGGCGGCTCTTAGGCGCCGCGTGTTCCATGCAGGCCATGAGCAAGCAACTGGCAACCATCGCCGCAGCACTCCTGCTCGCGGCCGGCGTCGGGGGCGCGGTCGGAGCCGGCGTCGCACTCGAGACGCGCGGCGATTCCGCCGCAACGACGACCTCGTCGGCTCAGCCGATCGCACGCTCGACCTCGGCGCTCTCGACCGTCTACAACCGCGTCAAGAACGGCGTCGTCGAGATCCAGACGACGACCGGCGGCCAGACCGACGCCTTCGGAAACCAGTCCCCGGGCGGCGGCGCCACGGGCAGCGGCTTCGTCATCGACGACGAAGGCCACATCGTCACGAACCAACATGTCGTCGACGGCGCGCAGTCGGTGAGCGTCCGCTTCGCGAACGGGAAGAAGGTCGACGCGCAGATCGTCGGTGCCGATCCCTCCACCGACATCGCCGTGATCGACGTCGACGTTCCGGCGTCCGAACTTGCACCGTTGACGTTTGCGTCGGAGACCTCCCTTCAGGTCGGCGACTCAGTCATCGCAATCGGTAGCCCGTTCGGGCTCGAGGGCACCCTCACCGCTGGGATCGTGAGCGCGCTCGGACGTGAGATCCAGTCCCCGAACGGCTTCACGATCGAGAACGCCGTCCAGACCGACGCCGCGCTGAACCACGGCAACTCCGGCGGACCCCTGCTCGACCTCCAGGGACGCGTCGTCGGCGTCGCCGCGCAGATCGCCAGCGAGTCCGGCGGCAGCGACGGCATCGGCTATGCGATCCCGGGCGACACCGCACAGCGCGTCGCTGCCGAGCTGATCAAGAGCGGCCGCGTCGAGCACGCCTACCTCGGCGTCAGCCTTCCCGACGACGGCGCGGCGACGCTCGCCCAGGTCGTCCCGGGCAGCCCCGCCGCCAACGCCGGCCTGCAGACCGGTGACGTCGTCACCGCGGTCGACGGCAAGGCGATCGCGACCGGCGACGAGCTCCGCTCTGCGATCGACGCGAAGAAGCCCGACGACAAGATCACCCTCACGATCAAGCGGAACGGCAAGGAGCGCACCGTGCAGGTAACGCTCGGCCAGCGTCCGGCCTCCGCTCAATAACCTCCCTCCCCTGCGAAGGCCATGTCCGGTGCCAGGCACCGGACATGGCTCGCGGCGACAGGTGGCGATACCCTCCGGCCGTGACCGTCGTCGAGCTGCACATGATCTCCGACGCCACCGGGGCAACCGCAAAGAGGCTGGTCCAGGCGCTCGAGGCGCAGTTTCCCGACCAGGAGTTCGAGGACATCGTCCACCCGATGGTGGAGACTGTCGACGACCTCCGTTTGGCCGTCGAACGCGCCAGGGGTCGGCCGGCCGTGATCGTCTACACGATCGTCAAGCCGGAGCTCCGCGAGGCCATGCACGACCTCTGCCGCCGCGCGAAGGTCCACTACTGCGACATCCTGCGCCAGCCGATCGACTCCGTCGCGAAGGTCTCGGGCCAGGTCGCGAAAATGACGCCGGGTGCCCGCCCGCCGCTCGACTCGAACTACTTCCGGCGGATGGCCGCGATCGAGTTCGCGGTCAAGTACGACGACGGGGTCGGAGGGGGATTGGACGAAGCGGACATCGTCCTCGTCGGCGTGTCGCGGACATCGAAGACGCCGCTCTCGATCTACCTCGGCTACCTCGGCTACAGGGCGGCGAACGTTCCGGTCGTGAAAGGGATCGAGCCGCCGCAGAAGCTGTTCGAGATCGACCAGTCGAAGATCGTCGGGTTGACGATCGACGCCGAGCGGCTGGCGGAGATCCGGTCCGACCGCGCGAAGCGGCTCGGCGGCAACAACCGCCGCTACAAGGACGTTGTCGAGATCTACGACGAGCTCGAGGAGGCCGAGGCGCTCCACCGCCGGCTCGGATGTCCCGTGATCGAGATCTCGGAGCTCTCGATCGAGGAGACCGCGGCCCGGATCATCGCGATGGTCGAGCGTCGCCAGGCCCCGGCGGTGGCGGTCCCATGACGGGGTCAGACCCCGTCGCCGATGTGTAACAAGTCGCCCACACCGGGGACAGGTCTCGCGGCTTCGCCAAGCCGATCTGTGGACGGAACGTCTCGTTTCCGCGCGTGCGGGGTTGCAGCTTCGTCACGGGGTCTGCCCCCGTGACGGAAGCGCGACGCGGCGACGTCGGCAACCCCGATGCCGCCGCCGCGCGGGCGCGCCCGATCCCGCTCTGGCGCTGGGGCATCTGGTGGGCGCTGCTGCTCGTCGCCGGGCTCGTCTTCTACTTCCTCCTCGCACCAATCTGGCTCGGCCTGCGCGGGGCAGCCTGGATCGCAGAGTTCAGGGCGCGTCGGCGGCGTTCCGCCTGAGCTCGAAGACGAGCTCGAGGCCGTCCTCGTCGTCCATGTGCTCGCCGGTCCTGACGAAGCCCAGCTTGCGGACGACGGCGAGCGACGGCGCGTTGTGCGGTCCCACCGAGAGGACGAAGTGCTCGATGCCCGCCCAGTCCCGCGCCCGGTCCATCAGCATCGTCGCGGCCTCTGTCGCGTAGCCGCGGCCGCGGTACGGTGGGAAGATCCTGTAGCCGAACTCGACCGCATCCGCTGCCTGCTTCGAGTTCAGGCCCGGCGGGCCGTGGTACCCGGCGTGGCCGATCATCTGACCGCCGAGAACGACAGCGTGTGGACACCACGTCACAAACCGATCGTCCTCGCGCATTTGCCGCAACCGCAGGCCGAGGAAGCCCTTCTCTCCCTCGGACGGAAACGCGTCCGGCAGCTCGATGCCCAAGAGTGCGGCGGCCTCGTCGCGCCGCCCGTCGAGCACTGCCGCCATGAACTCGGGCGTCATCGGGCGGAGCTCGATCACAACACGCGGGCTTCGATCGGCTCCTCGACCACGTCACCGTCGCGCACTTCGACCCTGTACGCCTTCGAGCCCTCCTCGCAGGCAACGACCTCACGCAGCTCGCCGTCCACGAAATGCAGGCCGACGCCTGAATCCGCGGCGTAGCCGCTGGCCAGCTCGACTCGCAGCAGCTCGTGGTAGCGCGGGCGGCGCAGCTCCTCGTCGTCGTAGTGCGGGCAGAAGCTGCCGGGCAGAAACCCGAGGCAGTCCATCTTGTCGAGGTCCGGCCCGAACGAGTCCGTGACTCCCTCGGCGAACCAGCAGATGCCGCCTGCGCTCGAGCCCGACAGGACGACCGCGCCCTCGTACGCCTCCCGCAGCAGCTCGTCCACTCCGTGCACGCGCCAGATCGCGAGCATGTTCGCGGTGTTGCCGCCCCCCACGAAGATCAGGTCCTGCTCGAGCACGGTCGAGCGAAGATCCTCGGGCGGCCACGGAAAGAACTCCAGCCGCGAGAGCTCGACCCGCGCCCCGAACCTGTCGTACATCCGCAGCGCCGACTCGGGATCCTCGGCCGACGCCGTGCCGATGTAAAGGACGCGCGGCCGCTCCTTCCGCGTGAGGCCGACCAGAAACGCCGCGAGCTCCTCGCAGGATTTTCCCCCGCCCACAGCCACGATCTGCCGCTCCGCCACGGGTCGCAGTATCGCCCCTGCGCGATAATCGGCTCCCCATGGCTAGGTACGTCTACGACTTCGACGAGCCGATCGACGGCGGGCGCGAGCTGCTCGGCGGCAAGGGCATCGGCCTGGCCGAGATGACGCAGCTCGGCGTGCCGGTTCCTGCGGGCTTCACGATCACGACCGACGCCTGCCGCGCGTACATGGCTTCCGGCGGAGAGATGCCGGAGGGGCTGGAGCAGGAGATCGACGAGCACCTCACCCGCCTCGAGGAGACGACCGGCAGACGATTCGGCGATCCCGAGAACCCGCTGCTCGTCTCCGTCCGCTCCGGCGCCGCGGTCTCGATGCCCGGGATGATGGACACGATCCTGAACGTCGGCCTGAACGACGAGGCCGCCGCGGGCGGCGAGCGCTTCGTGCTCGACTCCTACCGCCGCCTGATCCAGATGTACGGCGAGATCGTCGACCACGTCGACGCGCATCGCTTCTCCGACGCGCTCGACGAAAACGACCTTCCGGCGACGGTGGCCGCCTTCAAGCGGATCTACGAAGACGAAAGCGGCCGCAAGTTCCCGCAGGACGCGAAGGAGCAGCTCGGCCGCGCCGTACGCGCCGTGTTCGAGTCGTGGAACACGCCGCGTGCCAAGGCGTACCGCCGCCACAACCGCATCCCCGACGACCTCGGCACCGCGGTCAACGTCGTCCAGATGGTCTTCGGGAACAAGGGTGAGCAGTCGGGCACCGGCGTCGCCTTCACGCGCGACCCCTCGACTGGGGAGGCGGGTCTCTACGGGGAGTTCCTCGCGGACGCGCAGGGGGAGGACGTCGTCGCCGGGATCCGAACGCCCGAGCCACTGGTGCAGATGAAGGAGCGGCTACCCGGCGCCTTCGACGAGTTCGTCGAGACGATGCGCCGCCTCGAGGAGCACTACAAGGACATGCAGGACATCGAGTTCACGGTCGAGGACGGGAAGCTCTATCTCCTCCAGACCCGCAGCGCGAAGCGCACCGCCGCGGCGGCGCTGAAGGCGGCCTCCGACATGGTCGACGAGGGCCTGATCACGCGCGAGGAAGCCGTCGCGCGCATCGACCCCGGCCAGCTCGACCAGCTGCTCCACCCGCGGATCAACCCCGACGCGTCCTACGAAGTCGCGGCGAAAGGCCTGAATGCGTCCCCCGGCGCGGCGTCCGGAGGGGTCGTCTTCGACGCCGACACCGCCGAGGACCGGGGCCGCAACGGCGACGCGGTCATCCTCGTCCGCTGGGAGACGACGCCGGACGACATCCACGGGATGATCGCGGCGCAGGGGATCCTCACCGCCCACGGTGGGATGACGTCGCACGCCGCGGTCGTCGCGCGGGGGATGGGGAAGCCGTGCGTCGCGGGCTGCGAGGCGCTGTCCGTCGACACCGAGGCGAAAACGGCCTCCCTCGACGGGACGAAGCTGGCCGAAGGGGACGTGATCACGATCGACGGCGGCACCGGAGAGGTCATCGTCGGCGAGGTGCCGCTGATCCCGCCCGAGATCAACGAGGACTTCGAGACGGTGCTCGGCTGGGCGGACGACCTCCGGCGCCTCAAGGTGCGGGCGAACGCGGATACGCCCGAGGACGCGGCGAAGGCGCGGGAGTTCGGCGCCGAGGGCATCGGCCTCTGCCGGACCGAGCACATGTTCATGGCCGAGGACAGGCTGCCCGTCGTCCGCGAGATGATCATGGCTTCCGACGAGGATGAGCGTCGCGCCGTACTGGACAAGCTGCTCCCGCACCAGCAGGCCGACTTCGAGGGGATCTTCGAGGCGATGGCGGGGTTGCCGGTAACTATCCGCCTCCTCGACCCGCCGCTCCACGAGTTCCTGCCACCGCTCGAGCAGGCGACCGACGAACGCATGCGCTCGCGGATCCGGGCGCTCCAGGAGGCGAACCCGATGCTGGGGACGCGCGGCTGCCGGCTCGGGCTCCAGTTCCCCGAGATCTACGAGATGCAAGTGCGCGCGATCATCCGCGCAGCGGCGGCGGTGCAGGAGCGGAGCGGCAACGCGCCGCTCGTCGAGATCATGCATCCGCTGGTCGCGTTCCAGGAGGAGCTGCGGCGGCTGCGGGAGCTCACGATCGAGACGGCCGACAAGGAGGCAGACGTCGAGTACCTCGTCGGCACGATGATCGAGCTCCCGCGCGCCTGTGTCCGGGCGGACGAGATCGCGGAGGACGCCGACTTCTTCTCTTTCGGCACGAACGACCTGACCCAGACGGCACTCGGGTTCTCGCGCGACGACGCCGAGGGCAAGTTCCTCACGCACTACCTCCAGGACGGCGTGCTCGAGCGCAATCCCTTCGAGACGCTCGACCAGAGCGGCGTGGGGGACCTGATGGCGATCGCGGTCGAGCGAGGCCGGCAGACGAAGCCCGGTCTGAAGATGGGCATCTGCGGCGAGCACGGCGGGGAGCCGGCGTCGGTCGCGTTCTGCCACCGGCTCGGGCTCGACTACGTCTCCTGCTCGCCGTACCGCGTCCCGCTGGCGCGGCTGGCCGCGGCGCAGGCGGCGCTGGCGGAATCGGGCGTGAAGGCCGTTTCCGTCGGTGGTTGAACCGCCGCTGGCGACGCGCGAGAATCGGCCGACCACGGAGGTCCTCATGACCGATACGCAGTGGGATCGCTGGGCGCGCGCGGCCGGCATCCCCTTCGTCGCGCTCCTCATCGTCGGCTTCATGCTCTTCGGCGACGGTCCGAAGGTCGACGCATCCGGGGGCGAGGTGGCGGCGTTCTATACCGACCACAGCGGCCGAGTGCTCACGGCGGAACCGATCATCGCGGTCGGTTTCCTCTTCCTCCTCTGGTTCGCGGGCGCGATCGCGAACGTGCTGCGCCAGTCGGGGCAGGGGCGGCTCGCAGCGACGGTGCTGGCGCTCGCGGGAGCGACGGTCGGAGTCGCATACGTCGTCAGGCGATGAGCTCGTCGCTGGCGCTCAACATCGCCGACGCGGGCGACGAAGGCGTGAACCAGGCCTTGAACACCTTGAGCTGGTCGATCGACGCGCTCAATGCGCTTCTCGTCGGCGGCTTCATCGGGGCGGCGACGGTCGGTCTCACGCGCGCCGCGATCGTGCCTCGGTGGTTCACCTGGTTCGGGCTTGCCGCGGCGGTGCTCGCCGCGTTGCGCGGGATGACGTGGGCGTCGGACGGCTTCTGGTCTCCGAGCGGCGGCTACCTGTATGTGTTGCTGATCGCCGGGTTCGGGTGGGCGATCGTCGCGAGCGTCGTGCTGTTCAGGGCGGGCCCGACGGTCGAGACGGCCGCGCGTCCCGTGGGTTAGAGGCGGCCCTGGGCGCGCCAGTACGCCACGAGGACACTGAGCACGCCGATCGCGACGACCCCGAGGATCCCGAGCAGGCCGGGCCGGCCGTAGATCGCGTGCGTCCGGCCGAAGCGTGAGAGGGCGAGCATGCAGAGGGCGCCGCCGACGAGCCCGCCGAGGTGCCCGCCGATCGAGATGCCGGGGATGGCGAACGTGAAGACGAGGTTGACGACGATGATCCCGATCGCGCCGCCGCCGAGGACGTAGTTGCGCTGGCGCTCGAGGACGAGCGCCGCGCCGAGGATCCCGAAGATTGCCCCGGACGCGCCGACGGTCGCGCTGTTGGGAGTGAAGACGAGCGCCCCCGCGGAGCCGGCGAGACCCGAGACGATGTAAACGAGCAGGTAGCGGCCGCGGCCGATCGCCATCTCGACGGCGGAGCCGAAGAACCAGAGGGCGAGCATGTTGAACGCCAGGTGGATCGGCCCGTAGTGGAGGAACATCGCCGTGAAGAGGCGCCAC
This sequence comes from Gaiellaceae bacterium, assembly GCA_035264165.1. GTDB lineage: Bacteria > Actinomycetota > Thermoleophilia > Gaiellales > Gaiellaceae > JACDAN01. Next base: position 14,835 of record DATFQN010000021.1, read on the forward strand.
CAGTCGCCCGCGGCCACGAACGGCCCGTAGAGAAAGCCCTCCTCGTAGATCCGGTTGCCCGTGCCGTTGACCCGGCCGCCGAGGCCGAGCTCGAGCAGGTAGACGGCGACGTTGATCCCGACGAGCGCCTTCGTGACGATGGCGCCGGCGCCCTCAAAGCTCGCGCGGCGCACCCCCTGCGTGAGGCGCTGCGGTCCCTGCACCTTGCCTGAGTGCTCGGGGCAGCGGATGCCCACGGACGCGAAGGTCATGCATTCCTCGCAGATCGGGCGGCCGCATTCCGAGCAGGAAACGAGCGTCTCGCGGTTCGGGTGGCGGTAGCAGTACATCGGCTGGGAGCTCATCTCGGGATGGCGCTTCGTCGCCGTGGTGCGCCGGGCGGATGCGAGGCAAGGACGCAGGGAGGGCGCGTATCTGGAAGATACGGGCCCGACTGAGGACGCGGCCTCGCGCCGCCGGGCGCGGCGCGGCGACTCAAGGCTTCGTCCCGAGGTGAGCTCATCCAGGCCATGAGCGGGGGTAGCGTAGATGCCGCGATGCGGGTCCACGTGGCGTTCACGCCGGACGAGGTGTTGGAGGCGCCCGTGGCGGTCGTGGTCGACGTGCTGCGGGCGACTTCGACGATTTGTCAGGCGTTGGCCAGCGGCTATCGGCGCGTCTATTGCTGTCGCGAGGTCGACGACGCGTTGCGTTTGCGGGAGGAGCTGGGGGAGGGGCTGCTAGGCGGCGAGCGCTCGGCGATGAGGATCGAGGGGTTCGACATCGGCGCGTCACCGCGGGAGGTGCTAGAGCCGCGCGGCGAGACGCTGATCTACTCGACGACGAACGGGACGCGTGCGGTGCTGGCGGCTGCGTCGGCGTGTCGCGAGGTGCTGCTCGGGTCGCTGCTGAACCTGTCCGCGGTGGCGGGCGCTGTACGGGAAGACTGCGTGCTCGTCTGCGCGGGGTTCCAGGGGCGGTTCGCGCTGGACGATGCGTACTGCGCGGGCCGGATCGTAGAGAAGCTGGGCGCCGAGGTCACGGACGCGGCGAAGGCATGCGTCCTTGTGGCACGCGAGTTTCCGTCAGCGCACGAAGCACTGCTGGCGAGGACGTACGGCCCGCCCGGGCTCGAGAAGGACATCAGGTTCTGCTCGCAGGAGGACGTGGTGAACGTCGTGCCGCGCCTGAGCCGGATGGTTGACTCAGCTGCCGAGATACGGCACAGTTCTGAATGTTGACACCGAACACATGTTCGTGATAGAACATGTGTTCGGTCATGATTGCCTGCCTCGCCATTCCCGGTTTCGAGCTCCGCGCGGCGCTTCGCAAGCGGCCTAGCCTCGCGCTCGACCCTGCTGCGCTCGCGCCTCCCGACGGCGCCGAGCCGCTGATCGGGCCCGTCACCTCTGCTGCCGACGCAGCCGGCGTCAAGCCCGGGATGCGGATGGGGGAGGCGCTCGCGACCTGCCCCAAGCTCGTGCTCGTCGAGCCTGATCCGGCCGGCGCCGAGCGCGACTGGGAGGAGATCGTCCGCAGCCTCGAGGACAACGGCTTCGCCGTCGAGTCGGCGGCCCTCGGCACTGCCTATTTCGACACGCGTGGGGTGGAGCGCCTCTACGGCGGCCTCGAGCCGGCGCTTCGGCGCGCCCTCGCCGCGGTCGGCCCACACTGGGACGCGCGCGTTGGTGCGGCCACCCGGCGCTTCGCCGCCCTGGCGGCAGCCAACGTCGCGCGCCCAGGCCAGGCTCTCGTCATCTCCGACGAGCGCACGAAGGAGTTCCTCGCCCCGCTTCCACTCCGCCTGCTCGGGCTAGACGAGCGCCGTCGCGAGGAGCTGGAAGCGCTCGGCGTGAAACGTGTCGGACAGCTTGCCGGGCTCCCGGGCGCTGCCGTTGCCGAACGACTGGGACCGGACGGCCGCAGCGCCTGGGGCCAGGCGAGGGGCGGTCGACGCGGACGCATCCACGGACGCCGCCCGGCGGCGGAGATCTCCGAGGTGCTGGAGTTTCCCGAGGCAGTCGGGAACGAGCTCACGCTGCGCCGCGCGCTCGCGACGCTCGTCGGGCGCGCGCTGAACCGCCCGGAGCGCGCCGACCGCTTCGTCCGAAAAGTTGCACTTTCGGCACGGCTCGTCGGCGGCGCGTCCTGGCGCCGCACGCTCACCTTCCGCGATCCCGCCGCGGAGCCCGATCGCCTCCGCATCGCCCTCGGACCGAAGCTGAACGACATTCCTGCACCGGTCATGGCCCTCCGCCTCGAGCTCGTCGAGCTGACCGAGGACACCGGCCGCCAGCTCGAGCTCGTGAGGCCGGAGGGCGTCGAGCTCCAGACGAGGCTCAAGGAGGGGTTGCGTCAGGTGAAGGCCAGCACCGGCGGCGGAGCCGTCGCGAGTGTCGTCGAAGTCGCACCGTGGTCGCGGATACCGGAAGCACGAGCGCTGTTCGTCCCGCGGGACGAGTAAGAGGCTTCACCACGAGGAGCCTTGTGCCGCAGGAGCACGCTGGGCGGCGCTATCCGGCGTCCTCAGTCGCATCCATATGTCTGCATATGGATGCTCCCTGCGTCCTTGGCTAGCACCGCCCATCGCCCGACGAA
>DATFQN010000022.1:0-5609 GCA_035264165.1 Gaiellaceae bacterium
ACGACGCGCCAGCGGCCGCCGTTGTACCCCGGATGGCCGGGCGCGCCGTCCGAGACCGCTGCGCAGGACGGGCAGTCGGGGAACATGTAGAGGGTGTCTGTCGGCCCCTTCGCCGGCATCGAGGTGGGCGTGCCAATGGTGTGGTACGCGACATCGAACGCGTAGATCGTGCCGCCCGGCGGGCCGAGCGATTTTCCGCCCATGGCGGGCGCAGCGGGCACGGCCGCGACCGTCGCCAGGACCGCGAGCACCAGGAGTCGTTTCAGCACTGGACTGCTCCTTTCGTTGATGACGACGACCCTAGGGCGGCGGTGTTGCGCAGGCGTTTCGGAGACCTTACGAGCCGCTTAAATCGTCGCCTGCGGTGACCTGAGCAGCCCTCGCAGGTCGTCGATCGTGTCGGCCTCCGAGGGATCCTTGTCAGGGCGGTAGCGCTTGACCCGCGCGAAGCGCAGCGCGGCGCCGCCGGGATAGCGCGTCGAGGCCTGGACGCCGTCCAGCGCGATCTCGACGACGAGCTCCGGGCGGACGAAGACAGTGATCCCGCGGCGCGACGTCTCGCGTGCGAGGAGCTCCTTCGTCTGCCACTCGAGCAGCTCGTCGGTCATCCCCTTGAAGGTCTTCCCGACCATCACGAACTCACTTGTCCGCGGATCGCGAGCACCCAGATGGAGGTTCGAAAGCCAGCCCTGACGGCGGCCATGGCCCCACTCCGCCCCGAGGACGACGAGGTCGTAGGTGTGAACGGGCTTCACCTTGCGCCAGGCCTTCCCGCGGCGGCCGGCCGCGTACGGCGACGAAGCGTCCTTGACGACGACGCCCTCGTGGCCCGCGCGGAGCGCATCGTCGAGCAGGCGCTGCGCCTCGTCGGGATCGGATGTGAGCGCCGCCGGGACCTTCAGCTCCGGCGCGATCGCCACAAGCCTCGCCGACCGCTCCTCGAGCGGCGCGTCGAGCAGGTCCTCGCCGTCGACGTGCAGCAGGTCGAAGAGGAAGGTGACGATCCCCTCGGGCGGCGCGCCGCTATCGAGCTGGGAGACCGTCTCCTGAAAGGCAGCCGGGCCGTCGGCGCCCATCCACAGAGCCTCTCCGTCGAGCACCGCCTGCCGCACCGGCAGCCGTCGGGCGGCCTCGACGACTCCGGGCAGGGCGTGCGTGATCTCGTTGAGGTTCCGTGTGTAGGCCCGCACTTCGTCGCCGCGCCTGTGGATCTGGATCCGGACTCCGTCGAGCTTCCACTCGACGGAGGCGCGCTCGAACGCGGCCACCGCCTCGGTGACGCTGTCGGCCGTCGAGGCGAGCATCGGGACAATCGGGCGAAAGAGCTCGAAGCCGACGGCTCGGAGCCCTCCCTCCCCCTCGGCGAGCGCGATCTCGGCCGTCCGCGAGATGTCGCCCGAAAGCATCAGCGCGCGCCGCGCGAGCTCCGCCGTGACGCCGGCCGCTTTCGCCACGGCGTCCACCATCACGCCGGCGAGCGCGCCCTGGCGCAGCTCTCCCGTCAGGAGCGCCTGCACGAACTCCGCCTCAGGCTCCGTCGCGCGGCCGAACAGCTCGCTCAGGATCCGTCGCCGCTCCGCGCCCGAGCCGCTGCCCGTCGTGCGCTGGAGCTCCGTGATCGCGCGGTCGAGGTCGCCGACGGTGAGCGACGGCCCCGCGGCATGCGAGCACTCGACGCCGTAGACCGTCGCGTAGCCCACGCCCACCCGCCCCTGCCGAGGGACGCCGGACAGCACGCCGACGACGACCGGGACCTCCGGCGGCTCCAGGCGTTGAAGCAGGTCGGCCAGGATCGCGACCTTCCGCGACCGGGAGTTCGTCGCGGCGAGAGCGTTGGAAGCCGCGACGACATCGGCGAGGAGCGTCACGGCGTTTAGCGTGACACGAGCGCTCGAGCGCCTGCGGCGCGCACCGCGGCGGACAGCGTCTCAATGTCGTAGGCACCGTAGTGCCGCCGGCCGTTGACGAAGAACGTCGGCGTACCGGAGACGCTGCTGAGGTCGGCGCTGTCGACATCGTCGGCGATGCGTCCGGCCCCGGCGTGGGTGCGGAGGCTCTCCATGAACCGCTGCATGTCGAGGCCGAGCTCCTCGGCATAAGCCATCAGGTCGCGCGGCCTGAGGGCGTCCTGGTGGGCGAACAGCAGATCGTGCATCTCCCAGAACGCGTTCTGGTCGGCCGCGGCCTCGGCGGCCTCGGCTGCGAGCTCCGCATGAGGGTGAACGTCGTTCAACGGCAGGTGGCGCCAGACGTAGCGGACGTCGCCGAAGTCGGCGAGCAGCTCGCGTACGACCGGCTCGGCCATCCCACAGTAGGGGCATTCGAAGTCGCCGTACTCGACGACCGTGACAGGAGCATTCTTCGGCCCCCGAATATGGTCACGTTCCGGATCCACGTCGATGTAGAGGTCGACGATCGGCTCGGAGGTGCCCAGGATGGCGCGGGCACGGAGCTCCTCCGGGAGCAGCGCGGCCGCGCGGCAGAGCAGCCAGGTGGCGAGCGCAGCGGCGATCGCCGCGCTCAGGATCCCGAGCTTCGCCTCCTCGAGGTCCGGCCCGTCGAACGCGAGCGTGGCGACCAGCAGCGCGACCGTGAAGCCGATCCCTGCGATCGTCCCGCCGCCGGCGACGGAAAGCCAACCAACCGGCGGGCGGAGCCGGGCGCGGCTGAGCCGCGTGAGCAGCCAGGTGCTGCCGAGGATGCCGACAGGCTTGCCGGCGACGTAGCCGAAGAAGATCCCGAGGGTGATCGGTGACGCGAGCGCACGGTCCAGGAACGCCGTATCGATCGCGATCCCAGCATTGGCGAGCGCGAAGAGCGGCACGATCGCATAGCTCGTCCACGGGTGGAAGATCGCCTGGAGCCGCTCGTTCGGCGAGACGGCCGCCCGGAGCCCGACACCGACCGAACGTGCGAGCTCCGGCGTCGGCTGCTCGCGAAACTCGCGAAAGCGCTCGGTGGCGCGTTCGAGCTCGGAGCGCCCGGCGGGATAGGCGTACGCCAGCAGGCCCATCGCCAGCCCGACGACGACGGGCTCGATCCCGGACTCGAGCAGGGCGACCCACATCGCCAGGCCGAGGACGAAGTAGACGAGCCCGTAGCGCACACGCAGCTCTCGCGCGACGACCACCGCGCCGAAGAGCACGACGCCGACGATGAGCGCCGACGCGCTCACCGCCTCCGTATAGACCGTCGCGATCACGAGCAGCGCGACGATGTCGTCGACAACGACGACCGTGAGCATGAACGCCCGCAGCCGGTCGGGAAACCGCGACCCGACGAGGGCGAGCACCCCGAGGGCGAAGGCGGTGTCGGTCGACATCGCGACGCCCCAGCCGTGGGCCGACGACCGACCGAGGTTGAAGATGAGATAGATCGTGACCGCCGCTGCCATTCCGCCCACGCCCGCGAGCAGCGGAAGGGCGAAGCGTCGCCGCTCCCGCAGCTCGCCGAGGTCGAACTCGCGGCGCGCCTCCAGACCCACGACGAAGAAGAAGAACGTCATCAGCCCGCTGTTCACCCACTCGCGGAGCGTCAGCGAGATCCCATGTGCGCCGGCGTCGATCGAGACGTTCGCGCGCCACAGCGAGTCATACGACGACGAATCGACATTCACCCACAGGAGCGCCGCCACGGCCGCGGCGAAGAGAACTGCCGCACCGCCGGTCTCGGTGCGCAGGAACTCCCGCAGCGGCGTCTGGACGTTTCGCGCCCACGCGGTCCGCCCCGAGAACGGCTGGGCCAAGGTGCTCACGTGGCTTTACTAGCACGGCACGCCGCCTCCGACCGATGAGCGCGAGGCGGTCAAGCAGTCTTCTCAAACGGATGACTGACCGCGTAGACGCCGCCCGTAGCTTCATGTCCGGGCACGCTCGGCTCCTCGACCGGCGGCGCTTCGACCTGCTCTTCGACGCCGGGGACGCAGAGGCCGCCATCGCCGCGCTCCGCGCTTACCGGAACGCCGACGGCGGTTTTGGGCACGGGCTCGAGCCCGACCTGCGCGCGCCCGAGAGCCAACCCGCGGCCGCGTTGCACGCCTTCGAGGTGTTCGCGGAGATCGCGCCGGAGACGGTCCCGGAGTCGGTCGAGCTGTGCGACTGGCTCGACGCGAGCTCGCTCCCCGACGGCGGGCTTCCCTTTGCCCTTCCGATCGATGATCCAACGGCTTCAGCGCCCTTCTGGGCGAACGCCGACCCGCAGGAGTTCTCGCTCCAGATCACGGCGATCGTCGCGGCGAACGCGAACCGGGTCGCCGCTCACGACGAAGCCGTCGCCACGCATCCGTGGCTCGCGCGCGCGACCGACGGCTGCATCGAAGCCATTCGGGCGCTCGAAGGCGCTCCCGCCGCCTACGAGCTGACCTTCGCTCTCCGTTTTGTCGACTCGATCTACGAGCGGCGTCCCGAGGCCCCGGAGCTGCTCGCGCGGCTCGCCCAGCACGTGCCGAGCGACGGTCATCTCCACGTGGCCGGCGGCCTTTCCGACGAGGCTCTACGGCCGCTCGACCTCGCACCCGACCCCGGTCGCCCCAGCCGCAGACTCGTCGACGAGGACGCGATCGCCCACGATCTCGAACGGCTCGCCGACGAGCAGCGCGAGGACGGCGGCTGGGCGGTCGACTTCCAGAGCTACTCGCCCGCGGCGTCACTGGAGTGGCGCGGCTACTCGACTGTGCGCGCGCTCACCGTTCTGCGGCAGAACGGCGTCTAGCGGCGGGCGAGCGCGAGGCCGACGAGGCAGAGCGCCCCGCCGGCTCCCGCCAATGAGGGCGGCGTTTTGCCGGCCGCGGCTTCCTATGCCTTCGGCGGCAGCGAGCGAGCGTAGGTCTTGCCGAGCTCGACCCACTTCGCGAGCTCGCGCTTCGAGCTGACGTCCTCAGAGGCGACTCGTAGCCACGCGGCCATCTCCCGGCCCCGCATCTCCATGGGTCGCGCGTTCGACTTCGAGACCAGCTCGTCCGACTGCTCGGGATCGACCCGCACCAGGATCCCGCCCTGCCCGCTTGCGCCGACGGCCATGTTGCCGCCGATCAGGAAGGCGAGCCCGCCGAACATCTTCTTCTCGGTCAGGTCGGGCTCAGCGACGAGGAGCTCGCGGATGCGATCTGCGAGCTCCTCGTCGTAGGCCATGCCTCCGATCGTACTCGCGCTACGGCTGCGGCCAGGCCGGCGGGGAGCTCGTCCCGTCGACGCTGAACGTCGCGTAGTGGGTCATGTAGACGGGCGCCCGCACCGAGAGCGAGCGCGTGGTCGTTCAGGCTGGTTACTTCGGAACCGGGAAGCTGACGACGCTGCGGTTTCCGTAAGAGCAGGCCGAGGAGGACGTAACGCGGCTTGCTCATGCTTCTCCTCCCCTCAGAGGGGATCCGCTGGACTTCTGGCGTACCCACGCCACGCGGGACGCGAACGTGTCCTTTCGACCGGCGCTCGTTCGTCTCAGAGGCGACCATTTCACGAAAGGAGGAGCAAATGAAGTACGTGCTGCTGATCCAGCAAGGCGATACGCCCACGCCTGACAACGCGGAGAAGTGGGCTCAGCTGTCGGAGGACGAGCAGCAGGCCGTCTACGCCGACTACCAGGCGATCAACCAGACGCCGGGGGTGACGCCG
>DATFQN010000023.1:0-11870 GCA_035264165.1 Gaiellaceae bacterium
GTCGACGCCGGTGACCCTGACGCCGGCCGCGGCCGGCGGGACAGCGGCGAGCGCCGCCGCGCCCAGCGCGATGCCGATCTGGATTCGAATCTTCCGCCGAGCCCGGATCATCGCCGCACCTCCGAACGCCCATCGGGTCGACCGGTCATTTCAGACGGCCGCACGGGCAAAGCCCGCACGGCCTGACGGAGATTTCGCAAGCGAAATCTCATCGCCCGTACCCCGTCGCGAACGCCGGCCGAAGCTCGACCTCCTCGCGCTCGAAGAAGTTCGACGGCAGGTTTACGCCGTTCGAGGCCATCTTCTCGAGGAAGTGGGGCTTGAGGCCGGTGCACGTGAGCGGCGTGAGCAGCGACAGGGTCCGGTGTGCGTCCGGCGAGTCCTCTTCCGGCGGCTTCGCGACGAAGACGTCCTGCAGCGTGATCACTTCGGACTCCATCCGCAGTACCTCGGTGACGTTCGTGAGGCGGCGGGAGCCGTCGACGAGCCGGTTGATCTGGATGAGGAGGTCGAACGCGCTCGAGATCTGCTCGCGGATCGCCCGCAGCGGCAGCTCGACGCCGGCGGTGAGCACGAGCGTCTCGAGCCTCGAGAGGGCGTCACGGGGCGAGTTCGCGTGGATCGTCGTCAGCGAGCCCTCGTGGCCCGTGTTCATCGCCTGGAGCATGTCCAGTGTCTCCGCGCCGCGGACCTCGCCGACGATGATCCGGTCGGGGCGCATGCGGAGGGCGTTCCGGACGAGCTCACGAATCCGCACCTCGCCCTGGCCCTCGATGTTCGGCGGGCGGGCCTCGAGCGTGATCACGTGCTCCTGCTGGAGCTGGAGCTCGGCCGCGTCCTCGATCGTGACGACGCGCTCGTCCGTCGGGACGAAGGCCGACATCGCGTTCAGTGTCGTCGTCTTACCGGTGCCGGTACCGCCGGAGATGAGCACGTTCAGCTTCCCGCGGACGCACGCGGCGAGGAACTGCGCCGCCTTCGGCGTGAGGGTCCCGAACTCGATCAGATCGTCCATCGTGTACGGGTCGCGCGAGAACTTTCGGATCGTCAGCGTCGGGCCCTTGAGGGCGAGCGGCGGGATGATCGCGTTGACGCGGCTGCCGTCGGGGAGTCGCGCGTCGACCATCGGGGACGACTCGTCCACACGGCGGCCGACCTGGGAGACGATCTTGTCGATGATCCGGAGCAGGTGGGCGTTGTCGGCGAACGTCGTGTTCGTCCGCTCGATCTTCCCGTCCCGCTCGATGAAGATCTGATCCCAGTTGTTGCACATGACCTCCGTGATGTCGTCGTCGCGGAGGAGCGGCTCCAACGGGCCGTAGCCGAGGATGTCGTCCGTCAGCTCGCGGACGACCCGGCGGCGCTCCTCGCGGGTGAGGGGCGTCCGGTCGAGGGCGAGCTGCTCGGTGACGGCGCGGTGCACCTGCTCGTGCAGGTCCTCGGTCGTCTCCGTCGTGAAGAGCTGCGGGCCAAGCTTCGCGATGCACGCGTGGTGGATGCGCGTCTTCAGCTCGGCGTAGGGGTCCGCCGCCGTCGTGGGCCGCTCCTCGCGCTGCTGCGGCTGCGCAGCGAGCGAGAGGGGCGGCTCCTGGCCGGCTTCGCCGTTGGGCTGTGTGCTCTGGCTCTTGATGCGGTCGTGGAGTCCCATTTCGTCCTCCTAGGCCTTCGCCATCGACTTGCTCCGCCCCCAGGCCTTCCTCTTGCCCTGGGCGTGCTCGGCGGGTTGCAGTGACTTCGCCATCTCGCGCACGGCGCGCGAGAAGTCGGCCTTCGGATCGGAAACGACCGCCGGGTTGCCCCGGTTGACCGCCAGCGGGACGGCCCGGTCGCTCGGGATCTCGTAGCGGACACGCTGCTCGAGCGCCGCCTCGACCTCGCCGCGCTTCATCCCGACGTTCGAGTTCGCGCGGTTGAGGACGACGCGGATCCGCTCCGTCGGGAACGAGAGCAGCTCGAGCGTCTGCAGGCTCAGGCGGACGTTCTTGATCGTCGGAACGTCGAGCCCGCAGACGAGCAGCAGCTCGTCCGTCGAGTCCAGCGTGGCCAGCATCGGCCCGTGGAAGAACGGCGAGGTGTCGACGACGATCATCTCGTACGACTCCTTCGCGACCTCCAGCAGGCGCGAGAGCTTGGCCTCGGTCACGAGCTCCGCGTCTTCCGGCCGGATCGGCGCGGGGAGGACGTCGACGCCCGAGGCGTGCCGGGTCGTGTAGCCGGCGAGCTTCTCCGGGTCGAGCTCGCCCGGCGCGACGACGAGGTCGTAGATCGTCTTGTCGGGCTCGATCCCCAGCATGATCGCGGCGTCGCCGAACTGGAGGTCGAGGTCGAGCAGGAGCGTCCGCTTGCCGCCGTGCTTGGCGAAGGCGGTCGCGAGGTTGGAGGACATCACCGTCTTGCCGGTGCCGCCCTTCGGCGAGAAAACCGTCAGGATCCGGCCGAGGTCCCCTGCGTGGCTCGCCTTGCCGGCGACGCAGGCCTTGCGGATCGAGAAGACGACGTTCTCGGGCAGCTGTGGAAGCAGCAGGACGTCGGCGACGTCGGCTTCCAGCGCCGACTCGAGCAGGGCCGAGGCCTCGCCCGAGGCGAGCAGGACGATCGGGGCCCGGGTGTACTCGCGGATCGCGGCGAGGTCGTCTGCCGGCAGCTCCGACGCGCGGGTGGCGTGGAGCACCGCCTGCAGGTGACCGCCCGCCAGTGCGCCCGCCCCTTCGCGCACGGACTGGCTGCGGCCGACCACGTTCATCTCCGGGTGGTGGGTGAGCGCCTCGGTCAGCTCGTTGAGGCCTTCACAGCTCCCGGTGACGTAGATCCGTGTGCCGTCGTTGTATGTCTGGCCGTCGACGCTCATCGGAGCAACTTCCCGAAGGCGACGCGGCGCAGGGCCTTGCGATTCAGGCCCTCCGTGATGACGGAGACGTCGGACTCGGCGCTGGCTTTGCTGTCGGCCGGGTCGGTCACCGGGCGAAGCTCGAGTGCCCACTCGCCGTTCTGGAGGACATGGAAGAGCTTCTGCGACTGCGCGTCGCTGACCGCGAGCAGTGTCGAGAACGCCTCATCGGGTCGGGCAGTCAACTTGCTCTCGAGGGCGGCGGGGTCGGGCGCCTTCAGCACGAGCAGGTCGCGCAGGACGACGCGCGTCACCTTGCTCGAGCTCGAGCCCCCAGCACCGACCGAGCCGACGAGGTCCACATGGTCGCCCGTCTGCACGGTCCCTACCAGGAGCTGGTGCTCGGTTCCCGGCACCTGCATCGCGCGCAGGCGGCCCTTCAGCTGGGCCTTGATCCCCTGCTCGCCGAGCGGCTTGAACCTGCTCAGCGTCACCTGCTCGCCCTGGTAGACCTTCTCGGTTGCGACCAGCTGCGAGATCTGGTCAGGCTGCGAGATCGCTCCCGGCACGACGTTCCGCCGGGCGACCTCGACGGCCTTCAGCAGGTTCCGGTCGGAGACCTCGCTGCCGGACGTGCCGACCGAGATCTCTCCCGCGGCCACGTATACCGGGACGAGCTCCTCGCCGGACTGGACGCTGTGCTTGTAATTCGTGACGTAGAAGATCGTCAACAGCGCAGCCAGGACGGCGAGCGCCACCGCGATCCCGATATTTCGAACTCTGTAACTCATAGGGGCGGTTTCTCTCCTTCTCTCTACTCGGGTTACTCGACGAGTTGGACTGCGCGCGCTCCGAAGAACGGTGCTCCTCCGGAGGAGGCTGGAACGCCGGTCCAGACCATGTTCATGAAGTAGCCGTTGATCCTCGAATCCACGGCGCCGTGGATGTCCCAGCTCGTTACGTGGAAGACGGCGAAGCCGATGACGTGGTAGGTGAAGCCGGCTCCCTGGGCCTCCACGGCGTCGTACACCGGGAACAGAAGATCCGGTTCCTGACCAAGGCGGTAGTCGAGCGCCTCCTTGATGTGGGACGAATTCGGCTTGATCCCGGGATCCGAGTAGTACCACTGGTCGACATCCGCCTCATCCAGATAGCCGGTCCGGATCCAATCGGCGATGTCCGTGAGCCCTGTTCCTCCGTAGGACGAGTCGATATTGACGAGGCGAAATGCACCGGCACCTGTCTTGAAGAAATCGACGGTGGTCGGAGTGCCTTCGACGAGCATTCCGTTCTCGTAGTGGCCCCAGCACGATTCCGGCGGTTTGCAGTGGAGCATTTCGTGCGACCAGTCCACGGCGATCGGGGCTGCCCCGATCGCGCTGCCCAGCGCGCCTGCCCGAGCTGCAGCTGTCGCGCGTACTTCTACGCTGCTCCTGTTGAAGAGCTGCGCGAAGAACCCAGGTGCAGGTCGGTCGGTGACGACCTCGATCGTGTCCTGCGGGACGACCGTCTTTCGAAACTTCACGTCTGATGCCTTCAGGCCGCCGTCGTTCGTGTCGGCATAGGCGAGCGCGGCCGCCTCCGCTTCCGCGGTGCTGCCGGGCAGCGCCTGCGCGCCGGCGAGCGCCGCAGCGTCGGCGTTCGCCTGCAGCTTCCGATCCGCGCGGTACCACGACCCGACGTCGACGACGAGGGCCGCCATTCCGATCAGGACGGTGAGGAAGAGGAGGGACAGGACTAGTGACTGGCCACGCTGGTTCATTCGACACGCTCCGTTGTTGTGCTGTGCATGCGGCCCTTCTTGACCGTGACGCCGAGCACCTTGATCTCATACGGGTAGCTCGCAGAAACCTCGACCTCATGGCCGGCCTCCCACGTGGAGTCGACGGCGATCAGCAGGTCAGCCGGCTTGAGGTCGGGTGCGGCTTCCTGTACGCGGTCGACCGTGATGTTGACCCGGTTCGGGTCATGCCGTGAAACGGCCGCCGTCCGGGCGCCGGCGCGAACGGCATCCGTCAACGTGATGTAGTGGTTGAACGTGACGCCGAACTGGATGATCCCGAAGAGGAGCAAGACCATGAGCGGCAGGACCAGGGCGAACTCGGTCATGCTCTGCCCGCGCTCGGAACGGAATGCGGCTCGCTTCTTCATCTGGGACGAACGGCTCTCTTTCTTGAATGTCGGGGAAAAACGGCGGCAAAAAACGGGGTGTGCGGACGTGAGGTGGGCGGGCCCTTCGAGCGGCGAAGGGCCCGCCCCACCATGCGAAGACTCGGCGCTAGGCGATGTAGCCGGCGACCCGAGTAATTGCGTTGATGATGTTGCCGGAGAGGAGCGTGAGGGCACCGAACACGAGGGCCGTAATAACGGCCAGGACGACACCGTACTCGGCCATTGTCTGACCCTCCTCGCGCTTCTGCAGCGAGGCGAAGAGCTTCTGCACCTGTTTCACCTCCCTTCGGCTTCTCGGTCGGCGCAGTTCGGCTGCCGACGACGACACGTGAACTTGAAAGGAGGGCTTCGCTACCTCTGTGGAGTGCTTCCGTATCGGGGCGATTCCAGGTGTGCTCACGCCGAACCTTTCGTTCGTTCCTTTCGGCGTGACCGCCACGCCTACAGGCTCTCAACTGCCCCGTTCATCGTTCGGCGGCGAAGGGCGGGCGATCCCTCGGTTTGGTGATTCCGCGAGTCGATCCCCCCTTTTGAGGGACTGGCGCGGCCGCCCGGCCCTCCGATGAACGTGTCGATTCCGTTTTTGCGGCTGCGGAACGCGACGTCAGAGATCCGCGCCGAAGTGGCGGCCTCGGCGCTCTAAACGAGAGAGATCGGAGCAAGGCAATGCCACAACGGACGTATCGCTTTCCAAGCCTGATCACACGGTTCGTGTTGCTGTCGCTCGCCGCCGTGGCACTTGCGGTGCTGCGACCGGCCTCGCGCGCGAGCACACGTTTGCAAGACACGAGGCGGCGCCGCTCAGGCGTCCGCCGGGTCGCCGTCAGCCTCACCTTCGCGACGCTCTTCTTCGCCGGTGCATCGTTCTCGGCCGGCGCCGGTGACGTCGTCGCGAACCTCGTCGAGCAGCAGACCAACCAGGCCGCCGTCGAGACAAGCGCGGGCGATCCAGCCTGCGCCGCAGTTCCGGAGGCCGCCGCTGAGGGCGAGGCCCCCGCGGCCGACGCCGACTGCGCGACGACCGAGGCCGCGCCGGAGGCCCCGGCCGAGACGCCGGCTCCCGAGGCTCCGGCTACCGAAGCGCCGGCAGATCCGTCCGCCGTCGATCCGGCTGTGGCCGCGCCCGCAGCTCCGGCCGACGACGTTGAGGCCGATCCGGCTGCCGCCGTCGCACTCGTCGAGCAGAGCGCCGCGGGCGAGGCCGCGGCCGTGCGGGGCGCGGGAACGCAGCCGGCGAAGACCGTTCCGACGGCGACGACGCTCAGGAATGCCGTCCACGGGCGCGGCCGCGCCTCCAAGCCGCACCGGACCGCGCCGCGCAAGCGGGATGACGGCGCTCCCCCGGTGCTCAAGCCGTCAACGCGGAAGCGGACGCTCGCCGGCCAGCACAACCCCGAGGTCGACGAGCCCAACACCGCGGCGACGATTTGGCTGCAGCGCGCGATGCCCGATCCGACGCCGCCCTCGAAGCGGCTGACGAAGCGGTTCTCCCGCAAGCTGACCTACGCGTCGCACCGCCACCACGTCGACTGGGCGCTGATGCTCGGCGTCCTTCGTGCCCGCGGGTACCGGGGCTCGGCACCGGCGACCAAGGCCGGGCTCGACCGCCTCGCCCGCAACCTCGTCCGCCTAGGCGCGCGCCGCAACCAGTGGTCTGCGGTGCTCGCGCTCGAGGGTCGGACGGCGTTCGCCGACCGGACGATCGCGCTCGCCCGCTACCACCGCGCCGTCGGCCTCCGGGCCCTCGTCCGCGGGCTCGAGTGGGCGAAGCCGATGCTCGTGAACCGGACGCTGCGCGACAAGCGCGTGACGGTGTACGGCGGCGGCCGCAGCGACCTGCTGAACAACCGGATCGACGTTCGGATCGTGGTGATGATCCGCTACCTCGCGGAAGCCCACGGCCAGATCACCGTCTCGTGCCTGAAGAGCGGCCACCGACTCTTCGCCCGGCCCGGCGTCGTCTCCGCGCATATCTACGGGCTGGCGGTCGACATCTCCGCCCTGGGTCGTGAGAGCATCATGGGACACCAGCAGCCGGGCTCGGTCACCGAGAAGGCCGTGCGCAACATCCTGTTGCTCCCGGCCGAGGTGCGCCCGGTCCAGGTGATCTCTCTCCTGGGCCTCGGCGGCCCGTCGTTCCCGCTGGCCAACCACGACGACCACATCCACGTCGGGTTCTAGACGTTGAACCGAGTAACCCTCAGACGGGAGAACGGCGAGGTCGTCGTCGACCACTGCGTCGTCGCCGACTCGCCGGCCTCCCGGATGAAGGGCTTGCTCGGACGCAGCGAGTTGAGGCCGGGCGAGGGCCTGCTCCTCCGCCCGGCCTCGTCGATTCACACGTTCTTCATGCGGTTCCCGATCGACGCGGTCTTCCTGGACGAGGGCCTCCGCGTCCTCCGGATCTCTGACGAGCTTCACCCCTGGCGCGCCGCTTCCAGCCGCGGCGCCCACGCTGTGCTCGAGCTCCCGGCGGGGGAATGCGCCCGCCGAGGGCTCGAGCCAGGCGACCAGCTGCGCGCCGCCTAGCGGCGGCGCTCGCATCTGGCTCGAAGTCTCACGACTTCGAGCCACCCAATGAAGCCAGACGGCGCTTTCGCGCACCGCGTGGCCCAGACGCTTGCCGGCGCTTCCTTCTCTAGGCGCCCTAGCGGCGTGTCCCTCACCTGAGGGATCGGCAGCCAGGCGATGGCGGGCGATACGGCTCGTGGAGTCACCCTCTATGAGTTTCGACGGATACGACGAGACCGTCCGCGCCGGCTGGCTGCGCAGCCCGTTCATCTCCCTGGCCGTCGCAGTGCTGGCGATCGCAGTCGCCCTCGCCGCGTTCGTGCGCCAGCAGAGCGCGATCGACGCCGCCAACGTCGCGGAGCTCCACGCCAAGCGTGTCGAGCGTGAGCTGAAGTTCGTGCACCAGGACCGCGACCGACTGGCCGGCCGGATCAGCTCGACCGAGCGAGAGCTCCGCGTCACGCCGATCGCCAACCGCGCCCTGAAGAGCGTCTTCACCGTCTCCGCCGGCTCCCACTTCGGCACCGCGTTCGTCGCCTGGCGCGACATCGACGGCACGTACCTGATCACCGCGGCCCACGTCGTCGCCGGCTGGGACGAGGAGGTCACCCTCGCGCGGCGCAGCGGCGAGTGGGCGGGCGAAGTCGTGCGGCGCGATCGAAAGAACGATCTCGCGCTCATCCGGGTGGAAGGCCGGCCCGACGGCGCGCCGCCCCTCTGGCAGAAGCCTGCGCGGGCACGACCGCGCACCGGCGACAAGCTCCTACTCCTCGGCAGCCCCTACGGCCTGAGTGGGACGGTCACGACCGGCATCGTCAGCCGCGTGACGAGGCGGATGATCCAGACGGACGCCGCCGCGAACCCAGGCAACTCCGGGGGCCCGGCGCTGAACGGCAAGGGTCGTGTCGTGGGTGTCCTCCTGGCCGGCGGCGGCGAGAACATCAACTTCGCCGTCCGCATCGAGCGCGCCTGCAGCGTCCTGCGCCGCTGCTGAACCGCTCCGCTTGACTGCCGCCGCGCCTTTCAGTAGCTTGGCCGAGAGCTAGTAGTTACTAACTTTCGCCGCCGCACGGAGGGAGCGAGTTGTCAGACAACGGAAGCCGCGACGGCGCGGTCGTATCCGCGCACGAGATCACACGCCGCTATGGCGAAGGCGACACCGCGGTGGATGCGCTCCGCGGCGTCTCGCTGAATGTCGAGCAGGGCAAGCTGACTGCCGTCATGGGCCCCTCGGGCTCGGGCAAGTCGACGCTGATGCACATCCTCGCCGCGCTCGACCGCCCAACCTCGGGCTACGTGTCGATCGCCGGCACGCGCCTCGGCCAGCTGAGCGACAAGGAAGTCACGAAGATCCGCCGCAAGCACATCGGCTTCGTCTTCCAGTTCTTCAACCTGCTCCCGATGCTGACCGCGGAGGAGAACATCGAGCTGCCGCTCTCCCTCGCCGGTGACAAGCCTGACAAGGGGTTCTTCGATGACCTCGTGAAGCGCGTCGGTCTGGCCGAACGGCTCAGCCACCGCCCCTCCGAGCTCTCGGGCGGCCAGCAGCAGCGCGTCGCGATCGCACGCGCACTCGTCTCGAGGCCGACCGTGGTGTTCGCCGACGAGCCCACCGGCAATCTCGACTCGAAGACCGGCGGCGAGATCCTGGAGCTACTGAATGAATCTGTGGCCAACTATGGACAGACGATGGTGATGGTCACACACGAGGCGCGGGCGGCCGCCGCCGCCGATCGGATCCTCTTCCTCGCCGACGGCGAGATCGTCAAGGACCTGGGTCGCGCGGACGAGGACACGATCATGGAAACGATCCGCGACGTCACCCTGACGTGATCCGGGTCGCGCTTCGAGGGCTCACCGGGCGAAAGCTCCGCACGGTCCTGACGGCCTTCGCGATCGTCCTCGGCGTCGCGATGGTCAGCGGCACCTACGTTCTCACGGACACGATCAACAAGGCGTTCGACACCATCTTCTCGGAGTCGTACGCAGGCACCGACGCGGCGATCACCGGCAAGGCGCCCGACATCAACTTCGAAGGTGACACCGCCGAGACACCGGCGGTCCCGGTCTCGGTGCTCGAGCGGGTGCGGAAGCTGCCGGGCGTCGAGGAGGCTGCGGGGTCCGTTCAGGACGAGACGGCGACGAAGATCCTGAAGCCGGACGGCAAGGCGATCAACACGCGCGGCGCGCCGTCCTTCGGCCTCGGCATCGACCCTGCGGTGCAGCGCTTCAACCCGCTGAGGCTCGTCGACGGGACGTGGGCGCAGGGGCCAGACCAGGTCGTGATCGACGAGGGCACTGCCGACAAGCAGCACTACGCGATCGGTGACACCGTCAAGATCGCGACGCTGAAGCCGGTTCGCCCCTTCCGGGTGGTCGGCATCGCCCGGTACTCGAACGTCGAGTCCCTCGGGACGGCGACCTTCGCCGTCTTCACCATCCCGACCGCGCAGAACCTTCTCGACCGCAAGAACCAGTTCGACATGATCCAGGTCGCGGCGAAGGAAGGCACGACGCCCGAGGCGCTCGTCGAGCAGATCAGCCCCGTTCTCCCCGCGACGGCGCAGGTTCGCTCGGGCGTCGAGCAGGCGGAGGAAGAGTCGAGCGAGGTCGCGGAGTTCACGAGCTTCTTCCAGTACTTCCTGCTCTCCTTCGCCGCGGTCGCCTTGTTCGTGGGCGCCTTCGTCATCTTCAACACGATGTCCATCACCGTTGCGCAGCGGACGCGGGAGCTCGCGACGCTGCGGACGATCGGCGCGTCACGCGGCCAGATCCGCTGGGCCGTGCTCCTCGAGGCGCTCGTGATCGGCGTGCTCGCCTCGATCATCGGGCTCGGCGCCGGCATCCTGCTCGCCGTCGGCCTGAACAAGCTCTTCGACGCGCTCGGCTTCGGGCTGCCGACGACCACCATGGTCATCGCGCCGAGAACGATCATCGTCGCCTTCCTCGTCGGCGTGGTCGTCACCGTGCTCGCCGCGTTCGCGCCCGCCTTGCGGGCGACGCGGATCTCCCCGATCCTGGCCGTGCGCGAAGGTGCGGAGCTGCCCAAGGGACGCCTGTCGCGATTTACGCCCTACATCGCCGGCGTCCTCATCCTCCTGGCGCTCCTGCTGCTGGCGCGCGCGATGTTCACGAACGAGCTCGCGACAGGGCAGCGGCTCCTGTCGATCGCTGCCGGCGTCCTCCTCCTCTTCATCGGAATCGCGATGATCTCGTCGAAGCTCGTCCGGCCACTCGCGGCCTTGATCGGTGTCCCGGGCGAGAAGCTCGCAGGGATCACCGGCTTCCTCGCACGCCGCAACACACTCCGCAATCCCGGCCGCACGGCGGCGACGGCGGCTGCCCTGATGATCGGCCTCGCCCTCGTCACGTTCGTCGCAGTGCTCGCGAACAGCATGAAGGCCTCGAATCGCGGGGCGATCGAGGAGCAGATCGCCGCCGACTACGTCGTCACCTCGCAGGACGGCTTCACCCCGTTCGTCGCGAGCGCGGGCAACGCGGCGGCGAAGGCGTCGAGCGTCGAGCTGGCGACGAGCGTCCGCGCCGAGGTCGGCAAGCTCGCCGGCACCGACAAGTACGTCACGGGGATAGAGCCCGGCAAGATCGCCTCGGTCTACAACTTCGACTGGGACCAGGGCTCTGACGCCGTGCTCGGGCAGCTGGGCAAGTCCGGCGCCATCCTCGACAAGGACTTCGCCGAGGACCGGAACCTCGGCATCGGCGACGCGGTCGAGTTGCAGTCCGCTTCGGGCCGCAGGACGATTCTGCAGGTGAAGGCGACCTACAACCCGCCGCCCTTCTACCAGATGCTCGGCTCGGTGAGCATCCTGGAATCCAGCTTCGACGAGCTCTACGACCGACCGCGGAATCAGTTCACGTTCATCAACGTCCGCGGCGAGCCGTCGCCCGCGACCGAGAAACCGATTGAGGAGGCGCTCGCTGCGTTCCCCGATGCCAAGGTGCAGACGCGCGAGGGATGGATCACGCAGCAAGACAAGGACTTCAACCAGTTCCTGATCATGCTGTACGTGCTGCTCGCTCTCTCCGTGATCATCAGCATCTTCGGGATGATCAACACCCTCGCGCTCGCTGTCTACGAACGCACGAGAGAGCTCGGGATGCTTCGTGCCGTCGGCATGACGCGCTGGCAGGCGCGAACGATGATCGGCTCCGAGAGCGTGATCACTGCCCTGATCGGCGCGGCGATCGGCCTTCCGCTCGGAATGTTCCTTGCCGCGATGGTGACGAAGGCGCTCGATCAGTACGAGGTGCGGTACGTGATCCCGCTGCTGCCGCTGGTCGCGTTCGCCCTCGTCGCAGTCCTCGTCGGCCTGGTGGCGGCGATCATGCCCGCGCAGCG
>DATFQN010000024.1:0-5231 GCA_035264165.1 Gaiellaceae bacterium
GTCGCTATCGCCACGAACCTGCGGAAAGGAGCAGCTGCATGAGCGAGTACGCCGCGCCGCCCCAGGGCTCGGCGCTCGACCGCTGGTTCCGCTTCCGGGAGAACCGCACCACACTCCCACGGGACACGGTCGCGGGCCTGACGACGTTCATCGTCATGTCGTACATCATCTTCGTGAACCCGGCGATTCTCAGCTTCGCCGGCGTTCCCGGCCTCGAGGGCAAGGGTCTGCCCTTCGAAGCCGTCCTCACGTCGACCTGCCTCGTCGCGGGCGTGATGACGATCATCATGGGCCTCTACACGAACAGGGCCTACGCGATTGCGCCGGGGCTCGGCCTCAACGCCGTCGTCGCATTCACGCTCGTCGCGCAGAACGGCCTCGGCTTCCCCGAGGCGATGGGCCTGATCGTCGTCGAAGGCCTCGCCGCCGTGATCGCAGTCCTGATCGGCCTGCGCGAAGCGATCATGCGGGCGATCCCGCTCGAGCTGAAGAAGGCGATCGCGATCGGGATCGGCCTCTTCATCGCCTTCATCGGCCTGTACGACTCCGGCCTCGTCGTCGGCCGCGCGACCCCGACGCCGGTCGATCTCGCGACGTTCACGACCTGGCCCGTGATCATCACGCTCTTCGGCCTGGTCGTCACGATCGCCCTGCGAGCGCTTCGCGTTCGAGGCGACCTCCTGATCGGCATCGTCGCCACCACCGCCTTCGCCACGCTCGTCAACTGGGCGAACGACTACAGCGTCTTCGACACGCCGGCCACCGAACGCTATGCCCGGTGGCCGTCCGACATCTTCGAGAGCCCCGACTTCGGCCTCATCGGGGACATCAGCTTCGATGCCTTCACGACGCTCCCGTTCATCGCCGCCGCCGCGCTGGCCTTCTCGCTGTTCCTGGCGGACTTCTTCGACACGATGGGCACGCTCGTCGGAGTCGGACGGCAAGCCGGCTACCTCGACCGGGAAGGCCACCTGCCCGAGATCCGCAAGCCGCTGCTCGTGGACTCCGCCGCCGCGGCCGCCGGCGGCTTCGCCTCCGCCTCGTCGGCCACGACCTACATCGAGTCGGCCGCGGGGGTCGGCGCCGGGGGCCGCACTGGCTGGGTCAGCGTGATCACCGGCGCGCTGTTCTTCCCGTTCATGTTCCTCGCACCGCTGATCGGCATGGTGCCGCCACAGGCAACGGCGCCCGCGCTGATCATCGTCGGCTGGCTTATGATCAGCGTCCTCACCGAGGTCGAGGAGGAAGCGGAGGAGGAGGAACTCGGGGGCGGTGTGCGCCGACGCCGCGCCCTCGCCGGTATCGACTTCCACGACATCGCTCTGGGCCTTTCGGCGGCGGTCGTGATCATGTTCATGCCGTTCTCGTTCTCGATCACCGACGGGATCGCGGCCGGGTTCATCGTCTACGTCCTCGTCCGCACGTTCCAGGGCCTTTGGCGGGAGGTGCACCCGCTGATGTGGGGGGCGGCAGTCGCCTTCACGATCTACTTCGCCCTTCCGCTACTCCAACAGGAATTCAGCTGGATCTAGGGCATGGGGGAAACCATGTTTCCCCCATGGACCCCCTTCTTCTCGTCTCGCCGAGACAGGCGGCGGTCGGGCCTACGGCGGGCAAAGCCCGCCTGCGGCGGCTGCTTTTCGGGAGTCCGTGAGATGTCTACCCCCGGATGCTCTGCGCGGGCTCCGCTCGAAGGCCAGCGTCCTCCAGTGCTGCAGCGACCAACGCGTCGTAGCGCTCGGAGGCCAGGTCGCCCATTGGGTCGGGCGTATAGGCGAGCAGCTGGCCGTACGGCAGCGAGAAGGCGGCCCGCATCGCCAGCAGCCGCCGCCGCTCGGTGGAGTCGTGATCGCTGAGGACCTCCGAGGCGTCGCGCAGCCGCTTCACCTGGTCGACCCGGCCGGGGAGCCAGAGCGCGAGCACGAGCACCGCGGGTAGCGCGAAGGTCACGAGCCCAAGCAGGTTCGCGAGGTCGTGAGCGCTGTCCTCGCCCTCCTCGCCGAGGCCGACGACTTCGCCGCCCGAGCTCTCGCCCGCCGAGCGAAGCCCGTCCGCGATCTCGCCGCCGACGACAGGCGTCCCGTCGACGGCGTCGGCGGCGGACTCGAACCCGTTCTGGACCGCGCCGCCCGTCGCCTGGACTCCTTCTCCGAGTACGGCCAGTCGGTCGACGGCGTCGTGGACCTTGAGGCCGGCCCACGCGAACAGGATGAGCAGGACGATCGACGCGATGTCCGCCGTCAGCGCACGAGCACGTGGCCCTCGAAGCTCGGGGTAGAGGGGCACGATCTGCTCATACCCGCTCGCGCAGCCTTCCGAGCATCCACCATCCCGCCAGCGGGCCGAGCGCGGAGAGTGCGAACGCCGTCCGCCAGGACGTGGCATCGACGACCGCGGCGAACGCGATCGGCACGATCACGCCGACCACACCCAGCGTCGTCTGCTGGAAGCCGACCGCAGCGCCGCTGCGCGCACGCCCGGCGAGCTCAGCCGCCGCCGCCAGCGACAGCCCATTCCATGCCATCGAGACGGCTCCCGCAAGAACGATCACGGTGGCGACGACCGGCACGGTGGCCCGCGCCACGACGGCCGTCATCAAGAGCCCTCCAGCGCTCGCCACGCCGATCCACCGCAGTGGCCGGAGCCGGCTGCCGATTCGATCGGAGAGGCGGCCGGCGGCGATTCGAGACACGACCGCAGCCCCCTGGAACGCCGCCAGGACAGCCGCGGCGCGGCCTTCGGAGACGCCGTGCACGTCGTGCAGGAACAGCACCGTGAACGACATCAGCGCGATCTGCGCGAACAGGTAGAGGCCACTCCCGAACGAGAGCGTCCACAGACGCCGGTCGTGGAGGGTCCAGGGGATGGCGTCACCCTCGAGCTCGGCGTCCCGGACGGGGGCCTCACGGATCACGAGCGCAGCGACGATCGCCGCGGTCACGCACAGGGCGCCGAGGTACAGGTAGGCGGCCCTGAGCCCGCCGGCTTCGTTGACGAGCGGCAGGGTGAGGGCCGACACCCCGGCACCTGCGGGGATGGCGGTCTGCCGGATTCCGAGCGCAAGCCCACGTTCCTCGGGGCCAAACCACTGCATGACGGCTCTCGCGCTGGCGGCGTTGACGCTCGCTCCCGCCGCACTCGCGAGCAGGAGCAGGAGGATCAGAGTCTTGAAGTCGCCGGCCCAGCCCGCGGTTGCCGCGAGCAGGCCGCAGGCCGAGAGCCCGGTGGCGAGCACGACTCGCTCGCCGTAGCGGTCGGCGAGGAGGCCCCAGCCGAGGAGCGTGAGGAGCGTGCCGACCCAGAGGCTCGCGAGAACGAGGCCGAGCTGCGAGAGCGTGAGCCCGAACTCGTCCCGGATCGCCGGGGCGAGCACCGGCAAGCCGATGAAGAACGCCGACCCGCTCGCCGCCGCCGCCGTCCCCGCGGCGAGAACAGCCCAGCGGTAACGCACGCCGCGAGCTCTAGAGCTGGAACGGATTGAACGGCTTCGGCGAGGTGGAGACGAGCACGCTCTTGGTCTCCAGGTAGTCCTCGAGCGTGTCGAGTCCGAGCTCGCGGCCGAACCCGGATTGCTTATAGCCGCCGAATGGGATCCCGGGGAAGGCGGTGTACGGCATGTTGATCCCGATCAGGCCCGACTTGATCCGGCGCGCGAGGCGGTGCCCTCGGGCCGGATCGCCAGTCCAGATGGTCGCCATCAGCCCGTAGCGCACGTCGTTCGCGATCCGCACGGCATCTTTCTCGTCCTCGAACGGGATCACGGTGACGACTGGCCCGAAGATCTCCTCCTGCGCCACGGTCATTGCGTTGTCGACCTTCGCGAGCACCGTCGGCGGGTAGAACGCTCCGTTCCCGTCGGTCGGCTCGCCGCCGAGGACAACCTCCGCGCCCTCCTCGCGCCCCTTCTCGACGAACCCGTGCACGCGCTCCCGATGGTTCTGCGAGATCAGCGACCCCATCTGCGTCTCCGGGTCCAGAGGATCGCCGACCTTGATTCGCTGGGCGGAGTCGGAGAAGCGGCTCACGAAGTCGTCGTAGAGGGGCTTCTCGACGAGCACGCGCGAGCGGGCCTCGCAGCTCTGCCCCGCGGAGTAGTAGATCGACCAGACCGAGCTCGGGATCGCGTCGTCGAGGTCAGCGTCCGCGAAGACGAGGTTCGGGCTCTTGCCCCCGAGCTCGAGCGTCAGGCGCTTGATGCCGTTGGATGCGAGCTTCATGACCTCGGCGCCGGTGGCGGTCGACCCGGTGAACGCGATCTTGTCGACTCCGGGATGGCTGACGAGGTATGCGCCGGTGGTCGGTCCGCCTCCGGGGACGATGTTGATCGCGCCCGGCGGGAAACCCACTTCCGTGGCGAGCTCCGCGACGCGCAACGTGGTGAGGGGCGTCGCCTCGTCCGGCTTCAGGACGACGGAGCACCCCGCGGCCAGAGCCGGCGAGAGCTTCCACGTCGCCATCATCAGCGGGTAGTTCCAGGGCACGATCTGCCCCGCGACGCCGACCGGCTCCTTCAGCGAGTAGAAGAGGAGCGAGCCGCCGAGCGGGTTCGAGCGGCCGGCGATCGACGCGATCGCCGACGCCATGAAGCGAAAGTTCTCGACCGCCTGGTTCAGTTCGGCCTTCGCCGACGAGATCGCCTTGCCGACGTTTCGCGCCTCGAGCTCCGCGAGCTCTTTCCGGTTCGCAACCATCGCGTCAGCGAGTGCGTGCAGCAGCCGTGACCGCTCAGTAGGCGGCGTCTTCCCCCAGTCGCCGTCAAGCGCGGCTCGCGCCGCCTCGACCGCGCGGCCGACGTCGCGCTCGCCCGCCAGCGCCACCCTGCCGAGCGGCTCTCCGCTCGCGGGCTCAGTGAGCTCGCGCAGCTCGCCGTCGGCGGGCTCGGCCGCCTCACCGTTGATGAAGAGCAGGTAGTCGCGTTCGGTCGCGATCGCCATCGCGCCGGGACGATATCGCAGCGACTCCACCTGCCAATTTCGGCACGGAGCGGGCACAGTCACGCGCGCCTTTGCTCGTTAGGCTTGCGGTGGGGAGGAGGTGGGCGGTGCCTAGTTAAGGGACGCGCTCGAAGAGGGCGGCCTGCCCCTGGCCGACGCCGACGCAGAGCGTCGCCAGACCGTAGCGTCCGCGGCGCCGCCGCAGCTCGTGGAGGAGGGTCACGACGAGCCGCGCGCCGCTCATGCCAAGGGGGTGCCCGATCGCGATCGCGCCGCCGTTCACGTTCACCTTCTCCG
>DATFQN010000025.1:0-3760 GCA_035264165.1 Gaiellaceae bacterium
CCGCGACCCGGACATCGAGGACCTCGTCGGCGGCGTCCACACGGTCGCGTCGGAGCTGACCGCCCAGGGCTTCGGGCCGCAGCTGCTCGCGGCCGCGTTCCGGTTCGACGGCGGCCGCCGGCCCGTCTACTGGATCTACGGGTTCAAGCGCGGCGCGTGGTGGCCGTTCGTCCCGAGTGGCGAAAAGCAGCAACGAGACAACGCGGTCGAGCTCGACCTGAAGGCAAAGCTCGAGCACGAGCTGCCGATCGAGCCGGACCTCACGCGCTGGCTCGGCCTCTTCGACGCCCCGATCTAGATCGGCCCGGTCGGGCTCTTCGACGCCCCGATCTGGATTGCGAGCACGCGCCTAGATTCATTGCCGATCGACAACAGTTATCGTTTGGTAACTGTTTCGCCAGCGTAACTGTCGCTCGCCGGCAACTGTTGCTCACCGGCAACTGTTGCTCACCGGCAACTGTTGCTCACCGGCAACTGTTGCTCACCGGCAACCGTCGCTACTGCGCCGCAGGAAGATCGGGGATCAGCCCCTCCCCGCTCAGAAGCTCCCGCGCCTCCTCGAGCGACAGGTCGTCGGGCGGCACGATCGCCTCGGACGGATGGAGCTCCTCGTCGGGCAGCTTCTCGCCCTCCGACTTCACGAGCTGCGCGAGTTCGCGCAGCGTCGCGCGCACGCGCTCCTCGTCACCCGCCTCGACCGCCGCTCCGATCGCGTCGTCGACCTCGTTCAGCCGCGCCTTCAGCCCGTCGTCGACGCGCCACTGCCCCTCGCCCATCACCCGGACGATCATTCGCCGCCCTCCAGCTGCTTCTTCTCGCCGCCGGCGCTGAGCTCCGCCTTCATCTTCGCGAGCTCGTCGTCGACCTGCGCGCCCTGGCCGAGCTCCGCGAGCTGGCGGTCGATGTCGTCGCCGGTGTCCGTGAAGTCCTCGAGCGCCCCTGCCGCCGTGAGCTCCTCGATCGCCCCGGCGCGCGCCTGCATCTGCTCCGTCTTGTCCTTCGCCCGCTGGATGGCCAGGCCGACGTCGGCCATCTCCTCACCGATCCCGGTCGCCGCCTCGCCGATCCGCACCTGAGCCTCGGCCGCCGAGTACTGCGCCTTGATCACTTCCTTCTGCGACCGGAACGACTCGACCTTGGCGCGCAGCGTCTTCTCGCCCGTGATCAACTTCTGCTGCTGCGCCTCGAGCTGGCGCCCCTGCTCCATGATCGTCCCGAGCTGCGCCTCGAGCGCAGCCTTCCGCGCCAGCGCCTCCCGCGCAAGGTCCTCGCGTCCCTGCCCGAGCGCCTGCCGCGCCTGCCCGTCGAGCTTCTCGGCCTGCTGCTGCATCGAGGTGTACTGCATCTCGAGCCGTTTCTTCGCGGTCGTGACGTCGGCGATGCCGCGCTTCACGTTCTGGAGCTGCCGCAGCTGCTCCTCGTACGAGTAGTCGAGCGTCTCGGCCGGGTCTTCGGCGCGGTCGAGCAACTTCGAGAGCTTCGCCTTCACGATCGTCGACGCGCGCCCCATCAGGCCTGGCATCCGTCCTCCTGGGTCTGGTTTTCCGCGGCCAGCCTAGCTGGCGGCTACCGCTTCCAGCGGGTAGAGAACGCGGGGTTGTCCGGGTCTCCGGCCTTCCAGACGAAGATCGAGTCCGCGTTCAGGACGACCTCGTAGCGGCCGCGGGGCGTTCGCGTGCAGAAGAGGTTCGAAATGCCCGCCTCGGCGCTCGCGACGCAACGGGTCGCGGCGTCGCGCATGCGCACCACGTCGCCCCGGCGGAGCGTGTAGACGCGTGGCGTCGTCGTCGCCGCGGCTGCCGTGTCCGGGCCGTCGTCCTCGTCGTCGTCGCGCCAGCCGAAGGTGTAGACGGCAAAGACGGCGACGAGGCCGCCGACGACGATCGCGAGCGCCGCGAGAGCCTTCGACCCGGCCACGTCGGGAGTCTATTTCGGCGGAGG
Organism: Gaiellaceae bacterium; assembly: GCA_035264165.1. Classification (GTDB taxonomy): domain Bacteria; phylum Actinomycetota; class Thermoleophilia; order Gaiellales; family Gaiellaceae; genus JACDAN01. The sequence continues at coordinate 1,942 of DATFQN010000025.1, forward strand.
CGTCTCGGTGGGCTTGCGACGCGGAGATGCGTCTGCAACGCTCGGAGAGAACCAGGGAGGTGGACGTCATGAGTGAGCTCAAGCTGCTCCGTGTACTCAAGCTCGGTGCCGTCGGCAAGGACGTTCGCGCGCTGAAGCGCGGCCTTGCGCGCGCGGGCCACGGCATGTTGTCGGCATCTGTCAACCCGCTGATGGGGCCGTTCGCCGTGCGGCATCTGACCAACTTCCAGGTCAAGCAGGGGCTCGTCGCCGACGGTAAGTACGGCGAGGAGAGTCACGCACGCCTGATCCAGTTCTTCGACGCGTTCGCGCGGCAGCTCTACGAGCAGGCCGGCGCGGTGCCGCAGGTCGTGGACGTGCAGCCGCCGGCGAGCGGGTCGCTCCAGCTGCCGCAGGACTTCATCCCAACCCACGAGACGGCGGGGCTACCGGGGTTCCCCGCGGTCGACGTCTTCGCCAACCCCGGCACGACGGTGCTTGCGCCAGAGGGCGGGGTCGTCGATCGCCTGTCGGGACACGACCCGAAGGAGGGCGGACAACCAGGCGGCGCGTACGGCTTCACGATCTTCATCCAGGCTGCCTCCGGGCGCTACTTCCTGACCCATTTCGGCTCCCGCCACGTAACGCTCGGGCAGCGCGTGACGCGCGGCGAGGCGATCGGAACCGTCTGCGACTCGGCCGTCTCACACAACCCGGGCACGTCGCACATCCATGAGGGCAAGCAGCGGCGGTAACGCGCAGCGCGTCCCGACGCACGTAGCCTGAAGCCGATGGAGATCGTCGACCCGCGCGTCGCGGAGTACGTGGAGCGGATGTCGTCGCCGCACGAGCCGCTGCTCGCAGAGCTCTCCGCCGAGACGCGCGAGACGCTGTCGTGGCCGGGAATGCTGACGGGGCCGGTCGCGGGTCGCTTCCTCGAGCTGCTCGTGTGGGCGGCGCGGCCACAGCGCGTGCTCGAGATCGGCACCTACAGCGGCCACTCGGCGCTCGCGATGGCGGCGGCGCTCCCGGAGGGCGGTCGGATCGACACGCTCGAAGTCTCGCGGGAGCACGGCGAGTTCGCGCAGCGGTGGTTCGACCGTAGTCCGCACGGCGACCGGATCACGCTGCACCTCGGACCGGCGCTCGAGACGATCGCGCGCCTCGAGGGCGAGTTCGACTTCGTCTTCATCGACGCCGACAAGGAGGGCTACGTCGACTACTACGACGCCGTCCTGCCGCGCCTGGCCGAGCGCGGGCTGATCGTCGCCGACAACACCCTCTGGAGCGGGAACGTCGTCGACGACGCCGACGGCCCCATCCCGCGCTTCAACGAGCACGTCGCCCGCGACCCGCGCTCGGTCTCGGTGATTCTTCCGGTGCGCGATGGGATGACGCTGATCCGCCGCGCCTGAATTGTCCGGAGCGGCCATGTCCCGGGTTCCGGACGCCGGGACGTGACGCGTTCGCAGATCCCGGCGGCTCTTCGTGCACCGACGGCCGCGTACGGCGACGTAACGACGTTCCGTCCGATGCGGTCTCTACCGTTGGTCGGCTCATGATCGTTCTTGCCATCATCGTTGGATTTGCGCTCGGGGCCGCCGCTGCTTGGCTGCTCGCACGGTCGCGCGCGCAGGTGGAGGTCGCTCGGCTCGAGGCGGCGCTCGAGCACCAGCGCGAGCTTGCAGGCGACGTGGCGACGCGGTTCAAGGCGCTCTCGGCGGAGACGCTCGAGCGTACCGTCGAGCTGGCCAGGGGGCAGTTCGAGCAGTACCGCGACTCCGCCGCGCAGGAGCTCCAGCGCCGGCACGAGTCGTTCGAGCAGCTCGTCAAGCCGATC
>DATFQN010000026.1:0-3881 GCA_035264165.1 Gaiellaceae bacterium
GCGTGCCTGCTGCACGTCCAACGCCGCGGGGACCTCCACCTGGACAGCGATGCCCTCGGCGTGCGCCTCTACGACGCCGAGGTCGGCGATGCAGTCCGCGCGCCGAAGAAAGCCGACGAACTCGTCGGCGAGGCCGGCATCACTCAGGCGGACGTGCATCTCTCTCCCACTTTCTGTGACCCGCGCGCGGCCTACAAGTCAGGACCTTCGGGTCCGACCTCCTGGCTAGGCTGGGCCTGTGGCGGTCCTGACGTCGCAGATCGAGCGGGACTCCGAGGTCTTTTCTTCCCGGCGCGAGCGCATGGAAACCCTCGTCGGCGAGCTTCGAGATCGCACGAGGCACGTCGCGCGCGGCGGTGGCGAGCAGGCCGTCGAGCGGCATCGCTCGCGCGGCAAGATGACCGCGCGGGAGCGCGTCGACCGGCTCGTCGACCCCGGCAGTGCCTTCCTCGAGCTCAGCGCGCTCGCCGCCTGGCAGCTCTACGACGGGCAGGCGCCCTCAGCGGGAATCGTCACCGGAATCGGAGTCGTCGAAGGGCAGGAGTGCGTGATCGTCGCCAACGACGCAACGGTCAAGGGGGGCACGTACTTCCCGATCACGGTGAAGAAGCACTTACGTGCGCAGGAGGTGGCGGAGCAGAACAACCTGCCGTGCATCTACCTGGTCGACTCGGGCGGCGCGTTCCTCCCGCTGCAGGCGGACGTCTTCCCGGACCGCGAGCACTTCGGCCGGATCTTCTTCAACCAGGCGCGCATGTCGGCGAAGGGCATTCCGCAGATCGCCGCCGTGATGGGTTCGTGCACAGCCGGCGGGGCGTACGTGCCGGCGATGAGCGACGAGACGATCATCGTCCGCGGCACCGGCACGATCTTCATCGGCGGACCACCGCTCGTGAAGGCGGCGACGGGCCAGGAGGTGACGGCCGAGGAGCTCGGCGGCGCCGACGTGCATACGCGGAGGTCGGGCGTTGCCGACCACTACGCGACGAGCGACGAGCATGCCCTCGCCATCGTGCGGTCGGTCGTGCGCAACCTGCACCGCCGCAAGGAGGGGCCGTGGGACGTGGCGCCGGCGGAGGAGCCCGTTGCGGATCCCTCGGAGCTGTACGGGTTGATCCCGGACGACCACCGCCAGCAGGTCGATCCCCGCGAGCTGATCGCGCGCATCGTCGACGGGAGCCGCTTCCACGAGTTCAAGGAGCTCTACGGGGAGACGCTCGTGTGCGGCTTCGCTCGGATCGAGGGCTATCCCGTCGGGATCCTGGCGAACAACGGCGTGCTCTTTGCCGAGTCTTCGCAGAAGGGCGCGCACTTCATCGAGCTCGCGGCGAAGCGACACATCCCGCTCATCTACCTCCAGAACATCACCGGCTTCATGGTCGGGACCGAGTACGAGGTCGGCGGGATCGCGCGCGACGGCGCGAAGCTCGTGATGGCGACGGCGTGTGCCGAGGTCCCCAAGTTCACGGTGATCACGGGCGGCTCGTTCGGCGCCGGCAACTACGCGATGTGCGGGCGGGCGTACGGGCCGCGGCAGCTCTGGATGTGGCCGAACGCGCGGATCTCGGTGATGGGCGGCGAGCAGGCGGCGACGGTCCTGACGATGGTCGGCGATGCCGATCCCGCGGAGATCCGCACGAAGTACGAGGCCGAAGGCAATCCGTACTACTCGACGGCGCGGCTGTGGGACGACGGCATCATCGACCCGCTCGACACCCGGCGGGTGCTGGCGCTCGGGATCTCAGCGGCGCTGAACGCGCCGATCCCCGAGAGCGAGTTCGGCATCTTCAGGATGTAACCGTGGGGTTCACGTTCATCGACGTCGACTCGCTCGAGGGTGAGGGTCCTGGCGGGATGGTGCGGAAGACCCGGCGCGCGACGGGCGCTCGTGCATTCGGGTTCAACTACTTCACGCTGCCGCCCGGCGCCGAGGGACGCGAGCATCACCACGTCGACTCGGATATGGAGGAGGTCTACTTCGTCGTGCGCGGCGGCGGCGTGATGCAGATCGACGGCGAGGCGGTCGAGCTGCGGCCGGGGCGGTTCATTCGCGTCGACCCCGGGTCGACGAGAGTGCCTGTCGCGGGCGACGAGGGGCTCGAGTTCGTCACCTTCGGCGCGCCGCTCGAAGGCGCGTACGAGCCTCCCGACTGGGGCTAGGCTCGGCCCCATGCATACGATCGAGCTGACCGAGGAGGAGCTGCGGCTCGTGCGGAACGCGCTGCAGTCGTTCCTGGAGGATTTCGGCCACGATGAGGCCGACGTGCTCCGCAGCATCAAGCAGATCCTGGCGAAGCTGCCGCAGCCCGCCTAACCTGCGCGCGTGCCGCTCTTCCGGCGGAAGAAGGAGTCGAGGCTCCACCAGATCGGCGAGGCGGAGGCGTACGGGCGCTCGTACGGCCACGCCCGCGGCGACGTGAGGATCGTCAAGGTCGAGGCGCGCCGCCCGCGGTACCAACTCAAGGTCACGGGCGAGTCGCTGCGCGACGCCTTCCTCGACCGGCTGAACAAGCGGGATCCGTCAGAGCGGCCCCACGGGTGATCCTCCGGCTGGTCCTCTGGAACCTCGCTGACTCCAAGACCACGATCGAGGAGCTGCGCCGGTATCTCCGCGACGAGGCAGTCGATGCTTTCGAGGAGGTGCCCGGCTTGCGCTTCAAGGCGTGGATCTCGGACGAAGCCACTGAGCGTTGGGGCGCCGTCTACGTTTGGGAGTCGGAGGAGGCTGCGCGGCAGGAGCTGCCGAGCCGGGCTCGCGAGCTCATCGGCAAGGAGCCGGACGTCGGCGAGGAATTCGACCTCGAAGCGACGATCGAGGGCCGCTTCGAGATCGAAGACCTCTCGCGCCTCGGGCTCGCGTTCGAGTCGTGAGCGAGGCAGCGTCGCGCACGGGCTGGCTCATCGCGAACGCGACCGGCGGTTAGACGCGGCTCGCCGGGCCGTGTCCGCGTGCCTGGCACGCCGCCATCGGCCCGGCGTGACGGTTCTCGGAGGTCGAAGACGCCGCGAATGGCGTGACCAGGCGGCGGGGCCGTCGGCGGAGACAGGCCCGTTACAGCACGAGCGTCTCCGGGAAGACGGCGCCGCCCGCGAACCTTTCCAGACGGTACGGGGACAGGTCGAAGGAGGACGTGCCGGTTGTGAGCTCCTCCGCGACCGCTGCGCCCACCGCCGGCGCCTGCATGAAGCCGTGGCCCGAGAAGCCGCACGCGGCATAGACGCCGTCATCGACCCAGCCGATGATCGGGTGTGCATCCGGCGTCATGTCGTAGAGGCCGGCCCAAGCCCGCGCCACCCCCACTCCCCCGGCTGGCGGATAGCGATGCGCGATCCGCTCGAGCCAATCGCAGACGAGGGACTCGTCCACCACTTCGTCGGTCCCCCAGCGGAGGCTCGGCTCGACCATCGCGAGCCGCAGACCGTCACCGGCCCGCCGGAAGTGGAAGCTGGTTTCTTCCTCGATCACCATCGGCAGGTCGCGCGGCAACCCGGGCACGGCCTCCAGGTCGACCAGCTGCCGAACGAGCGGGCGGACCGGGACGTCGACGAGCTCCGGCGAAGCGGCGCCGCAGGCGATTACGAGCACGTCCGCCTCGAGGCCGCGGGCGTCGGTGCGCTCCCGCAGCGTCGCGCCGCCCGCCACGGCCTCGGCGACGAGGTGGCGCGTCACCGCAGTGGGATCGGAGACGCCGTCCTCGCGGCAGATGAAGGCGCCGAGGACGTCGTCGGTCCGGAGGCCTCGGACGAACGATGGATCGACGGCCTCTACCGGAACGCCGAGCTCGACCTGACGCATGCGCCGCTCCGTCAGTTCCGCGAGGCCGTCCTCGGTCGTGGCGAGGAAGAGGTAGCCGACCTGCTCGAAGAGCGGCGCGCCGAGC
>DATFQN010000027.1:0-6074 GCA_035264165.1 Gaiellaceae bacterium
GTCTTCGACGAGGTGATCACCGGCTTCCGGATCGCCCGCGGTGGGGCACAGGAGCGGTTCGGGATTCGCGCCGACCTGACGGTGCTGGGGAAGATCGTCGGCGGGGGGCTTCCGATCGGCGCCTTCGGCGGCTCCGCCGAGCTGATGCGACACCTCGCCCCGGTCGGCGACGTCTACCAGGCCGGAACGCTCTCCGGGAACCCGCTGGCGACCGCGGCGGGGCTCGCCGTGCTGCGGCGGTTGCGCGATCCCGGGGTGTACGAGGAGCTCGAGCGTCGCGGCGCTCGCTTGGAGGAGGGGTTGGCGGCTCAGGGCCGTGTCGCGCGGGTCGGCGCGATGGCGACGCTGTTCGCGGCCGACCTGGACGAGTACGCCGCGCTCTTCCGTCACCTGCTCGAGCGAGACGTGTACGTCGCCCCGTCGCAGTACGAGGCGATGTTCCTCTCGCTCGCCCACGGAGACGACGAGATCGACCGCACGATCGAAGCCGTTGCCAGTTTCGGCGGCTGAGCTCTACGCGACCCTGCGCGAGCCCGCGGAAGGCGAGCTCGAGCCGGTCTTCTCCGCTCTCGCGGAGCCCCGCTTCGCGCTCGGCCTCGAGACGATCTACGAGGGCTACCTCGTCCACTACGGACGGCCGCGCCTCCTCGAGCCGGATGACGCGGACGCGGCGCTCGTCCTCGGGGACTTCCTCTACGCCCAGGGCCTCGCGCGGATCGCATCGGTGGGCGACGTGCCCGCCGTTGCGGACGTCGCCGAGCTGCTCTCGCTCTGCGCACAGGCTCAAGGGGACAAGCGTCCCGGCGACGGCGCGGCGTGGGCCGCGACGGCCGCGCTGCTCGGTCGGAAAGCTCTCGGCGATGCTCGTGCCGCGCTCAGCCGCCGCGGAGATCCGGGCCCTCTCGAAGCACTCGCGCGCCGGGCCGCGGGAGACGACGCAGTCGACGAGGCTCTGCGGGCCCACGCTCGGGCGCTTAGATAAAGTCGCGGCCGGATGGCGCTCCTCACCGCAGCGATCCTGCTCGCACAGCAGGAAGAGGTCCGGGTCGACCCGGCCGAGGAGGGCAAGAAGGTGATCACGGGGATGCTGATCGTCGGCCTGATCTTCATCGGCGTGATCGCTCTCGGGCAGCTGTCGAAGTGGGCGTCGCATCGTCGCGAGGGCCGCCGAGCGCGGCCGTACTGATTTCTCGACGCCGCGTCGTGAGGCTCGCCGCATGCGCGCCGGCCGGCACCCGCGTGCGTTGCACGCTGAGCCGCGGCCGCTGAGGCCTTTTGCGGCAGTTGCCACGTCGTTGACACCGTCGGGGTGTCGGCGCTGTAATCCGTTTCGTAGACTCGCCGCGGACGAGCGCTGAGGAGGGCGTAACTGGAGCCGCAGGGCGGAGACCGCAACCCGCATCACGCGTCGCCGAGCATTTGGCCGATCGGCTTCGCCGTCGGCATCGCGTGCCTGCTCGTCGGCGTGATCGTCAGCCGTCCGGCGGTGATCGTGGGCGCCGTGATCACGGTCGTCTTCGGGTTCCTTTGGGCGCGCGACGCAATGGCCGCCGCCCGGCAGCCGATCGAGCCTCCGCTCGGTCGCGAAGGCCTCCCTGACGTTCCGGCCGGCGACGAGCTCCACGACGAGGAGCTCGTGAACCGCTACCCGCGGAACAAGTTCCTCGAGCTGACGACGCTCGGCCTGGGCGGGGTGATCACCGGCATCGTGGCGCTACCCATCGTCGGCTTCGCCGTGCTTCCCGCGTTCACGAACCAGGAGGAGAAGGGCGTCGATCTCGGCCCGACCGACAACTTCCCGGAGAACGACTGGATGGAGGCGACGTTCCTGCTCAACCCGGCTCAGGGCGAGGTCTCCCGCCGGACGGCGTTCGTCCGCTACAACGGCACCCTCGACGACCTGCCGAGCTACACGATCATCTCGAATCGGTGTGTCCACCTCGGCTGCCCGGTTCAGGCGAGTGGGCCGAGAAGGGACGAGGAGGCTGAGACCGTCAAGACCGAGCAGGCCGAGCTCAGGCTGACCCCGATCCTGCCGGCGAACTACAGCTGCCCGTGCCACGGCGGCGCGTACGACACCGAGGGCAACCGAATCGCGGGCCCGCCGGTCCGCGCGATGGATCGCTACAGGTTCGGGATCTTCGACGGGCACATCCACCTGCTCGAGCCGTACAGCGTCAGCAAGATCGAAGGGGAGGGTGCGAACGCGAAGATCCACGCCTACGGCCACCAGGGCCCGGGCGAGCACGTGGACGGCCTCTCCGCATGGATGTACCCGATCCAACCTCAGGACCTGCGCTAGTGCCCCATCCAGCGATACATGCCGCCTTCTGGCCCGCGATCACGCGGCGCCAGAGCACACCCTCCTCCTCACCAAGGCTCTCCAGCCTTGGCTCGTCGGAGTGCGCACTCTGGCTTGGTGCTCGCGACCCAGAACCTCGGCGGCATCACTGGAAGGGGCACTGATGCTGGAAACGCCGCAGCGCCACCCGCCGGTCCCTCCGCCCTCGCGGAAGAAGAACCGCCTCACCGACAAGATCATCCACGTCATCAACATTCCGCTCGACTGGCTCGAGGAGCGCTCAGGGATCGTCGGCGGCGTCAAGTACTTCCTCTTCCGCAAGGTCCCGTCCGACACCAACTGGTTCCACACCCTCGGCTCGGCGACGTTGACCGCGTTCCTCGTCCAGGCCGGAACGGGCGTGATCCTGGCCTTCTACTACCAGCCGACTCCGGACGGAGCCTACGAGTCCATCCGCTACATCACGCACGACGTCACCCTGGGCTGGCTGGTTCGCGGGATGCACAAATGGGGCGCCAGCGTCTTCATCATCCTGTTGTTCCTGCACATGGCGCGGGTGTTCATCTTCGGCGCCTACAAGTACCCGCGCGAGCTGAACTGGGTCGTCGGCTTCATCCTGCTCGTCCTCGGGATGCTCCAGGGGTTCACGGGCTACCTCCTGCCGTGGGATCAGACCGCCTACTGGGCGACCGTCGTCGGGATCAACCTCAACGGAACCGGGCCGGTCATGGGTCCCTTCCTGGCGCAGTTCCTACGCGGCGGCGACGAGATCGGGCCGAACACGATCACGATCTTCTACGCCATGCACATGCTGCTCTTACCGGGCGCGATCGCCGGCCTGATCCTCCTGCACCTTTACCTCGTCGTGCGTCTGGGCGTCTCATCGCCGCCGTGGTCGGACGAGGGCGCAGGAAGGCCGCGCTACGAGCCTGAGCCACGCGGGCCGGGCCTCGTGCGCCCGACGGCCCGCGGGAGGATCGCGCGGTGAGCCGGATTCAGGACGAGCGGCGGGCGGAGTTTTATCGCTACAAGGAGGACGTCGCGCGACGCGGGAAGCAGTTCCACCCGTACGCGATGTTCCACGACACCGTGATGAGCCTCGTGGTGGTCACGGTGATCGTCGTCCTCGCGTGCGTCTGGTACTTCACCGCCGAGGGCACAGACGACGGTCCTTCGAAGTCCGGCTGGCTGGGGGTGCTCTACGAGGCCAAGGCCGACCCCGGAACGACGAGCTTCACGCCGAGGCCGGATTGGTACTTCTACTTCCTCTTCTATCTCCTCCGGATCTTCAAGTGGCCGGATACCGTCGTGCTCGGGACGGTCGGAATCCCGACGATCTTGCTGATCATCGGCTTCGCGTTGCCGTTCCTGGATCGGCGCATGGAGCGCCGGCCGCTCCGCCGGCCCGTGGCGATGACGGCGCTCGTGCTGACCGCGATCTCCATGGGCGTCCTCACCTACAAGGGCGCGACGGCAGAAGAGGCCGGCGCCGGCGCACTCGCGAAGGTTGACGAGTGGATGCAGAAGTTCAACCTGCCGCCGAACGCGCGAGAGGGCGCTGTCCTCTTCGCAACCTCGGGCTGCACGAACTGCCACACGTACGACGGCATCGGCGCCCATGTCGGACCGGAGCTGACGGAGGAGGGGACGCGGAACCGGGGCATCCAGTGGCAGATCGACCACCTGAAGAACCCAAGCGCGGTCACGCCCGGTTCGTCCATGCCGCCTTTCGCGCGGCTGGGCGAGGAGAACCTCCGCAAGCTCGCGATCTTCCTCGAATCGTCCAAGGGCGAATCGGGCGGGCAGTAGCTTGACGGTCGAGAGCGGCACGCTCTCGAGGACCGAAGTGCGGGCGATGTTCGACGGCATCGCCCCCATCTACGACGTCATGAACCACGCCATGACGGCCGGGCTCCACCGACGCTGGCGCACGCTGGCGGCGCGCGCGGTCGCGCAACCCGGTGACCGTGTGCTCGACGCCTGCTGTGGGACCGGCGATCTCGCCCTGGCCGCGGCGGCCGAGGGAGCGTCGGTCACGGGGCTCGACTTCTCCGAGCGGATGCTCGAGCGGGCGCGGCGCAAGTCAGGCGAGATCGAGTGGGTGCGTGGGGACGCGCTCCGGCTGCCGTTCGCGGACGACAGCTTCGACGCGGTCACGGTCGGCTTCGGCGTCCGGAACGTCGAGGACCTCGATCGGGGGCTGCGCGAGCTTCGTCGCGTGCTCCGGCCGGGTGGCCGGCTCGCGATCCTCGAGGTCGTGCGGCCGAAGGGGCCGCTGGCGAGCTTCTACCGCGTCTGGTTCGACCGGCTGATCCCGCTCGCCGGAAAGGTGGTGCCCGGCGGCGCGGCGTTCACGTACCTGCCGGCCAGCGTGCGCCGCTTCCCCGGCCCCGCGGAGCTGCGCGGCGAGGTTGCCGCTGCCGGCTTCGAGCCGGTCGAGTTCCGGCTCCTGGGCGGCGGCATCGTCGTCTTGCTCGTGGGAGTGGCGGCGTGACGGCTCTGGCCGCGGTTCAGGTCGCTGGCCTCGACCATTACTTGGCGGCGCTCGAGGAACGGCTGCAAGCCACCGTTGAGAGCCATCCCGGGACGGCGGCGGAGGCAAGCGCCGCCGCCCTCGCCGCCGGAGGCAAACGGCTGCGGCCGCTCCTCGTCTTTCTCGCCGCACCGTCCGAGCCTCCCGCCGCGGCGGGCGCCGCCGTCGAGCTCGTCCACTTGGCGAGCCTCGTCCACGACGACCTGATCGACCGCGCGGCGCTCCGCCGTGGACATGCGACCGCCTGGCGGACGCACGGCTCGGTGGGCGCCCGGGCGGCGGGGGACTACCTGTTCGCGCGCGCCTTCTCGGAGCTTGCGGCGACGGGCGATGCCGAGGGCGTCGCACTCCTCGCCGACACAGCGCTGGCCCTGGTGCGCGGCGAGGCGCTGCAGCACGCGCAGGCCCATCGACCGGAGACGACGGTCCAGGAGTACCTCCAGCGCTGCTCCCTGAAGACGGCCGAGCTCTTCCGCGCCGCCTGCCTGCTCGGCAGTCGCGACCAGGGGCTCGGAGAGTTCGGGGTCGCGCTCGGGATCGCCTTCCAGATCACCGACGACATCCTCGACTGCACCGGCTCGACGATCGAGACGGGCAAGGTCGCGGGCAACGATCTCCGCGAAGGGACGCCGACGTTGCCGCTGCTGCTAGCCGCGCGGGAGGACGAGGTCGTGCGCGAGGCTCTCGCCGGCGGGCCGCTCGACGGTGCGCTGGTCCGCGTCGCGGCAACCGGCGCGTTGGAAAGAGCGCGGGAGGTGGCGCTGCAGTACGCCGCGAAGGCGCGCTCGCACCTCGAAGGCGGCCCCTACCGACCCGAGCTCGAGACGCTGACGCATATCGTCGTCGAGCGGCGCAACTGAGGTTATCTTCCTGCTGATGGGCGTCTTGCCGGCACCGGTCGAGGAGCTGCTCAACACCGCGCTGGTGAGCGAGCTCACCGTCGTCGATCCGAAAGGTCGCCCCGTCACGCACCCGTTGATCCCGCTCTACGACGGCGAGCTGATCTACCTCACCTCGAGCATCCTCTTCTCGAAGAAGCTCGAGCACATCAAGGCGAACCCGAAGGTCTCGATCTCGATTACCGACCCCGAGGCCGTGAAGGTCGAGCGCTTCGCGTGCGCGACGATCCAGGGGAACGCGACGGTAGACGACTCCGACCTGCACGCCGGCTGGGAGCGCGTGCTGCCGCTCTGGCGCGCAAAGGAGCCGGCGATCGACTTCTTCCTCGGCAAAAGGGTC
>DATFQN010000028.1:0-43920 GCA_035264165.1 Gaiellaceae bacterium
ACGTGCTCGTCGGCGCGCACACCAGGCTGCACCCCTTCGGCGAGCGGCGGGCGGCGAAGCTCGCGCAGGAGACGCTCGACTACCTGAACCTCGCGCACCTGGCACGCCGTCCCGCCGCCGGACTCCCCTTCGGGACGCTGAAGCGAATCGAGCTCGCACGCGCCCTCGTCTCCCGCCCCCGCCTGCTGCTGCTCGACGAGCCGGCGGGCGGACTGAACCACGAGGAGGTCGAGGAGCTCGGCGCTCTGATCCGACGCCTCCAGAAGGACTTCGAGCTGACGCTGCTCGTCGTCGAGCATCACATGGCCCTCGTGATGTCGGTCTGCGAACGCGTCCACGTCCTCAACTTCGGCAAGAAGCTCGCTGAAGGCACCCCGCGTGAGGTGCAGCAGAACCCGGAAGTGATCGAGGCCTACCTCGGAGGCGAGGATGCCGCTGCTTGAGCTCAAGGACGTCCATGCGCGCTACGGGCCGATCCGGGCGCTCCACGGCATCTCGCTGACCGTCGACGACGGGGAGGTCGTCGCGATCCTCGGCGCGAACGGGGCCGGGAAGACGACCACCTTGCGGAGCATCTCGAGCATGACGCGCACGTCGGGCGAGATCCTCTTCAACGGTAGGCGCATCGCGCGCCGCAGCCCCGAGTTCGTCGCCCGCAAGGGCATAGCCCACGTTCCCGAGGCACGCGGTCTCTTCCCCGAGCTGAGCGTCTGGGAGAACCTGCGCATGGGCGCCGTCGGCGGCGATCGCGGCGGTAACTTCCAGACCGACGCCAAGCGGATCATCGGCTACTTCCCCTGGATCGAGCGCCGCCGCGAGCAGGCTGCCGGCACGCTCAGCGGTGGGGAGCAGCAGATGCTCGCCCTCGGAAGGGCGCTCGTCGGACGGCCGAAGGTGCTCATGCTCGACGAGCCCTCGCTCGGTCTCGCGCCGACGGTCGTCCGAGAGCTCTTCGCGACCGTCCGGCGCCTGAACGAGGAAGAGGGCCTGACGGTACTCGTGGTCGAACAGAACGCGACGATAGCGCTCGACGTGGCTTCGCGCGCCTACGTGCTCGAGGTCGGGAAGGTGGCGGTGGAGGGAACGAGCGACGAGCTCCAGCGCCACGAGGGCGTCCGGAAGTCATACCTCGGCTACTAGCCCATGAATGGTTTCGACCGATCATTTCAGACGGACACGCGGGCAACGCCCGCGCGTCCTGAAGTCGGCACCGCAAGCGGTGCCTTAGCCGGCTACTAGTGGCGATCCCCGCCCGCCCAGCCCTTCCGGAGCTCGACGTGAGTCCCGCCCTGCGCGCGCTCATCCTCGCGGCGGCGTGGACCGTCGGCACCCTCGCCGTCATCCTCGTGATCGGGCTCGTGCTGACCCAGACCGAGGACGTCTTCACGTGGTCGGGCTACGTCCAGCAGATCGTCAGCGGGCTGGCCCAAGGGGCGATCTTCGCCAGCCTCGCGCTGGCGCTCGTCCTCATCTACCGGGCAACCGACATCCTCAACTTCGCGCAGGGCGAGATGGCGATGTTCACGACGTTCATCGCCTGGTCGCTGATGAACCACATGCCGTACTGGCCCGCGTTCGCGCTGACGCTCGTGATCGCATTCGTGGGCGGCGCGGCGATCGAGCGGGTGATCATCCGGCCCGTCGAGCACCGGCCCGACATCGTGGTCGTGATCGTGACCATCGGGCTGCTGATCGCGCTGAACGGCCTCGCACCGTGGATCTGGGGGCCTGAGGTGAAGGCGTTCGAGTCCCCGTTCTCCAACGGCACGACCGAGATCGGCGGCGTGGTGATCGCGTACCAGGACCTCGGCGTGCTGGCGGTCACCCTCGCGACGGTCCTCGTACTCTGGGCGTTCTTCCGCTTCACGACGCTTGGCCTCGTGATGCGCGCGGTCGCGAACAGCCAGGATGCGAGCCGGCTGCTCGGCGTGCGCGTCGGCTGGATGCTCGCGCTGGGCTGGGGGCTCGCGGCCGTGCTCGGGGCGATCGCCGGGATGATGGCGGCGCCGACGCAGTTCCTCGACAACAACCTGATGCTGATCATCCTGATCTACTCGTTTGCCGCCGCCGTCCTCGGCGGGATCGACAGTCCGGTGGGCGCGGTCGTCGGGGGTCTGATCCTCGGCGTGCTCATCAACATCCTCGGCACGTACGTCGACTTCATCGGCGGCGAGCTGCGCCTGCCCGCGGCGTTCGTCGTCCTCCTCGTCGTGCTGCTGATCAGGCCGCAGGGGCTCTTCGGGCACCGGGTGGTGAGGCGGGTATGACCCGGTATCTCGAGCGGGCGATGGGTCCGGCCATCTTCGTCGTAGGCGTCGTCGTCGTCGCGCTGCTGCCGCGGTTCATGGGCGAGTTCCGCCTGCTGCAGTTCACCCGCGTCGCGATCTTCATGATCGCGATCCTCGGCCTCAACATCCTCACCGGCTACAGCGGGCAGATCTCGCTCGGCCATTTCGCGTTCGTGGGAGTCGGCGCCTACACGACCGCGCTGCTGTCGCTCGGACGTCCCGGGCTCGAGGCGCTCCAGTTGGCCCCGCCGGACTGGCTGCCGCTCGGGGACGGGATGACGCCCGTCTTCACGATTCCGCTGGCGGCGCTGGTGACGGGAGTGCTGGGACTGATCATCGGCGTGCCGGCCCTTCGGCTCGGCGGCGTTTCGCTCGCCCTCGCGACGCTCGCCATCGCGGTGTCGTTCCCAATCGTGATGAAGAGCTTCGAGGAGGTCACCGGGGGCAGCGGCGGCATCAACCTGAACCTGCCGGAGACCCCATTCGGCTGGAACATCTCCACCCGCCACTGGCTCTACTACGAGGCGTGGGTGACGGCCGGCATCCTCTTCGCCGCCGCGTGGCTCTTGACGCGCGGCCGTATCGGCCGCGCGTGGCGCGCGATCCGGGACGGCGAGGTCGCGGCGATCTCGTCCGGCGTCAACCCGGCGCTCTACAAGACCCTCGCGTTCGGGATCTCCGCCGCTTACGCGGGTGCAGCCGGCGCGCTGCTCGCGATCGAGACCTCGTATGTCAACCCCGACACCTTCCCCGTCAGCGAGTCGATCCTCCTCCTGGCGAGCGCGGTGATCGGCGGGCTCGGGTCACTCGCCGGTGCGGTGTTCGGCGCGCTCCTGCTCCAGTTCCTGCCGATCTACTCGCAGAAGCCTCCGATCTTCTCCTTCGAGTTCGCGGATCAGGCGCCGTCGGTCATCTTCGGTGTCTTCCTGATCGTCTTCATGCTGCTGATGCCCGGCGGCGTCGCGTACTTCATCCGATCGGTCTGGCTGGCGGTCCGCGGCCGGAGCCTCCGGCGAACGGTCACGCCGGAGGCGCCGCAGGGCGGCGCCTAAACGGAGTAACGTCAACGGCATGGCGACGCTCACGACCCCCGAGCGCGTTCTCCGACGCACGCGTCGGCGCAACGAGCTGCTCGACGTCGCGGACCGCGTCGTACAGGCGCGCGGGCCCGGTGTGTCGATGGACGAGATCGCTGCCGAGGCGGGGATCACCAAGCCGATCCTCTACCGCCACTTCGGCGACAAGGACGGCCTGTACGAGGCGCTCGCCCGCCGCTACGTGGACGAGCTCGCGAGCTCGATCCGACCCGCGGTCAAGGCTGACGAGCCGCGCGACCGCCTTGCGGCGGCGATCGACGCGTACCTCGCATACGTCGAGCGGGAACCCGAGCGCTACCGCTTCTTGCTCCACGCCGGTGAGCAGCCGCGCACGGCGCCGATCGTCGAGGACTTTCGCCGACGGCACATCGCAAGCTGTGCGTTCACCGCCGCGGAGAATCTCCGCCGCGCCGGGCTCGACCCAGGCTTCGCCGAGCCGTGGGCGCAGTGCGTCAACGGGATGGTCCGCGCCGCCGGCACGTCGTGGCTCGAGACCCGCTCACTTCCGCGCGAAAAACTCGTCCAATACCTCACAACCATCCTCTGGGACGGGTACGGATCGCTTCGGAGGACGGCCACAGAAAACTGATCCAACTTGGCGTTACCGCCCGTAACCCTTTGTACTAGTGTTGCACCGAAGTGGTGGCGCTGTCTGGGAGGAGAATCAGCATGAAGAAAGTTGTATTGGGGGTCTTGGCGCTCGCGGCCGCGCTCAGCGTGGCGCTCCCGGCCGCACTCGCGAGATCGGATAGCCCCACGGCGACGCCCGGCGTGACGAGCCGGTCGATCACGATCGGGGGGACGTTTCCGTTCAGCGGTCCGGTCTCGTCGTACGCCCCGCTCGCCAAGGGCATGGAGGCGTACTTCAACTACGTCAACAGCCGCAAGGGCCCCGACGGCAAGAAGGGCGTCTACGGCCGGAAGATCATCTTCAAGCAGTACGACGACGGCTACAACCCGGCGAACACCGTTCAGCTGACGAACAAGCTCATTCTCGAGGACAAGGTCTTCGCGATCGTCGGCACGCTCGGCACGGAGCCGAATCTGGCGATCCGGCCGATGCTGAACCAGAGGAAGATTCCGCACGCGAACCTGCTGACCGGCGCGAGCTACTGGGGCGCGGACTACAAGAAGTTCCCGTGGACGCAGGGCTGGGTGCTCGACTACGTCTCCGAAGGCACGATGCTCGCCAAGTGGGTCCGCGCGAACGCCGCCCGGCAGAAGATCGCGATCTTCTACCAGAACGACGACTACGGGAAGGACTACCTCCGCGGCTTCAAGAACGCACTGGGCGCGGCGGGCCGCTCGAGGATCGTCTCCGAGCGGAGCTACGAGGTGAGCGACGCGAGCTACGCGCCGCAGATCATCTCGCAGCGTGCTTCCGGCGCCGATACCTGGGTGCTGTTCACGACGGCCGGCACGCCGACCGTGCGCGCCCTTGCGACGGCGGCCCAGCTCAGGTGGAAGCCGGACCAGATCGTGCTCAACAGCGTCGCGGCGACGGACGGCGTCATGCAAGCCGTTGCCGCGCGGACTGGCCAGGAGTACCTGAACGGCATCATCAGCACTGGCTACACGAAGAACGTGACGAACCCGAAGTACGCGAAGGACTCGGCGATTCGGACGTACCGCCGGATCATGGGCAAGTACGGCCCTGACGGGATCAACATCCGGAACCAGTTCTATTTCACGGGCGTCGCGAACGGGTTCGACTTCGTGAAGCTGCTTTACAAGGCAGGGAAGAACCTGACCCGCGACTCACTGCGCAAGGCGTACGCCAAGATGAACTGGGTCAACCCGTACCTGCTCAAGGGTTCGAAGGTGAAAACCGGGAGCCGTGATCACTTCCCGATCGACCAGGCCAAGATCACGCGCTACGGGAACGGCAGCTTCAGTGAAGAGGGCAAGCTCCTCAAGGGCCGTTAGAGCGCGCTGACACGGAAGAATGACGGGGCCGCGAGAGCGGCCCCGTCGCTTTATGGATCTGACGCTGACACCCGAGCAGGAGCTCATTCGCAGCTCGGCGCGCGAGTTCGTCGGCCGCGAGGTCGCGCCGCACGCGCGGGAGTGGGACCGCGACGAGACCATGGACCGCGGGATCGTCGCGAAGCTCGCCGAGGTCGGCTTCCTCGCCGGCTGGGAGCTCGACACCGTCTCCTACTGCCTGGTGATGGAGGAGCTCGGGCGGGCGGATTCATCGGTCCGCGGCATCGTCTCCGTCAACGTCGGGCTCGTCGGCAAGACGATCCTGAAGTGGGGGACCGATGCACAGCGCGACCAGTGGATCCCTCGGCTCGCGACCGGCGACGCGCTCGGCTGCTACGCGCTCACGGAGCCCGGAGCCGGGTCGGACCCCGGCAGCCTGCAGACGCGCGCGGAGCGCGACGCCGACGGCTGGCGCATCTCGGGGTCGAAGATCTTCATCACGTTGGGGACGTGGGCGGCGCTAGCCCTTGTGTTCGCGAAGACCGGCGACCGTGTCACCTGCTTCCTCGTGCCGACCGACTCACCCGGATTCTCGGCGCACCCGATCAAGGGCAAGCTGGGGCTCCGGGCACAGGACACGGGGGAACTGACGATGGACGACGTGCGCGTGCCGGCGGAGAACGTGCTCGGCGAGGAGGGAGGCGGGTTGAAGGTCGCGCTCTCCGCGCTCGACAATGGGCGCATCTCGCTTGCCGCCGGCTGCGTGGGGATCGGGCAGGGGTGTCTCGAGGCGTGCCTCGCGTACACGAAGGAGCGGCAGCAGTTCGGCCGCTCGATCGCGTCGTTCCAGCTCGTCCAGGAGCTGCTCGCCGAGATCGCCGTGGAGACCGATGCGGCTCGGCTATTGACCTGGCGCGCGGCGCTGGCGGCGGATGCCGGCGTCCGCCATACGCTCGAGAGCTCGATCGCGAAGTACTACGCGAGTGAGGCATCGGTCCGGGCCGCGAACGCCGCGGTTCAGATCCACGGCGGGTACGGCTATGTGGACGAGTATCCGGTAGGGAAGTACCTGCGGGACGCGCGCGTTACGACGTTGTACGAGGGCACGAGCCAGATTCAGAAGCTGATCATTGGAAGGCAACTGACAGGAGAGAGCGCTTTTGTCTGACGCAGTCATCGTCTCCGCCGCGCGTACGCCGATCGGCCGCGCGCGCAAGGGCTCGCTGGTCGACGCACGGCCGGACGACCTGGTCGCGTTCGCGATCGACGCGGCGCTCGAGCAGGTTCCCGAGCTCGACCGCGGCGAGATCGTCGACGTGATGGTCGGCTGCGGCTTCCCCGAGCAGCGGCAGGGGATGAACCTGGCACGGCGGGCGGCGCTGCTTGCCGACCTGCCGGCGGAAGTGCCGGGGACGACGGTCAACCGCTTCTGCGCCTCGTCGCTGCAGACGATCCGCATGGCGCACCATGCGATCAGAGCGGGAGAGGGCGACGCGTTCGTCGCCGCCGGCGTCGAGTCGATCACGCAGGTGGACGGCTACCCGAAGGACGAAGGCGAGCTCCACCCGAAGCTCTTCGGTGACGATGCGCCGATTGCGAATGTCTACATCCCGATGGGGATGACCGCCGAGAACGTCGCCGAGCGCTGGGACGTCTCGCGCGAGGACATGGACCGCTACGCACAGCGCTCCCAGGAGCGGGCGGTGGCGGCGCAGGACAGCGGCTTCTTCGCGCGCGAGATCACGCCGTGGGACGGGGTTGCAGCGGACGACGGACCGCGACGGGGCTCGACCGTCGAAGGCCTCGCGGAGCTGGAGCCGGTCTTCAAGCCCGGCGGCAAGGTGACGGCGGGAAACTCATGCCCGCTGAACGACGGCGCCGCCGCCGTCGTCGTGATGAGCGAGCAGCGGGCTTCGGAGCTGGGGCTGCAGCCGCAGGCGCGGATCATTGCGTCTTCGGTCTCAGGGGTCGAGCCGGAGATCATGGGCGTGGGGCCGATCGGCGCGGTCCGCAAGGTGCTCGACCGGGCGGGGATGACGATCGACGACGTCGACGTCGTCGAGCTGAACGAGGCGTTCGCGGCACAGGTGCTCCCCGTCTGCCGCGAGCTCGGGATCGACCCCTTCGGCGAGAAGCTCAATCCGAACGGCGGCGCAATCGCCCTCGGACATCCCTACGGCATGACCGGCGCGCGGATCATGTGCACGCTGCTGAACGACCTCGACACCTTCGACGGGACGATCGGACTGGAGACGATGTGCGTCGGCGGCGGTCAGGGGATGGCGATGATCGTCGAACGCCTGCGATGATCGTCGACCTCGACCAGGCCGCGATCGAGGAGAGCCGCGTCTTCAACGAGCAGCTGGCCGCGATCCTGCGCGACGCGCCGCCGGTCTACGAGGTCGCGCCGGAGGTGACGCGGCTGGCGCGGCGGGAGGGCCGCAGCATCTGGCCGGCGCCGGAGTTCCTCCCACACGCGCGCGAGTTGACGATCCCGGGCCGCGGCGGCGACGTCCGCGTCCGGGTACTTCCGCCGGAGGGCGAGGCGGTCGGCGTCTACCTCCACATCCACGGCGGCGGCTGGGTGCTCGGCGGTTGCGATGAGCAGGACGTGCGCCTGACTGCGCTCGCCGAGGCCACGAGTCTGTGCGTCGCCAGCGTCGACTACCGCCTTTCCCCCGAGCATCCGTACCCCGCAGCCCCGGACGACTGCGAGGATGCCGCGCTCTGGCTGCTCGAGCACGGGTTCGCCGAGCTGGGCGTGCCCGAGGTGGCCACGATCGGCGGCGAGTCCGCCGGGGCTCATCTGGCGGCCACGACGCTGCTGCGGCTGCGCGATCGCCACGGGATCACCGGGGCAGTCCGCGGCGCGAACCTGGTCTACGGCGTCTACGACCTCTCGCTGACTCCCAGCCAGCGGAACTGGGGCGACCGCTTTCTCGTCCTCTCGACGCCCTCGATGCACTGGTTCGGGCGCTGCTTCGCCGGCGACCGCACGACCGAAGAGCTCCGTGACCCGGATCTCTCGCCGCTGTACGCCGATCTGCACGAACTGCCGCCCGCGCTCTTCACCGTCGGCGACCAGGACCCGCTGCTCGACGACTCGCTCTTCATGGCCGCGCGCTGGCAGGCGGCGGGCAACGACGCCGAGCTCCGCGTGTGGCCCGAGTCGGTCCACGGCTTCAACCTCTTCCCGCTGGCGCTCGCGCGCGCTGCGAACGAGGTCCAGCACGAGTTCCTTCGCGACGCCGTTAGCTCAGCACGGCCTGTGTCTGCGTGACCTGCGCGACGCGCCGCTCGTCGTCGTCGAAGACATCCGTCTGGACGACGATGAAGCTCCGGCCGACGTGGAGCGGGCGCGTCACGCCGGTGACGCGGCCCTCGCGGACGGCCCGGAAGAAGTTCGTCTTCGACTCGACGGTCGCGGTGTTCGAAGCGCCGTTCGGAAGGTTCAGGAAGGCGCAGACGCCGCCCAGCGTGTCCGCGAACGCCATCAGTGCGCCGCCGTGGAGAACGCCGCCCGCGGTGCACCGCTCCGGCGCCCAGTCCATGCCGCCGCGGACCTCGTCGGGATCCGCGTGCGTCACCTCGATACCCAGCGTGCCCGCCAGCGGGGCAATCTCCGCCAGGTTCTCCATGGCGCGGGAGGTTAGAGCCTCTACGCGGCAGCGGGGCGGAGCGCCGCGGCTTCCTCGCCGCGGTAGACCGCCTCGAGCGAGTTGCCGTCGAAGTCGACAACGCGCGCGCGCCCACTCACCGGCTCCGCGGCGGAACGAGCTCCCGCGGCGATCGCCGTGTTGTGGAACGAGTGGACAGCGCCCTCGTCGGCCGCCGGCAGCGTCACCTCGAGCCGCCCGCCGAGCTCGGACTCGACGAGCCAGAGTGAGCTCGGCTCCCCGAGCCTGCCGAAGTACACGCGGCGGTTGTCCGGCCAGTCCAGCAGCTTGACGAGGCCGAGCGGCGCGAGGATCTCCTCGTAGAACCGCTTGCCCACGTCGTAGTCCCGGACGAAGACTGTGATGTGATCGTGATTCATGCCGCGAGAATAGAACGATCGTGCTTTTTTGTCAAGCAGATGCGGTATACTTAGCTTTCCGTGCCCGATATGAAGGAAACGACCGTGCTGAAAACGAAGGGCGAGCGTACGCGCCACGCGATCCTGACGGCCGCGGCCAACCTCGCCACGGAGGAAGGTCTCGAGACGCTGTCCATCGGCCGCCTAGCCGAGGCGACCGGGATGAGCAAGAGCGGCCTCTTCGCGCACTTCGGATCGAAGGAGGAGCTGCAGATCGCGACCGTCGAGCATGCGGCGTCGCTCTTCGTCGACGAGGTGATCGCGCCGGCTCGCTCGGCACCGAAAGGGCTTCCGCGCGTTTGGGCGCTCTGCGACCACAAGCTGCGCTACCTCGAGCAGCAGGTCTTCCCCGGCGGCTGCTTCTTCGCGGCGACGTCGGTCGAGTACAGCCACCGTCCGGGGCCGGTCCGGGACCGTATCGAGGACATGCTCCGGTCGTGGCTCTCGTATCTCGAGCACGCCGTCGAGCAGGCGCAGCAGTCGGGTGAGCTGGACGATTCGCTCAGCGCGCGCGAGATCACCTTCGAGCTGGACTCCTTTGCCCTGTCCGCGAACTGGCAGTACCACCTCTTCGGCGATCCGGCCGTCTTCGAGAACGCGCGCAGAGCGATCCGGGAGCGGCTCGAGATCCTCAGGGTCGTGCAGGCGGCCTGAACTCCCGCCACAGCTCTTCCATCGTTCGCAGCCGGCCGCCCACGTGGGCGGGATCGAGTGGCGTGAAGCCCACAGTCCGCACGACCCAGTCGTTCTCGGAGACGTCGAGGATGTTGATGCAGCCGGGCGCCTGCTCGAGGTTCCCGAGAAATGCTCGGCCACCGGTCAGCGCGTAGGAGATGACCGCGCGGTTGACCGCGCCGTGCAGGACGGCGAGCACGACGTCCCAGTCAGGATCGGCGAGGAGCCGATCGAGGGCGGGCAGGACCCGGTCGAGTAGGGAGCCGACCGTCTCGCCGCCCAGAAAGGGAGCGTCCTCGGGGACGACGTCACGCCAGGCCTCGACGAACGCTCGCTCGAGCTCGTCCTCGGGAATGTCGTCGAGGCGGCCGGACTCGATCTCGCGCAGCTCGGGCCATGACTCAGGCTCTTGGTCCGGCGCGACGAGGCGGGCCGTCTCGACCGTTCGCGGCAGGCCGCTCGTGATCAAGCGGTCGAACTCGATCCCGGTAAGCAGCTCCGCCGCCGCGCGCGCCTGCTCGCGCCCGAGCTCCGTCAGCGGCACGGTCTCGGGACGGAGCGGCCGCCCGTCCTCGAAGTACGCCACCTGAGCGTGACGCATCAGGTAGATCCGCCGCCGAGTCACTCGTAGCGCTCGAGGTAGGCCGGATTGGAGATCCGGAGCTTCTCCGCGACATGTTCTTTGAGCAGCTCCAGCGCGCGCTGAGGGGGCTCCCCGGCCCGAATCCGGCGGGCGAGGTCGGCCGCCTGTTCATCGCCAAGTAACACTGTGTTACTTGCCTCGAGCTCGCGCCGCGCGATCGCGAGTGCGTTCATGGCGACCAGCGTCCTGAACTTCATCCGGTGGTCGTCGAGCGTGGGCAGGAGCTCGCTCGAGAGGAACTCGAACACCGCCTCGATCAGCTCCGGTGCCGTCGGCCGGTCAGCCATGCTGCTCGATCAGGTCGAGGAGCTCGTACTCCATCTCGGCCGCCATCCTGCCCAGCACCGCGTACTCGACGCTGCGGTCCACGCCGGTCAGGTGCCGGCGGCACTGCGTCAGGCAGCCCGTCGCCCATTTGACGTTGCCGAGCACTTCCCACCAGGGGAGGTCGGCCTCGGCGATTTCGCGGCCGGTGAGCTCCGCGTAACGCTCGAGGTACGGCCCGACCTCGCCGACACCGCCCAGCCGCCGGTCGTCGGCGCCGAAACGCCACGCGCGAACTATGGGCCAGCTCACGTCCTCGCGGGGGTCCGCGAGGTGCGCGAACTCCCAGTCGAGCAGGTACTCGAGGCCGCGCTCCGAGACGACGACGTTCCCGATCCGGAAGTCACCATGGCTGACGACCTCCTCGAGCGGCTCGGGCCGGTGGTCCCGCAGCCACCAGAGGCCGTACTCGATCGCGGGATGCGGCTCGCCGACGATGTCGAGCTCGTGCTCGAAGCGGTCGAGCACGTTGCCGGAGCCGAGGAACGGCAGCCGCTCCGACGGGATCGCATGGATCTTCGCGAGCTCCTCCGCGAGTTCCGTCTCGAGGCCGGGCGGCGGGTTGCGGACGATGCGGCGCCCGATCGTCTCGCCCTCGACGAGCTCCATGGCGAATGCCTCGCGCCCCCCGAGCTCGCCGAGGTACGCGACCGGCCGCGGCACCTTCACACCTGCCTCGAGCGCCGCCTCGAGCACCTGGAACTCGTGCTCGAGCGAGAGCGTGTCCTCGTGGATCACGCCGCCTCCGGCGCGGCGTACGAGCAAGCGCTTGCCGCCGGCATCCACCGCCCAGGCTTCCTTCGAGGCGCCGCCGGGGAGCAAGTGCATCGCGTCGACGCGCCGGCCGAGCTCCGCCGCGAGCTCGTCCGCCCAGGGGGCGGCGCTCAAGCCGATTGGCCCCCGTCGACGACGAGGGTGTGACCCGTCACGTAGGCGGCCGCCTCGGAGGCGAGGAAGACGACGGGGCCCCTGAGGTCATCGGGGCCTCCGAAGCGTCCGAGGGGGATCCGGCGCACGAGCTCGTCGCCCGCGTGATCCAGCACGAAGTTCGCCATGTCGGAGGGAAACCAGCCGGGCGCGATCGCATTGACGCGGATTCCGTGCGCCGCCCACTTCCAGGCGAGGTCCCGCGTGAAGGCGATCACGCCGCCCTTCGTTGCGTGGTAGACGACAGTGTTCGTGATCTCCGGCGGCGCGCCATGGAGGCCTGCGACGGACGCGATGTTGACGATCGAGCCGCCGTCGCCGTCGATCATCGTCCGCCCCGCCGCCTGCGAGAAGAGGAAGACGCCTGTGAGGTTGACGTCGACGACCTTCTGCCAGCCCTCCAGCGGCATGTCCTCGGCGGTCGCGCCCCAGACGGTGCCGGCGTTGTTGACGAGGACGTCGACGCCGCCGAAGTCCGCCACCGTGCGCGCTACAACGGCCTGCACCTGGCCGGCGTCGCGAACGTCGCAGCGGAGGCCGAGCGTCTTCACGCCGAGCTCCGCGAGCTCTGCGGCCGCCTGCTCGCAGCGTTCAGCGTTCCGCGCGCAGACGATGATGTTCGCGCCCGCCTCGGCGAGCCCCTCGGCCATCTGGCGCCCGATGCCCTTGCCGCCGCCGGTGACGATTGCCGTTTTCCCGGAGAGGTCGAAGAGGCTCACTTCACGGCTCGCAGATACACCTTGGCGCGCCGCCGCTGGATCGGCGGCCGGGACGCGATCGTCGTTCGGATGTATGTCTCGAACTCCGCCTGCTCGGCGGGATCGAGGGCCTCGGCCATCTCTTCCTTCGGCGTCGGGTCAAGAGGGTTGCCGGAGGAGTGTAGGAAGGCATCCGCGCTGGCGGCCCAGTCAGTCGTGTCCACCTCGGCGCGATAGTCCATCCGGATCTGCGCGAATCCGGCGTCGTGCGTCCAGCGGAAGAGGTCGCGCTCGTCGAAGTTGAGCAGCGGATGCTCCTCGGACCGCTTCCAGCGCGCCATGATCTTGTCGGCGAGGTGCCGGACCGGGGCGACGTCGAGTCCGTAGTAGCGCCGGCGGTTCTCCTCGTGACAGAAGCGGTTGATCGGCTCGAAGATCGAGAGCCGCCCGCCGGGCCTCAGGACTCGGTGGAACTCGCGCAAGGCCGGCTCCTTGTTCATCAGGTAGATCAGCACGGAGCGCGTCGTGACGACGTCGACGGACTCGTCGTCGAAGGGGAGATCGTCGGCGGAGGCCTGGACGAACTCACAGCGGTCGAGCACGCCGAGCTTCTCCGCCACCCGCTCGCACTCTTCGATCAGATCCGTCGAGATGTCGCTGAAGAGGACGCGCCCTTCCGGGCCGACGCGCTCGAGCGCCGCGAACGCGATCAGGCCATCGCCGGTGCCGACGTCGAGGACGACGTCGCCGGCGGCGATCTCGGCGTTGGCGATGACCCGCTCGCGAAACTCGTCGAGGTCCGGGAGCAAGCGTTCGAGCTGCGCCTCGTCGCCGCCGTGCCGCCGCTCGAGCAGCCACTGAGCCCACCGATCCCTCGTTCGTTCCACTAGACCGCTTCCGCGACGGCCCGCAAGGTCGCAGCGTCGCGCGTGGAGATGAGGAGCGTGGTGGCACCGGACTCCCGCCAGGCCGCGAGGCGATCCTTGATCCGGTCCGACGGGCCGATGAGGGTCATCTCGTCGATCAGCTGCTCGGGTACCGCGGCGGCCGCGTCGCGCTGCTTGCCGTCGAGGAACAGGTCCTGGATCTTCTTCGCCTCGGCCTCGAACCCGTAGCTGGCGACCAAGTCGTTGTAGAAATTCTTGCCGCGCGCGCCCATGCCGCCGACGTAGAGCGCGTAGTACGGGCGGAGCGCGTCGCGTGCGTCCTCGACGTCGTCCGCGACGAGCGCTGGCACCGCTGGGGCGATGTCGAAGTCGCCGTCGCGGGCGAACGGGGCGGGAAATGTGGCACGGGCCCGCTCGGGCGAGAAGAAGATCGGCAGCCAGCCGTCCGCGATTTCGGCGGCGAGCTCCACCGACCGTGGCTTGAAGACGGCGAGGTAGATCGGGATCTCCGCGCGGAGCGGCCGCGCCATCAGCTTGAGCGGCTTGCCGAGACCCGTCGCGCCGGGCCCGTCGTACGGCACGTGGTAGTGCTCGCCGTGGTGCTCGAGCGTCTGGCGCCTGAGCACCGCGCGAACGATCTCAACGTACTCGCGCGTCTTCGCGAGCGGCTTGCCCCAGGCCTCGCCGTGCCAGCCTTCGACCACCTGTGGGCCGGACACGCCCAGGCCGAGCAGGAAGCGGCCGCCGGACATGAGGTCCAGCGTCGCCGCAGTCATGGCTGTGTTGGCGGGGGTGCGTGCCGGGATCTGGAAGATCGCGGACCCGACCTTGAGCTTGGTCGTCGTGGCCGCGAGCCAGGCGAGCACCGTGGCGGCGTCCGTGCCCCACGCCTCCGCGGCCCACGCTGAGTCGTAGCCGAGCCGCTCGGCCTCCTGCGCGAGCTCGATCAGCTCCGTCGGGTTCGTCCCGGGTGGCGCATATCCCATGTAGAACCCCAGTCGCACGACCTGCGATGCTAAACGGGTGGCCGTAACGGAACTCGCTTCCCCGGCGGAGATCCAGGAGCTGCGCGAGCGCTATCGCGCGTTCATGGAGGAGCACGTGTACCGCAATGAGCGCGCGCTCGCCGCTGACGACGCCGATCTGATCTCCTCGCTGCGGGAGAAGGCGAAGGAGGCGGGTCTGTGGGCGCCGCACGTCCCGTCCGAGGCCGGCGGCACCGGGCAGGGGTTCCTCGCCTACGCGTTGCTGAACGAGGAGATCGGGCGCTCCAGCTATGCGCAGCTCGTCTTCGGCTGCCAGGCGCCGGACGCGGGCAATGCAGAGATCCTGCACTTGTTCGGCACCGAGGACCAGAAGGAGCGCTGGCTGCGGCCGCTGGTGGCAGGCGAGATCCGCTCGTTCTTCTCGATGACGGAGCCCGAGGTCCCGGGTTCCGACCCGACGACGCTCCGGACAACGGCTGTGCGCCACGGCGACGAGTGGGTGATCGACGGCCACAAGTGGTTTTCGTCCGGGGCGGACGGCGCCGCCTTCGGGATCGTCATGGCGGTGACGGATCCGGAGGCGGAGCCGCACCGCCGCGCGTCGCAGATCATCGCTCCGGCGGACGCCAAGGGACTGGAGATCGTGCGGCCGATCGCGGTGATGGGGCACACGGGGAGCGGGTGGAACACGCACTGCGAGGTCTGGTACCGCGGGGTCCGTGTACCCGTCGCGAACACGCTTGGCGAGGCCGGCGACGGCTTCCGGATCGCGCAGAAGCGGCTCGGGCCGGGGCGGATTCATCACGTGATGCGCTGGCTGGGCCAGATGCAGCGCGCGTTCGAGCTGCTCTGCTCCTACGCGCTCGAGCGGGAGGCGTTCGGCTCGCGACTCGCGGACAAGCAGACCGTCCAGAACTGGATCGCTGACTCGGCGGCGGAGATCCACGCCTGCCGCCTGATGACGCTCGACGCGGCGCGGAAGATCGACGACGGCGACGAGGCGCGGGTCGAGATCTCCGTGATCAAGTACTACGCGGCGCGGGTGCTGCACGACGTAATCGACCGTGCGATTCAGGTGCACGGCGCCCGCGGGCTGACCGACGAGACTCCGCTCGCCGAGATGTACGCGAATGCCAGAGCGGCGCGCATCTACGACGGGCCGGACGAGGTGCACCGGATGGTCGTCAGCCGCCGCATTCTCAAGGAGTTCGAGGGAGGAGGAACATGGCGGTTCTCGTGAAGACCAACCGTCGCGTGACGATGGCGTCGCGCCCGGAAGGGTTCCCGAAGGACTCGGACTTCGCGCTCGACGAGGTCGAGGTCGGCGAGCCGGAGGCGGGTGAAGTGCTCGTCCGCGTGCTCTGGGTCTCGGTCGACCCGTATCAGCGCGGGCGTATGAGCCAGGTCCGCTCGTACGCGAAGGGCCTCGAGGTGGGAGACGTGATCACCTCGCAGTCGCTCGGCGAGGTCGTCGAGAGCCACGACGGGCGCTTCCAGCCGGGCGACCTCGTGCTCGGGCAGCTCGGGTGGCAGGAGTATGCGGTGACGCGGGGCGGCACGTTGCGGAAGGTCCCGGAGTTTCTCGACCCGCCGACGCTGGCGCTGCACGTCGTCGGGATGACCGGGATGACGGCGTACTTCGGGCTGCTCGACGTCGGGCAGCCGAAGCCGGGCGACACCGTGGTCGTGTCAGGTGCGGCGGGCGCGGTCGGGCAGGTCGTGGGCCAGATCGCGAAGCTGATGGGCTGCCGCACGATCGGCGTCGCCGGGGGCCCGGACAAGTGCACCGACTGCACCGTCTACGGCTACGACGTTGCGCTCGACTACAAGGACGAGAGCTTCCGCGACGAGCTGAAGGCGGCGTGCACGGACGGCGTCGATGTCTACTTCGACAACGTCGGCGGGGAGATCTCTGCGGCGGTGCACGGGCGGCTGAACGTCGGCGCGCGGATCGTCATCTGCGGCCAGGTCTCGCAGTACAACCTCGATCGCCCGGAGCCGACGTTCCACCCGAGCCTCCTGATCGTCTACCGGGCGCGGATGGAGGGCTTCCTCGTCACGGACTATGCGCACCGCTTCGACGAGGCGGCGATGCGACTGGCGCGCTGGGTCGCGGAGGGGAAGCTCGTGTGGCGCGAGGACGTCACGGAGGGGCTGGAGAATGCTCCGGCGACGTTCATGGGGATGCTCCGGGGCGAGAACCGCGGTAAGGCGCTCGTCAAGGTCGCAGACCGAACCGCCGGGCTGAACGACGCCAAGTAACACTGTGTTACTTGGGGTCGGTTCGACCCCTAGCGACGGAGCTTTGGGACGCCTATGCCCGAGAGCTGGTCGAGGACGGCCTCCGGTGGTCTGACGCGGAAGGCGACGTCGACGAGGACGCTTGCCATGCTCGGGCCGCGGCCGCGCTTGATTCGGCGCGACTCGTGGACGAGCTCGCGCACGCGCTGATAACTGGGCCGAGTGAAGCCGAGCCGCTCCGCCTCCGCCCCGACGTGGCGGCACGTCTCAGCAATCGGGCGGCCCGGCTTGTCGTAACGGACGAGAACTTCGACGAGCTCCCTTCGGATTCGCGGTGCGAGCGCCGGCATCGCAGCCAGTGTGGCTGCCGCACCAAGCCGCGAATGTGCCGGGTCCGTGCCAAGTAACACTGTGTTACGTGGCTTCGAAGCGCCGGGGCGCTCTCGGAGCTCAGCCGCGGAGGCCGGCTGCGATGCCGATCAAGACCGGGCTAGAGCGGCGGTGCGACGCCTTCGGCGTCTTCGCTTCGGGCGCCGGGGATGCCGCGGAAGCGGTACGGCTCCGGGTCTCGGCCCGGCTGGACGATCCATGCCTCGCCGGTGGCCTCGCTTCGCGCTGCGCGCATGACGGCCTCCGCAACCTCTTCCGCTCGAAGCAGCGGGAAGCCTGCCGCTTCCAGGGACTCCCGCAGCTCGCCCGCCACCATGGGCGTGTCCGCGAAGCCAGGGCAGACGGCATTGATCCGGATCCTACGCTCCGCCAGCTGCGGTGCCACCGAGCGCACGAATCCGACGATCGCATGCTTGGTGAGCGCGTAGATGGGGTCGCTCTCGACACCGGTCAGGCCGGCCAGCGAGGCGGTGACCACGATCGCGTCGCCCTCCTCCATCTCCCGCGCGAGGCGCCTGACGCCGTAGACGACTCCGTCGACGTTCACCGCCACCACGCGCTGGTACTCCTCGGCGGTCAGCTCCGTGAGCGACGCGGTGTTCGTGGTCACGCCTGCGTTCAGGCACGCGAGCTCGACGCGGTCGACAGACTGCCACGCCGTCGGATCGCTCACGTCGAATCCGGTGACCAAGTCGAGCTCCCGAACAACGGCGCCCTCCCGTTCGAGCCGCTCGACCAGCGCGTGGCCGATCCCGCCCGCCGAACCTGTCACGAGCGCCGTCTCAGGGAACAAGGACGACCTTCCCGACGTGGCGCCGCGACTCGATCAGCTCGTGCGCATCACCGGCCCGCTCCAGCGGGAACGCCGCGCCGACCAAGGGCTTCACCGCGCCCTCAGACCACAGCTCCAGGAGCTCGCCGACGGCCTCGCCAACGAGCTCAGGCTCGTGCCGCATCAGCCGGCCGAGATAGAAGCCCTGCAGGCCCAAGTTGCGTCCCACGAGAGGAGCTGGATCAAGCGGCTCCCACCAGCCGCCGGCGAAGCCGAGCGCCACCACCGTCCCCAGTGGCCTCAAGACGGAGAAACTCCGCGTGAAGACATCGCCGCCCACGGGATCGAGCACGATGTCGGCCCGAACCCCGTCCACGAAATCGTCGTAGCCGAAGACGTCGTCGGCGCCCTGCTGTGCCGCGACCTCACGCTTCTCGTCCGTGCTCGCCGTCGCGACGACGCGTGCTCCGAGGTGCTTCGCCAGCTGGATCGCGGCCGACCCGACGCCGCCGGACCCTGCGTGCACCAACACGACCGTCCCCGACCCAACTCGAACCTGCCGCGTCAACGGGATCCACGCCGTCAGGAACGTCAGCAGAAACCCGGCGCCTTCCTCGAAGGACGCGCCGTTGGGCAGCGGCACGACCAGCCGCTCGTCCACCGCGACCGCCTCCGCATAGCCGCCGCCGCGAGGCAGCGCCATCACGCGCCGCCCGTCGACCTCGCCGGCGATCTCGGAGCCAGGCACCGTCGGCAGCTCGGGCGGCTGCGGATACCGACCCTGCCGAACGAGCACGTCCGCGAAGTTCACCCCCGCGGCGCGCACACGCACCAGGACCTCGCCGTCGCCCGGTTCCGGGTCGGGGGCCTCCTCCAGCTGGAGCTGCTCCGGTCCGCCGGTCCCGCGAAGGACGACGGCTCTCACGAGGACGCCGGAACCTTCTCCTCTGCGAACTGCTCCCGCAGCGCCATCTTCTTGAACTTCCCGACGCTCGTCTTCGGGATCTCGTCCACGAACTCGAAGCGATCGGGGAGCCACCATTTCGCGAACTTCGGAGCGATGTGCTCGCGCAGCTCGTCCGCGGTCGCAGTCTGGCCCTCCTTGAGCACGATCGCCGCCAGCGGCCGCTCGGCCCACTTCTCGTCCGGGATCGCGATCACCGCCGCCTCGGCCACGGCCGGATGCGACATCAGCGCGTTCTCGACCTCGACCGACGAGATCCACTCGCCGCCGGACTTGATCACGTCCTTGGAGCGATCCTTGATCTGGATGAAGCCGCGCGGGTGCATCGTGACGATGTCGCCGGTCTTGAACCAGCCGTCGTCGGTCCACCGGTCGGCCTGCGAATCGTCTTCGTAGTAGCCGGACGCGACCCACGGGCCCCGCACCTCGAGTTCGCCCATCGACTCGCCGTCCCACGGCACGTCCTGGCCATCTGCCCGAATGCGAATCTCCACGAACGGAAGTGGGATGCCCGCCATCGCGACGTAGTCGAGCTTCGTGTCCTGGTCGGCGTCCTTGATGTCCCCGATGAAGTCTGTGACCGACGCCACGGGCGAGGTCTCCGTCATGCCCCATCCCTGGACGACGTTGAGACCGTGCCGCTCCTTGTACGCCGCGATCATCGCGCGCGGCACGGCGGAGCCGCCGACGAGCATGCCCTTCATGCCCGAGAGGTCCCACTTGCCGGGATTCGCGTCGAGCAGCTGCAGCATCCCGAGCCAGATCGTCGGCACGCCGGCGGTCCAACTGACGCCCTCTTGGACGAAGTCCTCGAGCAGGCTCTCAGGATCGAGGTGCGGCCCGGGGAAGACGAGCTTCGCTCCGAGCATGGCGGCGAGGTAGGGGTAGCCCCACGCGTTCGCGTGGAACATCGGCACGACCGGCAGCAGCGTGTCCTCGTGAGCGACGCGCTCCCCGAGCGGCGAGAGGGCCGCGACGCCCAGCGCATGGAGGATCGTGGAGCGGTGCGAGTAGACGACGCCCTTGCAGCGGCCGGTCGTCCCGCTCGTGAAGCACATCGCGGCGGCCTCGTTCTCCTCGAGCTGCGGATCATCCCACTCGTCCGCGCTCGCGGCGTCGAGCAGCTCCTCGTACGAGTCTTCGACCACGATGACGTGCTCGATCTTGGTCTCGTCCTGGAACTGCTCATAGAGCGGCAGGAGGCTGCGGTCGACGATCACCGCCCTGTCGTCTGCGTGCGCGGCGACGTAGGCGAGGTCCGAGGGATGGAGACGCAGGTTGAGCGTATGGAGCACGAAGCCGCCGCAGGGGATCCCGAAGTACGCCTCGAGGTGCTGGTAGTGGTTCCAGCAGAGCGTTGCGACCCGGTCGCCGCGCTCGAGCCCGAGCTTCTGGAGCGCGACGGCGAGCTGCTTCGCGCGCCCCGCCATCTCGCGATAGGTGTAGCGGTGGAAGCTCTTGTCCGGGAGCCGCGTTACGACTTCCTGGTCGCCGAAGAAAGTCTCCACGCGCCGCAGCAGCGGAGGAAGCGAGAGCTGGTAGTCCATCATCAAGCCGTTCACGGAATCCCTCCTCGAAGTCGACCCACCACTGAAATCGTTCCTTATTTGCCGCCGCTGGTAAAGGCCTGACGGCGCGGCAGGTCGCGCTCCATGTCGACCAGCTGCCCGTCGCGGCCGACGTACCCGTCCTTGCCCCCGACGGCCAGCAGTACGAGGTCCTCGTCGCCACGGTTCGAGATCTTCCGTGGTGTCGTCGACTCGACGTAGACGACTCCACCCGGCTCGAGCTCGAACTGCTCGCCGTCGACCTCGAACGACGCACGTCCGCGGTGGACGAAGTACAGCTCGTCCTGCTCGTCGTGGTAGTGGAGGAAGCCCTCCTGACCCGGCGGGTACACGATCGCGTTCACGCCGAACGCACTCACCTCGAGCGCCTGCCGGACCTTGCGGAAGCCGGGACCCTCGCCGAGCTCGTGGATCGATGCCTTTCGGTAGCCCATCACACCCCTCCCAGCAGCACTCGCTTGTAGACACGGTCTCGAAGCCTGTTGGGGAGCCGCTCGACGCCCGCGCGCAGCCGCGCGTCACGGCCGACCAGGTAGCGCGGCTTCGGGCGCTCCGCGGTCAGCGCGTGCTCGACGACCTTCGCGACGGCCTCCGGTGGGGCACCGCCGGCGCTGCGTTTCAGCGCGAACTCGCGGAAGGCGGCAAGCCGGCCGCCGTAGAGCGCCATCGCCTCCTCCGGCGGATCGGGTCGCTCGCGGGTCCACATCGGCGTCTTGATCGTCCCCGGCTCCACGATCGCGACGTGGATCCCCCACGGCTTGAGCTCCACGCGCAGCGCGTCCGTCATCGCCTCGAGCGCGAACTTCGACATGGCATACGCGCCGAGGAACGGCAGCGCGCTCCGGCCCGAGATCGAGCCGATGTTGACGACCCGGCCTCGCGCGCGCCGCAGCGCCGGCAGTGCGAGCTGGACGACACGCAGCTGCCCCACCACGTTCACCTCGAGTTGGCGGCGGAGCTCCTTCGGCGGCAGGAACTCGAGCGGGCCCGCGACCGCGATGCCGGCATTGTTGACGAGCCCCTGGAGCTCGTCGAGCTCCAGCGCCGGCGGGTCGGTGACGTCGAGGACGACCTCCTCGGTTCCCGATGGCGCCGAGCCTTCCCGGCGCACGCCGGCCAGCACCCGCCACCCGCTCCGCGCCAGGGTCGTGGCGCACGCCGTTCCGATCCCCGACGACGCGCCGGTGACCAGAACCGTCTTCGTCAATCCAGCAGCCAGGCGGCGATCTTCGCGCGCTGTGCGCGCGGGTAGCCGCCGTACGCCTGAATCCAGAGCGCCCGCTTGTAGTACTCGTGCAGCAGGTGCTCCCACGTGAAGCCGATGCCGCCGTGCACCTGGATCGACCGCTCGCAGGCCGCGACCGCCGCATCGGACGCGTACGCCTTCGCCGCAGCCGCGGCGATCGGCGCCTGCTCGTCGTCCTCCGCGACGCACCACGCCGCCCAGTACGCGAGTGACCGTGCGAGCTCCGTCTCCACGAACATGTCCGCGCACTGGTGTGAGACCGCCTGATACACACCGATCTTGCGCCCGAACTGCTCGCGCTCCTTCGCGTGCTCGACCGCGAGCTCGAGCGCCTTCTTCCCGATCCCTACGGCCTCCAGCGCGAGGGTCGCGAGCTGCTCGTTCTCGGGCCGCGAATCGTCGAAGAGCGACTCGCCGACGTTCGCCCGGCCGCCTTCCTCGAAGAGCACGGCCTGGTCGAGGAAGCTGAGCTCTGCGGCTTCGATCTCCTCGCGGTTCCAGCCGCCGTTCTGCAGCGCGTCGCGCGCCTCGCGGCGGAGGAGCTCCTGCTCTTCCGTGAAGGCGAACTGCATCAGCGGCTCCGTGGGAGGCCGAGCACGCGCTCGGCGATGATGTTGCGGAGGATCTCGGAGGTTCCGGCCTCGATCGTGTTGCCGCGGCTTCGCAGCTGCTGGTGGCGCCAATAGCCGTCGTCCTCGCCCTCGAGGATCTCCATCGCGAGCTTCGTGAGCCGCTGGTTCTGCTCCGACCAGTGGAGCTTCGAGACCGAGCCTTCGGGGCCCGGGATGCCGGTCTGCATCAATGTCGTCAGCGAGCGATAGTTCGTCATCTTCAGCGCCTGCAGCTCGATCCACTCCTGCGCGACGCGATCGCGGATGATCCGGTCGTCGGCGCCGCGGTTCTTCGTGAGGGCCACGAGCTTCTGCACCTGGGCCTCGAGCGCGCCGCCGAGCGCGAAGCCGAGCGTGCCGCGCTCGTGGAGGAGCGTCGTCATGGCGACCTGCCAGCCGCCGCCGATCTCGCCGAGCAGGTTCTCCTTCGGTACCTCGACGTCGGAGAAGAAGATCTCGTTGAACTCGGCCTCGCCCGTGATCTGGCGGAGCGGGCGCACCTCGACGCCCGGCGCCTTCATGTCGACGATGATGTAGGTGAGGCCCTCGTGGCGTCGTGAATCCGGATCGCTGCGCCCGACGAGAATGCAGTGGTCGGCGATGTCCGCGAACGACGACCAGACCTTCTGGCCGTTCACGACGAAGGAGCCGTCGTGCTCGATGATCGACGTGCGGACCGCGGAGAGGTCGGAGCCGGCGCCGGGCTCCGAGAAGCCCTGGCACCAGATCTCCTCGGCCGAGAGGATCTTCTGCAGGTAGCGCCGCTTCTGCTCCTCCGTACCGTGCGCCATGATCGTAGGCCCGGCCATGCCGAGCCCGATCACGCCCATGTGCTGAGGTGCCTCGGCCTTGGCGAACTCCTCGAGCACGATCGCCTGGTGGTTGTAGGGCGCGCCGCGGCCGCCGTACTCCTCAGGCCACGTCAGGCCTGCGTAGCCCGCGTCGTACATCTTCCGGCTCCACTCGCGCGCATCGCCGGCTGGGAGGCTCTCCTGGAGCCAGGCGCGGACCCGTTCGCGAAAAGCCGCCTCGTCCGGGCTGTCGCGGAGGTCCACAACACTTAGCCTATACCGGGGTGATACCGGCGGTAACACTTGACTTCGCGGCGGTCGTGCGGGACGTGATCGACCCGGCGGTCGAGGAGTGCGAGCGCAATCCGCCGCGGCTCGGGCCCGACGGCGAGGTCGAGTTCGACCCCGCATACGAGCGCGCCGGGCGGGCGGTCTGGGCCTCCGGGATCGTCGGAGCGGACGCGGTGGAGCAGGCGTCGCTCTTCTACCTGCTCGCGCAGGCCGGCGAGGGCGGGCACGCGTGTCCCGTGGTGTGCACCGCGGGCTTGGTGCGGGCGCTGCGGACGCGCGCTTCGGATGAGTTGCGCGACCGGTTCCTGCCGCCGCTGCTCGAGACCGACTACGACCGCGCGGAGCGGGGCGCGCAGTTCTTGACCGAGCGCCACGGCGGCTCGGATGTCGGTGCGAACCGCGTGGAGGCGGTTCCGGACGGCGACGGGTGGCGGCTCCAGGGCGAGAAGTGGTTCTGCTCGGTCGCCGACGCAGATCAGTTCCTGGTCACGGCGCGGCCGCGTGGCGCGCCGGAGGGGACGAGGGGGATCGGCTGCTTCCTCGTCCCGCGGGCCGGCGGCGGCTTCCGCATCCGGCGGCTCAAGGACAAGCTCGGAACACGGGCTCTGGCGACCGGCGAGATCGAGTTCGGCGGCGCAGTTGCGTACCCGATCGGGCCGCTCGAGGAGGGCTTCCGCACCGCGGTCAGCGTGCTGAACACTTCGCGGTGGCTCAACGGGGTCGGCTCGACGGGTCTAATGCGACGGGCCTACGACGTGGCCTCGGAGTTCGCGGGAGAGCGCGAGGCCTTCGGGCGTCCGATCTCGGAGTTCCCGCTCGTGCGGGAGAACCTGGCCGTGATGAAGGCCGAAACCGAGGCCGCCTATGCATCGACCGCGGCGCTGACGGAGCTCGTCGCGCGGATCGACCAGGGCGAGGCGTCGGACGATGACATCTCCTGGCACCGGCTGCTCGTGAACGCGAACAAGGTCGTGACGTCGATTGCGGCCACGCGGGTGGTGCGGCGCGGCATCGAGACGCTCGGAGGCAACGGGACGATCGAGGACTTCTCCCCGCTCCCGCGGCTCTGGCGCGACGCGATCGTCTTCGAGAGCTGGGAGGGGACGCACAACGTCCTCTGCGCGCAGGTGCTGCGTGACCTGGGGCGGATGGGCGCCGTCGAGCTCGCGGTCGACCGGGCTGGGGCGTCGGAAGAGCTCGCTGCGCGGCTGCGTCGCTCGATCGAGAACGCGGCGTTTGGCGCGCTCCACTTCCGCCGCCAGCTCGACGAGCTCGTTCGCTCGCTGCAGGTCCGGGTGCTGCGCGAATCGGAGCCCTTGAGCGCCGAGCTGATCCAGCACCGACACCTGACGCCGGGCTGGGACCCCGAGCTCGACCCCGACTACGCCTCCTTGCTGGACGCCATTCTCGTTTGACTCAGCGGCCCTGCGCGGCGTCCCCGCGGAGGGTCATGACCGTGCTGGTCGCGTGCGCGATCAGGCGCTCCTGGTCGTCGACGATGCGGCACTCCGTCAGGCCGATCGTCTTCCCGCGGGAGATCACTTTTCCGTGCGCGAGGAGCGTGCCCGTCCAGAACGGGCGGAGGTAGTTCATCTTCAGCTCGAGCGTCGTGAACGTCTCGCCCTCGGTGAGCGTCGAGAAGAAGGACATGCCCATCGCAGCATCGGCGAGGTCGCAGAGGATGCCGCCGTGGATCGTCCCCATCGGGTTCGAGTGCCGCTCCTGCGCCTCGAGCTTCATCGTCGTCTCCCGTTCGCCGAAGGAGACGACCTCGATCCCGATCAGCTCCGCGACCGGGGGCGGGATCTTCACAGTACGACCACGGATCGGATCACGTCGCCCGCCTCCATGTCCTCGAACGCCTGGCCCACGTCGTCCAACGCGATCCGCTTGGTCACCATTCCGGCCAGGTTGAGCCGGCCCTCGGCCGCGAGCTCCGCGAGCCGCGGGAAATCCTCGGCCGGCACATGGTCGCCGGCGTGGGAGACGACGATCCGGACCCGGCGGTCGAACGCGTAGTCCAGCGGCACGATGCCTTCCGATCCGGGCTGCGGGAGGCCGATCATCACGAGCGTTCCGGCATGGCCCAGCATCCGCAAGCCGTGCGCCAGCGTCTCGGGCCGACCCACCACGTCGAAGACGAAGTCGAGACGTTGGGCCTCGTCGATCCCGGTGTGCGTCGCTCCGAACGTCCGCGCTGTTTCCAGCTTCCGCTCGTCGAGATCGATCGCATGGATCTCACTGGCCGCCGCGACGCGCGCGCCCTGGATCACCGAGAGGCCGACGGCGCCGCAGCCGATCACGCCGACGCGCGCGCCCTCCCACACCTGCGCCGTCTTCAGCGCCGAGCACACGCCCGTCGCGATCGAACAGCCGAGCAGGCATGCCTCTTGGGGAGGCAGCGACGAGATCGGAACCGCCGCCGAGCCGTGGACGACCGTGCGGGTCGCGAGCGTGCCGGTGCGGAGCGTCGTGCTCAGCTCGCGGCCGTCACCGAGCCGCAGCCGCGGGCCTGCGCCCGGCGGCGTCCGGCAGAGCTGGGGCGCGCCACGGAGGCACCAGCGGCACTTGCCGCACGGTGAGCGGTAGCCGAGGACGACACGGTCGCCGACTTCGAGATGCGCTACGCCCTCGCCGACCTGCTCGACCACGCCGGCGCCCTCGTGGCCGAGCAGCACCGGCAGCTCGTGCGCCCATCCGGTGCGCAGCACATGCAGGTCGCTGTGGCAGACGCCCGAGGCCTCGATCCGCACGAGCACCTCGTCCGGACCGGGTGGATCGACCTCGATCGGGACGACCTCGAGCCGGCCGATTTCCTCTACGACGACGCCGCGATCCATGACTCGTCGAGGTCTTCTGCGCGCTTGCCGCCGGCGAGCGCCAGCGTCAGGTCGGTCTCCGCCATCAGGTGCCGGATGACGGTCTCGACGCCTTCCTGCCCGCCCACCGCGAGACCGTAGGCGTACGGGCGCCCGAGTAGGACGGCGTTCGCGCCGAGCGCCAGTGCCTTCAGGACGTCGGCGCCACGCCGGATGCCGCTGTCCATCAGCACTACAGCGTCCGACCCGACCGCCTCG
The DNA here is from genome assembly GCA_035264165.1 of Gaiellaceae bacterium. Classification (GTDB taxonomy): domain Bacteria; phylum Actinomycetota; class Thermoleophilia; order Gaiellales; family Gaiellaceae; genus JACDAN01. The sequence goes on from DATFQN010000028.1 coordinate 26,478, forward strand.
CGCACTTCGACCAGGGCGTCGAGCGCCGCAACGGCGCCGTCGACCTGCCGGCCGCCGTGGTTCGAGACGACGATCCCTTCGACGCCGCAGTCGAGGGCGCGCGGCGCGTCGTCGCCGGTCAGGACGCCCTTTACGAGCAGCGGCATCGTCGTTTGGCGGCGAAGCCAGCGGAGGTCTTCCCAGGTGAGCCCCAGGTTGGGAAAGGTCGAGAGCATCGCCGCGGCGGCGCCAAGGAGGTCGTCCTCCGGCGGCCGCTCGAGCCTGCTCCGGAAGACCGGATCGGAGAAGAATTGTGCGCAGCCCTCGCCACTGAGAAAGGGCAGGTACGCCTTGCTCAGGTCCCGGGGCCGCCAGCCAAGCGTCAGCGTGTCGAGCGTGACGACGATCGCGCCGTAGCCGCTCGTCTCCGCACGGGCGACCAGGCTCATCGCCACGTCGCGGTCGTTGACCCAGTAGAGCTGGAACCATCGGGGGGCGTCACCCATCGCCTCGGCGACCTCCTCGATCGAGTGCGATGCCGCGCTCGACAGCACCATCGGCACGCCCGTCGCGGCCGCCGCGCGCGCCACCGCGATCTCGCCGTCCTCGTGCGCGATCGACAGGACGCCGATCGGCGCGAGCAGGAACGGCGCCACCGAGCGCGTGCCGAGCACCTGCACCGAGATGTCGCGCTCGGCGTTCCCGGTCAGCATCCGCGGCCGCAGCCTCCGCCGCTCGAACGATTCGAGGTTGGCGCGCATCGTCGACTCGGCTCCCGCGCCGCCCGCGATGTAGTCGAACGGGCCAGGCTCGAGTGTCTCCTTCGCGCGCGCCTCCCATTCCTCCGGCGAGATCGGCCATGGGGACTCGCCCGAGACGTAGATCGCGTTCTGTACCTGGCCGCCTTCGAAGCCCATCAGTCGTACGATCTTTTCGCAATGCCGTCGCTCGAGGGGAAGGTGGCGATCGTGACGGGGGCCGGCCGGGGGATCGGCCGCGACCACGCGCTCGCCCTCGCGCAGGCGGGCGCCAAGGTGGTCGTCAACGATCTCGGCGGGTCGCTCGCCGGTGAGGGGACAGACGCGACGCCTGCGCAGTCGGTCGTCAACGAGATCGTCGCGGCCCACGGGGAGGCGGTCGCGAGCTACGACGACGTGTCGGATTTCGCGGCAGCGGAGCACATGATCAACCGCGCGATCGAGCGCTACGGGCGCATCGACATCCTCGTCAACAACGCCGGAATCCTGCGCGACCGGATGCTCGTGAACATGACGGAGGACGAGTGGGACGCCGTCATCGCCGTCCACCTCAAGGGACACTTCGGGCCGACGCGTCACGTCGCAGCCCACTGGCGGGAGCAGTCGAAGGCTGGAGAGACGGTCCGCGGGCGCGTGATCAACACGTCGAGCCCGTCGGGCGTCTTCGGCAACGTCGGCCAAGCGAATTACGGGGCGGCGAAGGCAGCGATCGCCGGGTTCACGCTGATCGCCGCTCAGGAGCTGCAGCGCTATGGCGTGACCGTCAACTGCATCGCGCCCAATGCGCGCACCCGGATGACGGAGGAGACCTTCGGCGACCTGCCCCCGCCGGAGGAGGGGGAGTTCGACCCGCTCGACCCGGCGAACATGTCGCCGCTCGTCGTCGCGCTCGCCGCCGACGAGGCACAGGACATCACCGGCCAGTGCTTCTTCGTCTGGGGCGGGTCGATCAACGTGCTGCATCCGTGGGACGCAGGCGAGCTCTTCGCCAACGAAGACCGCTGGGATGCCGATGAGCTGCTCGCGCAGCTGAAGGACCGCTTCCCCGACGGTGTCGCCCCTCAGGGCATGGTCGCGATGATGAGCAAGGCCGGCGGCCGGTCGATGCGCGTTGGCTGACGCGAACCTCGCCCGCGCGGCGGAGGAAAGCCTCGCCCGGCTCGGCGACCACGAGTCGCTCTGGTTCGACGGGCGCTGGCTCCGGTCCGGCGACCTCCACGACCGCGCGGCGCGGCTTGCCTCCGGGCTCCAGGAGCGCGGCGTCGAGCCCGGCGACCGCGTCGTCGTGCAGATGCCGAACTGCCCGGAGGTCGGCATCGCGTACCAGGCCATCTGGCGCGCCGGCGGCGTCGTCACGCCGGCGCTGTTCCTCCTGCCGACGGCGGAGCTCGAGCACATCGCGGACGATTCCGGCGCGAAGGTCGTCCTTGCGGCACCGGAGGAGTGCGTCGAGCTCGAGCAGCACGAGGCGACCGAGATCGTCCCGCGGAACGCGGCAGACCCCGCCGCCCTCCTCTACACCGGCGGCACGACCGGACGCTCGAAGGGTGTAGTCCTCTCGCACGAGAACCTCTGGTTCGCCGGCAAGTCGGGACACGACTCGGGCCACGTCCCGGGGCTCGTGCGCGGACTGAGCGCGCTGCCGCTGGCCCACTCGTACGGGCTGCTCGTGACCGTCGTCGGGCTCCATGCCGAAGAGCAGACGCAGGCCGTGCTGATGCGCTGGTTCGATCCCGAAGTCTTTCTCCAGCTGGCGCAGGAGCACCGGACGCAGATCACGGCCGTGGTGCCGTCGATGCTCCAGCTGCTGCTTGCTCAGCCGCTCGAGGACTACGACCTCTCGGAGCTTCGCTACGTCGTCTCGGGCGGCGCGCCGCTCCCACGCGACGTGGCCGGCGAGGTGCTTCGGCGCCTGCCGCAGGTCGAGCTGCGCGAGGGCTACGGGCTCACCGAGACGGCTGCACTCGTCTCGTCGACGCCGCCCGGCGAGTCGCGCCTCGGCTCCGTCGGCAAGCCGGCACCAGGCGTCGAGGTGCGGATCGAAGGCGACGACGAGGTGGGCGAGATCTGCGTCCGCTCGCGCTCCGTGATGCTCGGCTACTGGAACGACCCCGAGCTCAGCGCCGACACGATGGTCGACGGCTGGCTCCGCACCGGCGACCTCGGCTACCTCGACGACGACGGCTACCTCTACGTCGTCGACCGCAAGAAGGACCTGATCATCCGCGGCGGCTTCAACGTCTTCCCCAGTGACGTGGAGGAGGCGCTGCTCGAGCATCCGGCGATCGCCGCGGCGGGTGTGGTCGGGCGGCCGGACGAAGTTCACGGCGAGGAGGTCGTTGCCTTCGTCGAGCTTCGCTCCGGCGAAGACATCGGCGCCGAGGAGATCGTGGCCTGGAGCAAGGAGAAGATCGGCGGCTACAAGTACCCGCGCGAGGTGCACGTCGTCCGCTCCGTCCCGCTCACGCCTGTCGGCAAGGTGGATCGGAAGGCGCTGCGCACGAAAGTCCTGGAGGAGGCACCCGCATGACGACGACCCTGACCCTGCAAGAGCTCGAGGGCGCGACCGAGCAGGACCTGGGCGTGAGCGACTGGGAGACGATCGACCAGGAGCAGATCAACCGCTTCGCCGAGGCCACGCACGACCACCAGTGGATCCACGTTGACCCGGAGATGGCCGCACAGGGGCCGTTCGGGACGACCGTCGCGCACGGCTACCTCACCCTCTCGCTGCTCCCGTACTTCATGTCGCAGGTGCTGAACGTCGAGGGCGTGCGGATGGGGATCAACTACGGGACCGAGAAGCTCCGCTTCACGGCGCCGGTGCCCGTCGGCTCGCAGGTGCGGCTGAAGGCGAAGCTGCTCGGCAGCGAGCGCCGCGGCGAGGGCGTTCTCTACCGCGTCGCGATCGAGGTCGAGATCCGCGACGCCGAGAAGCCGGCGCTCGTCGGCGAGGTGCTCTACCTGGTGTTCTGAGCGTGGGGGAACCCCCTGGTTCCCCCACGGCCCCGCTCCTTGAGAACCGCAGCCTCCTCGGAAGGTGGACGGAGCCGGCATCGCCCCCGCTTCGATCGACTGTTTCTGGCGTTGGTGAGCCTCCCGCGGGGCAAAGCCCCCTCCGGCGGCGGATCGATGTCGCTCCCAACCGGTGATTAGCTAGAACGTCGCCGACTTCGCGCCGCTGACGATTAGCAACAGGACGATTGCGGCGACGATCAGCCGGTAGACGACGAACGGCGTGTAGGTGTGGCGCTGCACGAACCGGAGCAGGAACTCGATCGCGACGAAGCCGCTCGCCGCAGCGGCCAGGACGCCGACGACGAACGGCCCCTCCCAGCCGTCCGGCAGGTCGCCGAAGAGGACGTCGGTTGTGCCCTTGAAGAGGACGGCGCCGAGCGTGATCGGGATCAGAAGGAGGAACGAGATGCGGGCGGCGGAGTCGCGGTCGACGCCCAGGAACCGGGCTGCCGAGATCGTGATCCCCGAGCGGGAGACGCCGGGTGCGAGCGCTGCGGCCTGAGCGACGCCCACGATCACGGCGTCGCGCGTGCCGAGGTGCTCGATGTCGCGCCGAGCCGGCCGTCGGTCGGCGATCCAGAGCACGACCGCGAAGGCAGCAAGCAGGATCGCGATCTGCCACGGCTCACCGAGGTGGTCGGCGATGAAGCTCTCGCCCGCACCGCCGATCAGGACCGCCGGAATCGTTGCAACGAAGACGAACCACGCCGCACGCTCGTCTCCGGTCACCACCGACCGGCGGCCGACCGACCGCACCCACGCGGCGACGAGCCGGACGACGTCGCGCCAGAAGTACGCGGCGACCGCGATCAGGGTCCCGAGGTGGAGCGCGACGTCGAATGTCTGGTTGAACTGATCGTTCTGCTCGAGGTACGTCCAGTCGGCAAGCCAGGGGACGAGGATCAGGTGTCCCGACGACGAGATCGGCAGCAGCTCGGTGGCGCCCTGGACGACGCCGAGCACGAGCGCCTGCCAGTCCGAAAGCGCGCCGTCGACCTCTCCGACTCCGAGCAGGGCGAGGAGCAGCGCGACGGTGAACGCCGCGCCGGCCGCCGCGAAGATGCCGACCCGGCCGCGCACCGGCGGACGTCTTAGCACTTGCAGGTGAAGGGAGGGTGAACGTTCGCCCCAAGCGTTGTCCACAGCTGTGGAGAACTACGATGGGTCGATGAAGGCGCTGTACCCGCTCGTCGCGCTGAAACGGGAGGACGATGAGCTGCAACGCTTCCTGCGAGTCCACGCGAAGGAGTTGTCGGAGCACGAGCCCGGCGTACGTCTGGGCTCAGATCCGCAGGAGCTTCACAAGCAGCGCGTGGCCGCTAGACGCCTGCGCGCGCTGCTGCGGTCGACCCGGTCGCAGCTCCAGAACCCCGTTCGCGGCGAGCGGCTTGTCAAGGAGCTGCGGTGGCTCGGCGGCGTGCTGGGAGAGGTTCGAGACCGCGACGTCCTGATCGCGTACCTGCTCGGAGAGCTGGAGACGGTCGAGGAGGCGGCCGCTTTCGGGGCTGTCCTCGAGCTCCTCGACGCCGAGCGGCAAGAGGCGCGGACGCAGCTGCTGGCCGCGCTCGACTCGGATCGGTACCGCGACCTCCTCGCCGACCTCGAGCGGCCTCCGGCCCTGGCCGAAGGTGAGCGGCTCGCGAGCGCCCCGGTCATCGAGTACCGCCGCCTCCGCAAGCGCGCGGAGAAGCTCGGGCGCAGTCCGAGCGACAGTGACCTTCACCGGGTCCGGATCGCCATCAAGCGGGCTCGGTACGCAACCGAAGCCGTCGGCGGTGAGAACGCATTCGTCCGCCGCGCGAAGGAGGCGCAGGACCTGCTCGGTGAGCATCAGGACGCCGCGATCGCCGAGCAGCGCATCCGCGAGCTCGTGGGCGAGGTTCGAGGAACCGGTCGCACTGCTCTGGCGGGGGGACAGTTGATCGAGAGGCAGCGGGCCCGTCGTGTCGCTACGCGCGCAGCCTGGCCCAAGACGTGGAAGCGCCTGCGTCAGGCCGGCGACGACGCTTGGCGTCGAGGCTGAGAAGAGAGGTCGTCAGAGCCGCCGGCGGCGTCGTCCGCCGCGTGGGCGACGCCGGACCGGAGGTCCTGCTCGTCCATCGCCCCCGCTACGACGACTGGACGTTCCCGAAGGGCAAGGCGGAGCCCGGAGAGACCGACGACGAGACGGCGCTCCGCGAGGTCGAGGAGGAGGCGGGCCTCCGCTGTGTCCTCGGCCGTGAGCTGCCGACGACGCGCTATCGCGACAGCCGTGGACGAGACAAGCAGGTCCGTTACTGGACGATGGTGGTCGCAGCGGGCGAGTTCGAGCCCCGCGGCGAGGTCGACGAGATCGAATGGCTGATCCCGGAGCTCGCGGGGTTCAAGCTTTCGTACGAGCGCGATCTCGGCGTCCTCTCCGCGGTGCCCGATCCGCTCCTGGTGGTGCGCCACGCCTCCGCCGGAGACAGCGCGGCCTGGATCGGGGACGATGCGCTGCGCCCGCTTGACGAGCGGGGCCGGCGGCAGGCGGCCGCGCTCGTGGATCAGCTCGCCCCATACTCGATCGAGCGGATCATCTCGAGCCCATTCGTGCGGTGTGTCCAGAGCGTCGAGCCGCTGGCCGCGGCGCGCGCGCTCGAATTGGAGCTGCGGGACGAGCTGGCCGAGGGCTCGGACCCGGAGCGCGTCCGAGCGCTGCTCGGCGAGCTCGACTCGGAAGCAGTCGCCTGTATGCACGGGCCCGAGCTCGCGCCGCTGTTCGGCGACGTGAAGAAAGCTGCGACCGTGCCCGTCGAGGTCGCCGGCGACCGGTTGCTCGAGCTCGGGCGTCTAAGGTCTTCCGGGTAGTGCGCCGCACGAACCTGAACGAGCTTACGGTCGAGTACGACGAGTCGGATCCGGAGGGTTACCGCGCCGGGGTGGCCCGCTTCGGCCCGTCGATCGAGGCCGTGCGGCTCGGCGCCTCGGTGTACGAGCTTCCGCCGGGCCAGAGCATCTGCCCGTACCAATACGAGTACCCCGACGAGGAGTGGCTGCTCGTCCTCGACGGGCGCCCCACGCTCCGTCGTCCGCACGGCGACGAGGAGCTGGAGCCTGACGACGTCGTCTGTTTCCCCGAGGGGCCCGAGGGCGCGCACAAGGTGACGAACCGCACCGACGAGACGGTCCGCGTCCTGATGATCTCCACGAGGTCGGAGCCGTCCGTGGCCGTCTATCCCGACAGTGACAAGATCGGCGTCTGGCCGGTCCCGGGCGGCGGTCCCGACAAGATCATGGTCCGCCGCGGCGACGGCAACGTCGACTACTACGACGGCGAAACTTAGGCGGCCGCTTCGGCGATGTCGCCGATCAGGCCGAGGACCGCTCCTTCTCGCACGCCGCCCTTCGCGACCTCCAACTCGACGTTGAGCCGGCGCCGCGCCGCCCGGAGGACGATCGTCCCGGCCGCAAGCACGCGTGCGCGCTCCGGCGGGATCGCGTACTCATCGGCCACGTGGGCCGCTGGATGCGCGATGAGGATCGCGAGCGCCTCCCTCAGGCTGGGCTCCGTGAGCCGCCGGCCGACGAGCCGGCGAAGCGTCCTCGCTGTCCCACCAGTGGCAAGTGCGCTCAGCGGGAGCGGTGGAGTCAGCGCTCCGACGGCGTCCTCGACCATGCTTGAAACTGCCGCCAGTTCGTCCACCGTCGGCGGGTCGCTGCGGAGGAAGCGCTCCGTGAGACGCAGTGACCCGAGGTCGAGGCCGCGCAGCCAGACGGGCTCCCGCTCGGTCCCGACCATCACCTGCGTGGAGCCGCCGCCGGCGTCGACGACCGCGATCGTGTCCGGAACCGAGCTGCACGCACCCACCGCGCCGGCGTAGGCCAGTCGGCCTTCGTCTTCGGCCGAGAGCTGGCGGACCGGGACGCCGGCTGCCCAGGCGAGCATCTGTCGCAGCTCGGCGGCGTTGGCCGCATAGCGGCCGGGCGCAGTGACGATGACCTCGAGCCTGTCTGCACCATGCTCGCCGGCGAGCGCCGCATAGCGTGCGGCGATCCGCCCGACCTCGGCGAGCTTGTCGCTGGAGATCGCGCCCGTGCGCTCGATCTCCGCGGCGAGGCCCGCGAACTCCCGCTCGCTGACAACGGCTTCGACACCGCCCTCTGCGGGTGCGCCGACGAGCAGTCGCACCGTGTTCGAGCCCACGTCGATGACCCCGGCGCGCACTGGGCGCATTCTGCGTATCCCTTCGGCCGACGCCATCAATCGAGCTATCGGCCCTCGTTGCCCTGAACCTGATGTCCGCACGTTCAGTAAACGCGCTGACCTGGATGGGGATACTCGCGCTACTTGGCTTGAGGCTCGAGCTTGTACCCGACCCCGTACCGCGTATGGAGGAACACGTGGTGCGGCGCCCGGGCATCGATCTTTTCGCGCAGCTTGCGGACAAACACGTCGACCGTCCGGTCACGTCCGGTCTGGCGCCGCCCCCAGATCCGCTGCAGCAGCTCGTCGCGTGTGACAACGCGAGGGCTCTCAGAGGCGAGGGCATGGAGGAGGCGGAACTCGGTCGGCGTGAGCCCCGCGCTCGCATCTCCCAGGTAGGCCTGGACGCTGATGGGGTCGACTCGAAGCTCGGCGAGCTGGATCGGATCACCACGATCAGGCGGCTGCGCGCGAACCCCTCGGCGAGCGGCCGCCCGGACCCGGGCAACGAGCTCCCGCATCGAGAACGGCTTGACGAGGTAGTCGTCGGCGCCGAGCTCGAAGGTGTGGACTCGGTCCTCCTCGCTCCCGCGCGCACTGACGACGACAAGCGGCGTCGCGATCCCCTCCCCTCGCGCAAACTCGATCAGCATCCAACCGTCGAGCCCGGGAAGCATCAGGTCGACGATGCAGACGTCGGGCCGCTCATGGCGAAGCCGCGCCAGCCCGGCAACGCCGTTTGCGACCCACGTCGGCTCGAAGCCGGCGACGGCGAGGTGGCGCGCCATCCCCTTCGCGATCACTTCGTCGTCTTCGATGATGAGGACATGCTGCAGCGGTTGAGCGCTCACGGCGCCATGTCTGCGGGGGCGGCGACGAGCTCTTGCACACGCTGGGCGATCTCGTCACGGATCCTCCGCACCTCGTCGAGCGACTTCCCGGCGGGATCCTCGAGCTCCCAGTCCAAATAGCGCTTTCCCGGCAGCACCGGGCAGGCGTCGCCGCAGCCCATCGTCACGACGACGTCGGCCCACTCCGCGTCCGCGTCGTCCAGGCGGTGGGGCTTCCGCTCGGCGAGGTCGATGCCGAGCTCGCGCATGACCTCGACGACCTCCGGATGGACGTGTTCCGCCGGCGTTGTCCCGGCCGAGCGACCCTCGCCCCCCGCGCGCTCGAAGAGCGCCTCAGCCATCTGGGAGCGGCCGGCGTTCTGAAGGCAGACGAAGAGAACGCGCATCCTGCTACCCGAAGCGGCCGGTCACGTAGTCCTCAGTCCGCTGCTCCGAGGGGTTCGTGAAGATCCTCTCGGTCTCGTCGTACTCGACGAGCACGCCGTGGCGAGCGCCGTCCTCGCCCTCGCTGATCGAGAAGAACGCCGTCATCTCGGCCACGCGGGCGGCCTGCTGCATGTTGTGCGTCACGATCACGATCGTGTAGTCCTCCTTCAACTCGTGCATGAGGTCCTCGATGCTCGAGGTCGCGATCGGATCGAGCGACGACGCGGGTTCGTCGAGGAGGATCACGTCCGGCTCGATCGCGATCGCGCGGGCGATGCAGAGCCGCTGCTGCTGACCGCCGGAGAGCGCGAGGGCGCTGTCCTTCAGCCGCCCCTTGACCTCCTCCCAGAGCGCCGCGCGCTTGAGCGCGTGCTCGACACGGTCACCGAGGTTGTCCTTCATGCCGAGGATGCGGAGGCCGTAGGCCACGTTGTCGAAGATCGACTTCGGGAATGGGTTGGGCCGCTGGAACACCATGCCGATGCGGCGGCGCACCGACACTGGGTCGACGTCCTTGCCCTGCAGGTCGATCCCGTGGAAAAGGATCTGCCCCTCGCTGCTGAAGCCGGGGATCACGTCGTTCATCCGGTTCAGGCAGCGGATGAAGGTGCTCTTCCCGCAGCCCGACGGGCCGATGATCGCGGTGACCGTCCGGCCCTGGATCCCGAAGGAGATGTGCTTGATCGCCGGCGTGCGGCCGTAGGACGCAGTGAGGTCGTCGATCTGGAAGACCGTGTCCTTCGCGATCTTGCGCTCCGAAGGCCGGTCGCCGTGAAGCTCAGCCGGGTCGAGCGGCATGGGGGCCGAAACGTAGCTCACTACCTACCTCCCGAGAGCCGCCGCCGGCTGCGGAGGCCGAAGGCGCGGGCGATCATGCTCGCGACGAGCACGAAGGTGATCAGCACGAGAGCCGCTCCCCAGGCCTGCTCCTGCAGCGCGGGGTCGGCCTGCTCGGAGGACGTGAAGATGAACATCGGGATCGAGGCAAGCGCGTTGCTCGGGTCCCACGAGACCGCGTTGGTCGCCAGCGACGTCGTGAACAGAAGCGGTGCGGTCTCGCCGGCGACGCGCGCCGTCGCCAACGTCGCGCCGGTGATGATGCCCCCTACAGCCATCGGGAGCACGACGCTGAGAGTCGTCCGCCAGCGTGGAGCGCCGAGCGCGAGGCTCGCTTCACGCATCGCGCTGGGGACGAGAGCCAGCACCTCCTGCGTCGACCGCGCTACGAGCGGCAGCATCAGGATCGCGAGCGCGAAGGCGCCCTTCACGCCGGCCTGCCCGTGGCCCGCGACGAGGAAGACGAAGACGAAGATGCCGATCACGATCGCCGGGATGCCGTTGAGGACGTCGAAGGCCACCGTCATCGCCGTCTGGACGCGCCTCGGCGCGAACTCGTTCAGGTAGATCGCCGCGAGCACCCCTACGGGCAGGGCCATCAACACGGCGAGCCCGACGATGATGAACGTGCCGACGATGGCGTTGGCGATGCCGGATGGTTCTTCGCCGAACCCGGCCAGGAACGAGGGAGTCTTGGTGAAGAAGTCGAGGCTGATTGCCCCGATCCCGCGCTTCGCGATCGAGCCCACCACGATCACGAGCAACGCGACCGCGGCCAGTGCGGCGAGCGTCGCGAGCCCTTCCATGATCCAGTTGACGGTCCGGCGCCTCCTCCGGTGCTCGCTCGTCAGGTTCATGTGCGCCCCTGTTGTCGCGCCGCGACGCGGGTGACGATCACGCGCGCAAGCAGGTTCACCACCAGCGAGAAGGCGAGCAGGATCACGGCGAGGTAGACGAGGGACGAGACCATCAGGTGCGTCGTCGCGCCCTGGTAGCTGCTCGCTATGCGGCTGGCGAGCGTGTCGCCGGGCTCGAACAGGTTCCAGGTGATCGCCTCGTTGTTCCCGATCACCTGCGTGACGGCGATGGCCTCGCCGACGGCGCGGCCAAGGCCGAGGATCAGCGCCGCCGCCATCCCGGCGCGGGCGTAGGGGAAGATCACGCCGCGGACGAGCTCCCACCTCGTCGCGCCCAGGGCCAGCGCGCCGTCCTTGAGCTCACGCGGGACGTTCAGGAAGAGCTCGCGGCAGATGCTCGAGATGATCGGGACCATCATGATGGTCAGGATCAGGATCGCCGAGAGGAAGCTCGATCCGGCCGCCGGCTCGGTCTTGAAGAAGGGCGTCCAGCCGAGTGTGCGGTGCAGAAACGGCCCGACGTGCTCGACGATCCACGGGCCCATGACGAGGATGCCCCAGAGTCCGAGGACGACGCTCGGCACCGACGCGAGCATCTCGACGAGTGCGCCCACGGGCCCTCGCAGCCAGCGCGGCGCGAGCTCGGTGAGGAAGAGCGCGATCGCGATCGAGATCGGCGCGGCGAGGAGCAGCGCGCCGAACGAGGTCAGCGCCGTGCCGAAGAGGAAGGTGGCCGCCCCGAAGACGTTTGCGGCCGGATCCCAGGTCCTCGAGGTCAGGAATCCGAGGCCGAACTCCTTCATCGCCGGCCACGCGTCGACGAGGATCTCGCGCGCGATCAGGACGAGCAGGACGAGCGCCGAGAGCGAAGCAAAGAGCGTCAGGCCGTAGAGAACGGCGTCACCGGGATTGAAACGACCCCGCCGCCTGAGAGCGGCGGGGTCGGAGAGCGATCCGGTGGCCGACGCCACTTACGACTTGACGCGCTTGAGCTGCGTCTTCGCGCGGGTGACCACGTACAGCGGCACAGGCTCGAAGACCAGCTTCCGGCCGAACTGCTGGCCGGCGGTGACCGCCCAGCTGACAAACGCCTTGAGCTGCGCGGCCTTCGAGGTCTTGAGCGGCAAGAGGACGTAGGAGTACGTGCTGATGGGGTAGGCCCGCTGGAACTTCTTGCCCTTCGGCGGGTTGACGATCGAGAGCTCGTTCGTCGGGCTGAACTTCTTGTCGGCGGAAGCTGCGGCCCTGATGCTGCGAAGGCCCGGCGTCGCCCACTTGCCGGACCTGTTCTGCACCGCCGCGAACTTGATGTGGTTCTTCAGTGCGTACGCAATGTCCGCATAGCCGATCGCACCTTCCGTTCGCGTGACGACGCCTGCAACGCCGGAGCTGCCGCGAGCGCCGACGCCCGTCGGCCAGTTGACCGTCGTGCTCGGACCGCCGACCTTGCTCTTGAAGTCGCGGTTCACCGAGGTCAGGTAGTCGGTGAAGTTGAATGTCGTTCCGCTGCCGTCGCTGCGGTAGACGGGCGTGATCTTCCGGTCGGGAAATGTGACGCCGGGGTTCAATCGCTTGATCCGCGCGTCGTTCCAGTTCGTGAGCTTGCCCAGAAAGATGTCCGCGACCGCCTTCCCGTTCAGGTGGATCGCGTTCTTAACCCCGTCGAGGTTGTACATGACCGCGGTCGCCGAGAGCACCCACGGCAGCTGGATGCAGCCCTTGCACGCTGAGAACTGGTCCGGCGTCAGCGGTGCGTCACTGGCGCCGAAGTCGACGGTGCGGTTCGTGATCGCGGCGATCCCCCCGCCGCTGCCGATGCCGTTGTAGTTGATCTCGTCGCGCTTGTAGTTCTGCTGCCACTGCGCAATCAGCGGCTGCGGGAACGTGGCGCCTGCGCCGGTGAGCGTGCCCTGGCTGCGGGCGCCGGCGGAGACCGCCACGGCGGCTCCGACGACCGTGACGAGCGCAACCGCGATTGCGCTTCTCCTCAAGCTCATGCTCTTTCCTCTCCTTCGCTGCGTTGTCTGCACTTGCTGCGGAGGCTAGGTCCCGGCCGGAGGCCAGTGGTCATCGACGTTGTGACCGGGTGGTGTCGATGTGGTGAACGGCTATTTCGGCTTCGGCTCGGCATCGAGCTTGTAGCCGACGCCGTAGCGCGTATGGATGAAGGTGTGGTTCCGCGCTCGCTTGTCGACCTTCTCGCGGAGCTTCCGCACGAACACGTCCACGGTGCGGTCGCGGTGCGTCTCCCGCCGACCCCAAACGCGCTGGAGCAGCTCGTCGCGGCTGACGACCCGGCCGCCTTCGAGGGCGAGGGCGTAGAGAAGCCGGAACTCCGTTGGAGTGAGACCGGCGTCTTCGCCGTGGACGAAGGCCTGGACCTCCCGCGGGTCGATCCGGAGCTCCTCGAGCTCGATCAGGTCGCCGCGGTCGACCTGCTCTGCGCGAGGGCCGCGGCGCGCGTTGGCCTGCACGCGGGCGACGAGCTCATTCATCGAGAACGGCTTGACGAGGTAGTCGTCGGCCCCGATCTCGAGCGCGTGCACCCGGTCGTGCTCCGTTCCGCGGGCGGAGACGACGACGATCGGCGTCCCGATTCCCTCGCGCCGCGCGCTCTCGATGAGGTTCCAGCCGTCGGTGCCCGGGAGCATCAGGTCGACGACGGCCACGTCCGGCCGCTCGAAGCGGAGCCGCCGCAGGCCCGCCGTCCCGTCCGCGACGCGCAGCGGCTCGAAGCCGGCTGCGCTGAGGTGGCGCGCCATCCCGTCGGCGATGACCTCGTCGTCTTCGACGATCAGGACCTTCGCCATACTCGCGGAAGTATGAAGTTGCCCTTCGCGCGAGACCGCGAAGAGGACGCTCGTCCCCTCACCGAGCGGCTTCAAGAGCTCCTCGACGAAAGCGACGAGCCGCTCGTCGTGCTCGGCGACGACAATCGCGTTGTCGCCACAAACCGGCTCGCGAATGGACTACCCGAGCCTCAGAGCGACCAGGATTCCTACGACGAGCTGCGCGCCGGCTTCACGGCAGCGGTCTCCCACGAGCTTCGCACCCCGCTTGCGCGGATCCTCGCCTTGCTCGAGACCGCGGCGCTGCCGGGGCAGGATCCGGTCGAGCTGGCCGAGCAGGCGCGGCGCGAAGTGGCGGAGATCACCGAGGTCGTGGACGAGGTGCTCTTCCTCAGCGAGCTCGAGACGGGCCGCGCCATCGTCGCGCTCGGAGCGACGCGCGCGCTGCCGGTCGTCGAGGAGGTCTTCGCCCGACACCGTGAGGCGTCGGATCGAGCAGCGGTGATGCTCCGCGCCGAAGGAGACCCGATGGCGGAGCTTCCACTGCGCCCACGCATGCTCCGGGTCGTCGTCGACAACCTCGCCCAGAACGCGATCCGGTACGCGGGCCCCGGCGCGACGCTGACGATCTCGGTCGCACCGAACGAGCTCGTCGCCGCGGACGACGGAACCGGCGTGAACACCGAGGACCTGCCTCGCCTCTTCGAGCGGTTCTTCCGTGCCGACCGAGTCCGCGGCTCGCGGGGGACCGGGCTCGGCCTCGCCGTCGTGAAGCACATCGTCGCCGCCGCCGGAGGCACAGTCGAGGCGTCCGGCGAACCGGGGGCGGGGCTGACGGTGCGGTGCACGTTCGGCCGAAGCCGCGCGGGATAGCATCGAACGGTGCGGATCACCTTCCAGGAGGAGCTCGAGCAGCTCCAGGCTGACCTCCACGAAGAGAGCGAGTTGGTGCTCCGCGCACTACGCGGGGCGCTGAACGCGGTCCAGCAGCAGGACGTCGAGCTCGCCGACGAGGTAATCGCGTTCGATGACGAGGTGGACGAGCGCTACCTCTCTATCGGCACCGGCATCGAGCAGCTGCTTGCGCGCCAGACGCCCGTGGCGAGCGATCTGCGCCTGGTCCTCGCCGTTCTCCACATCAACCTCGGCCTCGAGCGGATGGCCGACCTCTGCGTGACGATCGCCAAGCTGACGAAGCTGACTGCGGAGCTCGAGCCGGACGAGATGCTCGTCGAGGCCTTCGAGGAGATGGGGAGCCGGGCGGAGGAGATGCTGCGGGTGGCGATGACGTCCTTGGCAGAGCGCGACCTCGCCGGCGCGGAGAGCCTCGTCGACCTCGACGAGCTGATCGACCGGGCGAACCGCCGCCTGGTCGAACACGTGCTCGAGCTCGGCAACGACCCCGCTCGGCGCGAGTGGGGGCTCCACATGATCGTGGTTTCCCGCTGCCTGGAGCGGATCGGCGACCATGCCGTCGACATCGGCGAGCAGACCGCGTATCTCGTCACCGGCGAGTTCCGCGAGTTCACCGACGCCTCGCATCCGGACTCCTGAGTTAGCCTGCCGCCGCACCCCGGTGAAGGAGACGTCATGAAGCTGTCGCTCGTACCGCGGACGACCGAGTTCTACGACCTGTTCACCGCGGCCGGCGAGAACGCGCTGGCGACGGCGCGCAAGGCCGAGGAACGGTTCGGAACGTTCCCCGAGCGCGTCGTCCACCAGCAGGAGGTGAAGGAGCTCGAGAACCGCGGTGACGACCTGACGCGGCAGATCATCGAGCTGCTCAACACCCAGTACATCACGCCGTTCGACCGCGAGGACATCTACGAGCTCGCGAAGGCCATCGACGACGTCGTGGACTACATCGAGAACGCGTCGGATCTGCTCGGGCTCTACCAGGTCGGGCATCCGATGAACCAGGCGATCGAGCTGTCGCGCGTTCTCGTGTCCGCCGTCGAGAACCTCGCCAAGGCACTGGCCGAGCTTCGCGGCCTTCGGAGCGCCGAGCGCTACCTCGTCGAGGTGAAGCGCCTCGAGGACGACGGCGACCGACTCGTGCGCGACGCGATCGCGTCCCTCTTCCAGGATCAGGAGGTCGACGCGATGACGGTGATCCGCTGGAAGGACATCCTCGAGGCGCTAGAGGATGCGATCGACTCCTGCGAGACGGCCGCCGACGTCGTCGGCAACATCGTCGTGAAGAATCTCTAGACCCGGTGGAGCTCACGCTCTTCGCCGTCGTCGCGGTCGCCCTCTTCTTCGACTTCACGAACGGCTTCCACGACACGGCCAACTCGATTGCGACTTCCGTCTCGACGAAGGCGCTCTCACCGCGGTTGGCGGTGCTCAGCGCGGCGATCCTGAACTTCCTCGGCGCCTTCGTCTCATTCGCGGTCGCCGCCACGATTGCGAAGGGCATCGTCGACCAGGAGATCATCACCCTCGACATCGTGCTTGCCGGCTTGGTGGGAGCGATCACGTGGAACCTGATCACGTGGTACCTCGGGTTGCCTTCGAGCTCGAGCCACGCGCTGATCGGCGGGATGATCGGCTCCGCGGTCGCTGCCGAGGGCTGGGACGTGATCAAGTGGTCGGGGCTCAAGGAGAAGGTGCTGATCCCATCCCTCCTCGCGCCGTTCCTCGGGATCCTCGTGGCCGCCGCGCTGATGCTCGTCGTCCTCTGGATCATCCGGCGCCGGGCTCCGAGCAAGGTCAACCGGGTGTTCCGGCGCCTGCAGCTGGTGTCCGGCGGCTTCGTGGCGTTCACCCATGGGACGAACGATGCGCAGAAGACGATGGGGATCATCTCGCTCGCCCTCGTCGCGTCCGGCCACCTGTCGCCCGATTTCGAGCGGCCCCCGACGTGGGTGATCGTGAGCGCCGCCGCTGCGATGGGCCTCGGGACCTACGCCGGCGGATGGCGGATCATCAAGACCCTCGGAACCCGCGTCGCGAAGCTGGAGCCGCCCCAGGGATTCGCGGCGCAAACCGCCTGCGCGAGCATTCTCTGGACGACTGCCCACTACGGCTTCCCGGTCTCGACGACGCACGTGATCAGCGGCTCCGTGCTGGGGGCCGGGGCGACGACGCGCTTCTCCGCAGTCCGGTGGGGCGTGGCGGGGAACATCCTCCTCGCCTGGGTGCTGACGATCCCGTGCGCGGGCGCCGTCGGCGCGCTGATGGAATCGCTGACGCGCCTGCCGGGAGGCGTAGCGATCGTCGCGGCACTGACCGCCGCGATCGCCGCGATCGCGTTCGCCGGACGGAGCCTTCAGGCGCGCCGTTGGCGAGTTAGGGCCGCGGAGGCCTAGCGAACCAGCCGGCCGCTCGGCCTGACGACGAGCCACAGGCCGCCGAACTCGTCGACGTTCTGGCAGAGGATCACGCCCGGGCGTCCCTTCTCGCCGACGTAGTAGTAGAGCGGCCAGCCGTTGTACGTCACCTGGCGCTTGCCGTTGTTTCGGCGCACGGCCCCAAGCAGCGACTGCTTCACACCCTTGCCGGCGCTTAGAGCCCCCGCGCGGAAGTACACCGGCCACGCTGCGGCGCATGCGCCGTAACAGCGGCTCGGGCCGCCGCGTCGGTCGCGGGTGAACGCGTAGAGGGCGTAGCCGCGCCCGTCGAAGAGCACCCGGCCGTACTTCGAGTCGCGGACGAGCAGCGTGGAGCTGGCTTGCGCGGTCGTCTGCGCGGCCCCGGTCGGAACGAGAACGAGGAGGAGCGCGATGAGGATGAAGAGTGTTGGTCGCATGTACTCCTGTCT
>DATFQN010000029.1:0-28124 GCA_035264165.1 Gaiellaceae bacterium
ATCGAGATCGTCGACGGCGACGCCGCCGCGCTGCCGGCAGCGGCCGCCTCGTTCGACGCGGCAGTGGTGATGGGCGTCCTCTGCAGCGTGTCCGATCCCGAAGCGGCGCTGCGCGAGCTCCGCCGGGTGCTGAAGCCCGGCGGCGAGCTGCGCTTCCTGGAGCACGTCCGTTCGCGGCACCGGGCTTTCCGCGGCGTTCAGCGGGCCGCCGACCGGCTTTTCTGGACGAGAGCACTCGGCGGCTGCGAGACGACGCGCGACACCGAGTCGGCTATCACCGCTGCCGGCTTCGAGCTCGAAGAGCTGACGCGCGGCTTCCACTCGTCGTCGGTGCTGACCGTCACCTCGGCGCCGTACATCGCCGGCACCGCGCGCATCCCGAGCTAGCGCCAGTCGACGGAGACGACCTCGACCGGCTCGTCGAAGCCTTTGAAGCGTTCCGCACGCGGCTCGGAGAGCCGGAATCCGGTGCTGAGGCCGTCCAGCGTCTCGCGGCTGACGAGGATCTCGGCAGGGCCGGCCGCGGCGCCGATCCTCGAAGCGAGGTGGACGGCCTCACCGCCGTACTGGTTGAAGTCCCCGTCGTTCGAGAACGCGCCGCCGATGTGGGCGCCGATCCTCACGTCGGGCGCGACGATCTCGTCGTCGAGCGCCCGCTGGATCGCAACCGCCGCCTCGATCGCCGCCTTCGGGTTCTCGAAGGCGGCGAAGAATCCGTCGCCCGTCTGCTGGACGACCTCACCGCCCTTCTCGACGATGTGGCCGCGGAGCAGCTCGTTGTGCCTCGCGAGCAGCTTCCTCCACTTGGCGTCGCCGAGCGTCTCCAGGAGCCTCGTCGAGCCGACGATGTCCGTGAAGACGAACGTTCTTTGCGCCTGCTTCCGGCCGAGCAGCTCCTCGACACGGCTCGCATCCAGAGTCGCCTCCAGCCGCGTGAACGTCGACAGTGCGGCCTCGAGCTCGGTCCGCGCGGCGTGGTCGTCGCCGCTGCGGCGGAAGGCGAGGCCGAGCATCACTCGCGCCTGGGCGACCTCGTACGGCGCGCCTACCTCCTTCCACTCGTCCCGCGCCCGACGGAGATCCGGCATTGCACCCTCGGCATCGCCCTCTGCGAGCTTGATCCGCCCCGAAGCCAGATGGACGGTCGCCTCGAAAGCCGGCGCGCGGCGGCCACCCAGCTTGTACTGATCGACGATCCCCTCGAGCTCGGCCGCCGCAGTCCGAGCGGCCTTCAGGTCGCCTGCTGTCAGCGAGATCTCGACCTGCGCAGGCAAGCGCCTGAGGCGTGACAACGGCTCTTCGGTCTCGTGCAGGCTGCGGGTGATGCCGGCGACGGCGGCGTCGACCTTGCCCTCGGCCAAGCGGAGAAGCGCAAGCCCCGGCTGGGGGTCGCTGCCCAGCTCGTTCGCCTTCGCGTAGGCCTCCTCAGCCGCGGTGAAGTCGCCAAGGCGCCGACGGATCTCTCCGACCTCGTAGTAGCCCCCGGCGGTGATGAAGCGTTCGAAGTCGTGCAGCTCCTCGCAGGCGGCGAGGGCGACCTTCTCGGCCTCATGGAGGTCGCCGCGGAGCCGCATGAGCTCTGCGCGGTGGATCCTGCAGGCGCCGGGAAATCCGGTGACGTCGAGTCGATCGCACCAGCGGTTCGCCGCCTCCGTCCACTCTGCCGCCCGACGGTAGTCGCCGACGTCGTTGCACGAGCTGATCGTGATGCAGTAGATGAGCCCCGTCGAATAGGCGCCGATCCCACCGCTGACCGCGGAGGCCGTCGCCTCGTCCATCAACGCGAGGCCCTGCTCGATCTCACCGCTCTTGAGCAGAGCTCGACCCTTCCCCGCCAGCGCCAACAACTGGGTGTCGCGCTCGCCGAAGCGCTCGCCGATCGCGACCGCGCGCTCGAACTCTGCAATCGCTCCGGGAAGATTCCCCTCGACGAACATGTACTTCGCGGCCCGCGCGAGCGCGAGCACCCCGTGCTCCGCGCACTCGGGCTCGGCGTCGAGTAGCCGCTCGCCGTTCGCGAACCACCCCTGCGCGACCGCAAACGCCCCGCGTCCGGCGTAGTCGTCCGAGAGCTTCAGCGCCACGCGCGCGGCCTTGAGCCTCTCGCCCGTGGAGGAGAAGCGTGCGTAGGCGTCCTCGCGCAGCCCGATCGCCTGATCGAGCTTGCCCATCCACCACGCTGCCTCGGCGAAGCATTCGACGTCCGTCGGCGTCAGCTCCGCGGGCTCGATCGCGGAGAAGGCCTCGTACGCCCGCCGCCATTGCTGGCGCGCGGCGGCGTTGCGGGCATCGTCGAGACTGTGGACTGCTTGTGCCACGGCGTCTCATTGTCACAGCAGAATCGTGAGACGCAAGAGCGTTCGGCGAAGCCCGGGGCCGCCCTTCTGGAGCGAACTTGACGTTGACTTAGATCGCTCTACTATGCAATTCGCTTCCCGCCCGGGAGGCAAATCGGGGTAACAACGAGCGAGGAATCTTTGCGCAAGCCAATCTGGCTGTCGCTCGGTCTACTCGCGGCGCTCGTCCTCGTCGCGGCCTCGGCAACCGGTGCGGGAGCGCGCGCCGGTACCTCGGCCGCCGGCGCCGGTGCTTCCGGCAAGGGCGGAACCGCCATCGGCCACGCGAAGCCGCTTCCGAAGTTCGTCCAGAAGGCTGAGGCGGCCCGTCGCACCGCCGCCGACCTCGTTGCTCGGGGTCAGGCAGCGGTGGATCCGAGCGGTTTCGTCACGTTGCGAAACGGCAACCGCGTCCGCTATCGCCTTCAGGGGACCGAGTACCTGACGACGGCGCTGATCGACTTCAGCGACCTCAAGCACGGCAACCTCGCCGAGCCGAGCCGCTCGGCCGACAACAGCACGTACTGGTCGTCGGACGTCAGCCCGCAGCACTACCGCGACATGCTCTTCAGCGACGGCGGCGGCTCATACGGCCTGCCGTCGATGCGCGACTTCTACCTCCAGCAGTCGTCGGGCCGCTTCACGTGGACGGGCCAGGTCGGCAAGTGGGTGCAGATCGAAGGCACCGCCGCCGATTACGGCGCCAACACTCGGGCCGACGGCGCCGGGAGTGACAATGCGAATGGCGTCGTCTACCGCGTCGTCGATGCGGCCCTCAAGGCGATCGCCGCTTCAGGCAACTATGCCGGGCTCGACCTCGGCCTCGCCGACCAGGTCGACCGGTACGACTGCGACGGCGACGGCGTCTACCACGAGGCCGACGGCTACATCGACCACTTCGGACTCGTCCATGCGGGCGAAGGCGAAGAGGCCGGCGGCGGCTCGCTCGGCGGCGACGTCATCTGGAGCCACCGTTGGTACGCGAACTTCAACGACGACGAGGGTCCCGCCGACTGCAAGCTCGGCGGCTACAACCTGCCGGGGACGGGCCTCTGGGTCGGCGACTACACGATCCAGCCCGAAAACGGCGGCGTCGGGGTCTTCGCGCACGAGTTCGGCCACGACCTCGGTCTGCCGGACCTCTACGACACCTCTGGCCTGTCGGAGAACGGCACGGGCTTCTGGACGCTCATGAGCTCCGGCTCGTGGGCCTCCGACAGCGAGAACGCGATCGGCGACAAGCCCGTCCACATGGGCGCGTGGGAGAAGCTCGCGCTGGGCTGGCTCGGCGACGACCTTGCGGTGGCCTCCGTGGGCCAGGACGCGACGTTCGACCTCGGCCCCGGCGAGCATGCGTCGAACGGCCGCTACCAGGCGCTCCGCGTCAACCTCCCGAATTACACAAGGGTGACGACGGCGTTCCCGGTCGACGGCGCCGATCCGAACTACTTCTACTCCACGAGGGGTGACGACATCGATACGTCGGCCTCGAAGACCCTCCCGAGCGCCCTGACGGCGGCGACGCCGATCAGGTTCCGCGCCACCTGGGACATCGAGACCGACTGGGACTATGCGTATCTCCGCGCGCTCGTCAACGGCACGTGGCAGAACGTGGAGACCAGCGCCTCGACGGCGACGAGCCCGAACGGCCAGAACTTCGGCCTCGGGATCACCGGCTCGTCCGGCGGCTGGACGACGGTGACGGCCACACTGCCCGAGGGCACGACGGCGTACGGCTTCCGCTACTGGACGGATGGCGCGGTCGTCAGGCCGGGCTTCGCCGTCGACTCGATCTCCTTCCAAGGTGCGGTCGACACCGCGAGCTCGACCGCAGGATGGACGCTGAACGGCTTCGTGCAGCTGGCGAACGGTCAGTACACGCAGACGTTCTTCCACTACTACCTCGCCGAGTCGCGGAGCTACATCGACAACGACACGAGTCTCTGCGGCGCGTACAACTTCACTGTCGGAAACTGGGTCGAGAAGTTCTGCTACGCCGACGGCCTGCTGGTCACGTACCGGAACTCGGGCTACACCGACAACAACACCGGTGAGCACCCCGGAGCGGGCCAGATCCTGCCGGTCGACTCGCATCCAGCGGTCCAGCTGATGCCGGACGGCCGGACGCCGTGGCGGCAGCGCATCCAGACGTGGGATTCGACCTTCGGCGTCGACTCGAACTAGATGACGCTCACGCAGGTCATCAGCAAGAGTCGCCAGCTGACGCAGACGTACACGTCGGAGCCGGTGTCGAGCTTCCACGACTCCTCGACGACGGCCTACTGGAACCCGTCGATCCCCTACAACTCCGTGAAAACCGCGGGGTCGGGGCTCGCGATCGACATCACGGGCGTGAGCGCGGACCGCGGTTCCTACCGCGTCCACGTCTACAAGAAGTAGCGGATCTCATCTGAGCGGAACTCGAGAGGGCCGGCCGCGCCGCCGGCCCTCTCGCTTTGAGGTGCCGGGCTGTAGGTCAACTCGCCGGTTCGCGCAGGGCATCGTCCAGCTCGCGCTCGATCGCGCGGCCGAGCTCGTCGAGGGCTTCGCGCAGGGCGGCGACGCGCTCGTCGCCCAGCCGCGCCTCGACCGCCAGGGCGCGGGCGCGGAAGAGCGGGCGCGCGAAGGCGAGGAGGCGTTCACCCGACGGCGTGAGCCGCAGCAGGTAGGAACGCCCGTCCTCCGGGTTGGGAATGCGCTCCGCATGGCCGCGGCGCTGCAGCCGTCGCACGCGGAAGAGCACGGTGGAGAGCGGCATGCCGAGCGCGCGCGCCAGCTCCGTCGGCGTGAGCGGGCCCTCGACGCCGATGTAGACGTAGACGGGATAGTCCTCCGGCGGCAGGTCCGTCTCGGCGAGCGCCTCGGCGATCAGGCGCTCGCGCTTCTGATTCGCGGCGAAGACGTCGAGCAGGATCGTCCGCTCCGACACTACAACAACCTTGTGGTAATGTCGCGCAAGGTTGTGGTAACTCTACGGACAACCGCGGCTGCCGTCGTCTGCACCGCTTTCACACTTGCCGCCGTGGTCCACGCCGCGGCCGCGCCTCCGCGCGTCCAGGCGCGGATTGCTGTTCCGGGCGGCCCGATCGGGGTCGCTTACGCGGACGGGTCTGCGTGGGTCACGAGCTTCGAACGCAATTCGGTCGTCCGGATCGACCGGACGACGAACAGCGTGATGGCCGAGGCAGCCGTCGGCAAAGGTCCGATCGGCGTCGCGGCGGGCGCGGGCTCGGTCTGGACAGCCGACTGGAGCGCCGGCACGATCACCCGCGTCGATCCGACGACGAATCGTGCCGTCGCGACGATTCCCGTAGGTCAGTCGGAGGGACCGGAGGGGATGGCCTTCGGCGCCGGTGCGCTCTGGGTCTCACACAAGGAAGGCGCCGTTTCGCGCATCGACCCGGCGACGAATACCGTTGTCGCACGAGTTCGTGTCGGCCGGGAAGCGCGCTACCTGGCGGTCGGCGCCGGCGCCGTCTGGGTGACGAGTTTCGACGGCGGCACCATGCAGCGGATCAGCCTCACGACCAACCGCGTCGTCAAGACGATCCGGCTCGGCGTCACGGGCTCCGGCCCGCAGGGCATCGCGGTCAGCGGTTCGGGCGTCTGGGTGGGCTCCTGCTCCGGCGGGCGGTTGATCCTGATCAACGCGCGCAAGAACCGAATCGTGCGCCGTGTTCGCCTGCCCGGCTTCCCGTGCCCGGAAGGGGTCGTCGCGACGGCCCGTACCGTGTGGATCGCGAACAACTCCGGCGCCTCGGTGAGCCGCTACGACATCCGGCGCCGCCGGCTGACCGGCACGCGGGTGACCGGGAACCAGCCGCGCGGGATTGCCCTCGGCGGCGGCTCGGTCTGGGTCGTCAACTCGGGCTCGAGCACGGTCGCGCGACTCGCCGCCCGCTGATCACTGCTCGTCCAGGCCGCTGACGCCCCACGTGTCCGGAAGCAGGTAGCCCTCCGGGAACGGGTCGTCGGGGTCGACGAAGACCTGCGTGATGCCGGTGATCCACGCGCTGCCGCGGATCGCGGGGACGATCGCGGCGCGATCGCCAATGCGCGTCTCCGCCACGATCCGTCCGTCGAAGGTGGTACCGAGTACCGACGCGTGCGTCATCGCGTCGCCTACGCGCATCTGCCCTCGCGCGTGGA
This sequence comes from Gaiellaceae bacterium, assembly GCA_035264165.1. GTDB lineage: Bacteria > Actinomycetota > Thermoleophilia > Gaiellales > Gaiellaceae > JACDAN01. The sequence goes on from DATFQN010000029.1 coordinate 6,486, forward strand.
GCGCGGCCATCCGCGCCGAGAGGCCGGTGCCGGTGGCCGAGCGGTCGAGGCGGCCGGGCGCGACGACCACGGCGTTGCGGCTCACCTCGCCGGCGCCCCGCCAGGGCTCGGCGATCTGCACGATGCTCACGCCGGAGATCTCCGGGTTCTCGGGGTGGACGCAGGACAGCTGGTCGCGGGCCGCGGCGCGGATGCGCTCGCCGACGAGCGAGAGCTCTCGCGCCTCGCGCGGCTCGAGCGCGAAGCCGAGTGCTGCCGCGTCGGCGATCGCGTACCACATCCCGCCGTAGGCGAGGTCGACGCTCACCGTGCCGAGGGCCTCGACCTCGAGCGGCGCGTCGAGCTGCTCGACGAACGACGCGACGTTCGTCAACTCGACGCTCTCGCAGCGGCCGTCTCGGCACGCGGCTCGTGTCTCGACGACGCCACCCGGCGCCTCCAGCCGAACAACCGTCTCCGGCTCCTGCATCGGGACGATTCCGGTCTCGAGCAGCACGGTCGTCGTGCAGATCGTGTTCGAGCCGGACATCGCCGGGTACTCCGTCGGCTCCATGATGATGAACCCTGCGTCGCAGTCCTCGCGCGTCGCTGGGACGACGAGGTTCGCGTGGCAGGCGACGCTCCCGCGCGGCTCGCGCAGCAACAACCGGCGCAGCGAGTCGTCGTCACGAAGCGCCTGCATCTGCTCGAAGACCGTCTCGCCGCGCGGTGGCAGGACTCCGGCGACGACGACGTTGCCGATCTCGCCGCCCGCGTGGCAGCCGACGACGGTGATCGAGCGCCGGGTGCGCACCGGGCGACGATAGCGCGCGTGCCCAGGTCGCTCGGTCGTTGCCGCAGCCGCCTCGCGCGCCGAGGATGCCGCCGATCAGCGAGCCTCGCGTCATCGCGTCGAGGCCATCGCCCGTGATGGGAGGTCTGAAGCCGGGAACCTCGCCCTCACCTGAGGACGGTGGATTTCGTCGTCGCAGCCAGCGGTGCGAGCTCGAGCTCGTGGTGGGCGTGCTGGATGAGCAGAGGGTCGTGAGTCGCGCAGATGACGGTCACGCCCGCCTCGGCGAGGGTCCGAAGCAGGCCGGCGAGGACGAGTGAGTTCGCCTGGTCGAGCCGCGCCGTCGGCTCGTCGGCGAGCAGAACCGCCGGCCCCGAGGCGATCGCACGAGCAACCGCGAGTCTGGCCTGCTCACCACTCGAGAGCGCCGAGACGCGATGCGCGACGCGCTCTTCCAGGCCGACGACACGAATGGCGCGCTCCACGCGCTCCCGCCGCGCGTCGCCGCCGCGAAGTGCGAGCGAGAGGTCGACGGTCTCGGTCACCGTCAGGAACGGCGGAAGCTGGAGGTGCTGGCTGACGATTCCGACGGCGTCGCGGCGGAGCTCAGCGCGCTCCTCGCGATTCAGCGTCGAGAGACGCTTGTCGAGCAGCTCGACCTCGCCTGAGGTGGGCAGCTCCAGGCCCGCGACCAGTTGGAGCAGCGCTGTCTTCCCGGAGCCTGACGGCCCCGTGACGACGTGGTACCTGCTCGGGGCGAAGGTGGTCGTCAATCCCCGCAGCACCCGCGTTCGCGCCTCGCCGTGGCCGTAGTCCTTCACCACGTCGTCGAGCCTGACTTCAGCGGCGCTCGGCGAGAGCGTCGTGGCGAGTGGTCGAGCCGAAGACACCTGCTGCTTCGGCGCCACGGTGGAAACCGGTGTGAGCACGACCCTGCCCCGCTCGGCGGCCGCTTGCGCGTATGACGTGATCCCGGCCTGGCTCAGGAGCGGGTCGGGCACCCGGATCCACCCGCCGCGTCCGACGACGAGGAGCTCGTTCGAGCCGTTTCCGCTCGCCGCCTCCTCGCTCACGCGGCCATCGCGGATGCGGATCGAGCGATCCGCAATCGCCGTCGACGCCGGATCGTGACTCACGAGCACCATGGTGTGGCCGTGCGTTCGGGAGAGTTCGCGCAAGAGCGCGTAGACGGACGCGGCGCTGTCCGCGTCCAGCTCACCCGTCGGCTCGTCGGCAAGGACGAGCCTGGGCCGATGAGCGATGGCGGCGCACACCGCCACCCGCTGCTGCTCGCCGCCGGAGAGCTCCGCGGGCCGCGCCTCGCCCTTGTCCTGCAGCCCCACCCGTTCGAGCAATTCTCGAGCGCGTGCACGCCTCTCACGCGGCGCCTCGCCGCGGAGCGCGAGCGGAAGCTCCACGGCCTCACGGGCAGACAGCTCCGGCAACAGCGCGAGCGCATAGTGCTGGTCGATGTAGCCGACCGTCGTCGCGCGGTACCGCGACAACGTCCGTGCGGAGGCTCGACCCAGGTCGAGCCCATAGGCCAGTGCGGTGCCCGTCGAGGGGCGGTCGAAGCCGGCGAGGATGCGAAGGAGGGAGGTTTTTCCCGATCCGCTGGGCCCGAGTACGATCACGGTCTCGCCGTGGTCGACCCGGAGCGTCAGGCCTTGGAGCGCTGCGGCCCTGCCTTCCGGCGTCGTGTGAACGCGGAAGACGTCGGCTACTTGCAGAGCAGCGTCGCTCACGGCGCGAGCGCTCCTCCTCGGCCGGCTGCGGCGCCGCGGAAGGCGCGCCGCGTCGCCAGCGTCACGAAGGCATAGGAAGCGAGAAGCGCCGCACCGGCGATCGCGAAGACCTCCGGCCAGTGGACCGTGAGTTGGAGCGGAGGCTGCGGCTCGCCGCCTGTGGCGGTGACGGCGACGATGTCGATGACGATGACGCTGAGCGCCGCAGCAAGTGCCGCGGCGCCGGCGATGCCGAGGAGCACGAGCAACGCCCCTCGCCGCCGGATCTGCTTCCGAAGCTGCGACGGCTTGAATCCCTGACTCTCGAGGTCGTGGAGCTCGCCGCGTTCGTCGCGGAGCTCGGCGAGCACTCCCAACGCCAGCCCGAGGAAGGCGAGGAGCGCGGCGACGCCCGCGGCGGTGACGAGCATCAGCTCTGCCGCGCGCGCGACCGGGTTCGCGCGCAACCCTTCCTCCAGCTGTCGTTGGTCTGTGAGCGCAAGCGCGCTGAACGGAGGTCGACGCAGGCGGCCGGCGACGGCTTCGGCGTTCGCTTCCGGAGAGGTCTCGATCCAGAGCTCATTGGGTTCGCCGGTTGCGGGATCGGCGGCGCTGAGCGTCGTGAGCAGCGAGTCCCTGTCGGCGACCGCGAAGTCGCCGCTGAGCGTGCCCTCCGAAGTGCCCGGAAAGCGTTCGGCGACGCCCACGACCCGCCCGACGATCCTCGTGCCGGCGACGTCGAGCCGGAGGCGCCCGTCCTCGGCGGCAAGGCGAGAGAGCTGTGGCGAGACGATGACGGGAAGTGGTCTCCCGTCCGATGGCTGGCGCGGCCGGAAGTAGCTTCGCACGGCATCCGTGACGGTGATGCGAAGGCGGCCGCGGGCAGGCTCTCTGACACCACCGAGACCGAGCCACCTTCGATACCTGGTCAGGACGACGGTTCGCCCGCCCACGCGGATCCGAGCCGCGCCGAGGCTGACGGTGTTCTCGCCGACGCCACCGGCATCCGAACCGCGCTCGACCAGACGCGGCGGAGGATCGAAGCGGAGAGCCAGGAGTCGGGCGGGCCCTCGCAAGCTGAGCGGCGCGCTGAGCACCGTCCGGCCGGCAATGGGCAGTGCGCCCAACTGAGCGCTCTCAACGTCGCCACTCGCCGTGCGCAAGAGCGCGACGACGGAGATCGGCCGCCCACGTGCCTCGACCGGTATCGCGATGCGGTCTGCACCCGCGGGCACGAGCGGCGCGGTCACGGTCATCCGACGAGTCGGACGGACGCGGGCGGCAAGGGTACTCAGAGGCACGGGCGAGAAGTCGTGGCGCCAACCGTCCACCGAGGGGAGCGAGCGGTCGTCGAGTCCGAGAACGGCAATGCCCGTCACCTCGCGTGCGCCGGGCAGGCTGCCGCTGAAGCGCGCAACGAGGTCCGCGTCGACACCGACCCCCAGGTCCTTCAGGGCCCGTTCGTCGATCGCCCGGCGGACGGAGATCAATCGCAGGGGATCCTCCCGAAGCACGAAATCCGCCCCCGTCGCGAACCGCGCCTGATCGCCATGTGCACGCGCGAGCGTCGAGCCGTAGCAGGCGGCGAAGATCGCCAGGCCAAGGCTGACCGCGGTGAAGGCCACCGTCACGGCGGGACGTCCGGGGTTTCGGATCAGCGAGAGGACCGCCAGCTGACCCTCCGCCGCTCGCATCGGAAGGGCGCGGCGCAGCGCGCGCAGCAGCAGCGGAAACACGCGGACGACGACGATCGCAACGAGTGCCGCGATCAGACCGGGGAGAAGGAGCAGCGCGATTCCGGTTCCTCGTTCGGCGACGATCGTCGCAGCATCCAGCCGGCCTCGAAGCAGGAGCGCGCCCGTCGTAGCGGCGAGACCGAGGGCGGCCAGGTCGAGCACCGAGAGGGAGGCGCCGCGAATGTCGACGGGCCGAGCCTTCAAGACCAGGAGCAAGGCGAGAGTGCCGAGGAAGACTGCGCCGACCACGACGAAGATCGCGGCCGGGGCGAGAGCAGAGTGGAGCAGGATCGGCCCGACCGGCTCGCCGGCTGCGCCGGCCGCAATGGCGGCCAAGACGATCCCGATTCCCCAGCCGGCAATGGCAGCGCCGAGCGTCACCAGACCGACCTCGGCGGTCAGGCCCGTCAGGATCTGCCAGCCCGGACTCCCGAGCCAAGCGAGGCGCCGCGTCGATTTTTCTACCTCGCGACGCGACTGACTCGCGGCTACGAGACCGAACGCGAGCAGGAGTGCGACGGTCTGACCCGCGACCAGAGCCAGGCGCCGACCGGCCACCGTTGCTTGGTCAGCAGCATCCGCGAGCTCGTCGATCGGAGCCCGAATCTCGAACGATTCCGAGCGAGACTGGGCTGTCGACCGTGCCTGGGCGATGGAGCGATTGAGCGACGCTACCGACCAGACACGGACGTCGCCCCGCTCGAGGGGAACGATCCACGAGTACGTTCGGAACTCGTCCTTCAACCCTGGAAGGCCATTGAGCGCCGCGACACCTTCGGCGAGGACGATCGGCGGAGGCGCCGGCAGGTGGTACCGCGCAGAGCGTCGGAAGCTTTCGCTCAGAGCAGCCTCCGCGCGAGCGTTTTCGGCCGGTGCGATTGCGTCGCCGAACAGGGTGGCCGTCCGCAGGTCGCCCGTCCCGACACGAATGAGGCGAAGGCCCCGAACGTTCGGGATGCCGCCCCGGCCGCGGATCTGCACCACCTCGCAACGATCGACGCCGCAGCGTTTGGGGAAGCGACCGGAACGAAGCGTCACCCACGGGCGCATGCCGTCGACCGCGCCAAGGCCCAGGTACTTCCCTCCGATCGTGCTCTCGCGATAGAGCACGGTCGCGATCGGCTCGCGATCGAGCACCGGCGTCAGCGTCGTCCTGGCCAGCCGATCGAGAGACGCATACGGCTCGGATTGACCCGAGACGGTGAAGGACTGAAGCCGGATCGCCTTCGTCTCGTCCGGCAAGCGGGCGACCCGACCGGCGACGTCCTTGTCCTGGGCGACTCGCGTGCCGGCGTAGAGACCCACGAGGGCCGCGGTCGCCGCTGCGATTCCGGCGCCGATCAGGAGAGCCCGCCCCGGCCCGTGCCCCAGCCGCACGAATGCCAGGCGAAGAGGTGCGGCGACCCGCCGAATGGCGCTGTGTAGCGACACCAGCCATAGACTATGGCAGGTGTCGAAAGCGTGCCGGCGTCTCTAGACTCAGCTGGTGCCTCGCTACGACGTCCCCAAGGCGGCTCCGGCTCCGCTCAACGTCGTCCAGGCGTTCGTCAACACCGTCGACCTGGAGAACAACCGCGAGTGGCTTGCCACGCCGAAGGATCTGGCGCAGTGGTTCGAGGAGAAGGGGATCACGGCGAGCCCGCGCGGGCCGAGCGGTCTTCGTCGCGCCCACGAGCTCCGCGACGCCTTCCGGGTGCTCCTGATCGCAAACCGTGAAGGGGAGGAGCCGGCGGAAGACGCGCTCGGTGTCATCAACAAGTCGGCGCGCGGGCTGAGGGCGGCCGTCGGCGCCGACCTGCAGATCTCCTGGACGGCAGCTGACAAGCGAGCGGGTAGCGGCCTGACCGAGCTCGTCGAGATCGCGTTCGCGTCGATCCTCGACGGCACCTGGCCGCGCCTGAAGGCCTGCCGCAACTGTCGCTGGGCCTTCTTCGACTACTCGAGGAATCGAACCGCGCGCTGGTGTTCGATGACCCTCTGCGGAAACCGCCAGAAGACGAGGCGCTACCGCAAGAGGCGCAAGGGAAGCTAGCTGCATCATGTAGGGATGCCCGACTCGCTCGTCCTCTTCGCGGTTGCCTCGCTCGCACTCGCAGTCGTACCTGGGCCCGCAGTGCTCTACGTCGTCACGCAGAGCGTCGACCAGGGACGGACTGCCGGGGTGGTCTCCGCGCTCGGGATCGGCACCGGTGGTCTCGTCCACGTGGCTGCAGCGACGATCGGCCTCTCGGCGCTGCTCGCCTCGTCGGCGACGGCCTTCGCGATCGTGAAGTACGCCGGCGCTGCGTACCTGATCGTCCTCGGACTGCTGCGCCTGCTTTCACGCGACGATCCCGTCGCCGAAGACAGCGTGCACCGTCCACGGCGCCGCCTCTTCCGCGACGGTGTCGTCGTCAACGTGCTGAACCCGAAGACGGCGCTGTTCTTCCTCGCCTTCCTCCCGCAGTTCGTCGATCCCGAAGGCGCCACTGCCGCCGCGCAGGTCTTCGTCCTCGGCCTGATCTTCGTCTCCATCGCTCTCGTGTCCGACTCGATGTGGGCGCTCACAGCGGGGACGCTCGGGGAACTGCTCAAACGCAGTCGCGCTTACCTCGCCGTGCGGCGCTGGGTCTCTGGAACGGTTTTCGTCGCGCTCGGCCTTTCGGCCGCCCGCAGCTCTTGAGGATCGTCGACGGGCACGGCCGGGAGCACCTGCCCACCGTTCGCGCGCTGTTCGACGAGTACGCCGGCGCGCTCGGGGTCGACCTCGCCTTCCAGGGCTTCGAGCGCGAGCTCGCCGAGCTTCCCGGCGACTACGTGCCGCCCGAGGGTCGGCTCCTGCTCGCGCTCGACGGCGGGGAGGCTGCCGGCTGCGTCGCGCTGCGGCCCTTCGAGCCGGGCATCTGCGAGATGAAGCGGCTCTACGTGCGTCCGGCACACCGCGGCACCGGGCTCGGCCGTAGCCTGGCCGGGGCGATCGTCGCCGCCGGTCGGGACGCCGGCTACGAGCGGATGCGGCTCGACACGCTCCCGACCATGACCGCGGCCCGCGACCTCTACCGCTCGCTCGGGTTCGTCGAGATCGAGGCCTACCGCCCCAACCCCGTCCACGGCACGACGTACTTCGAGCTGGCGCTGCGCTAGCCGTCGGAGTACCCTCGATCGCAATGAGGCTTCGCCTCGCGATCGTCGCGTTCTGTGGCCTGCTCGCGGTGGCCGGTACCGCGGGCGCCGTGTCGGACACCTACGGCGACGCGACCTTCCATCCGTTCACGATGCCCGGAAACACGGGCTGCGTCGCCTGGACCGACCCGGGCGAGGGAACGACGTACAACTGCGACCCGATCAACCTCATCTTCCCGCACCAGACGTGGGCGCAGGTGCGCGACCGGCTACGCGCGAAGGGCTGGACGACGTGGGGCTTCGGCTCGAGCCAGTACCTTCACTTGGCCACGCCCACCCGCGTGGCACAGAACGTCCAGCTCTTCCGCTCGGACGGGTTCGGCAAGCAGTACCACGTCCGGCTCTGGCAGTCCGGCTCGACGACGGTCGGCGGTGTCCACCATGAATCGGGGATCTTCCAGCACACGATCGACAAGGCCTGGGACGCATCGGAGGGATTCGTACGCTCACAGCTCTGCGGCTCGGTGTGCTCCTCGACGTTCCTTACCCAGCAGTGGGCGATGCAGGACGGCATCGACGGCATCGCCGACGGTGACCTGCTGTGGCGCGGCTGGGCCAACGACGCCAACGCAGCGGTGATCCCCTAAGCCGACCGTTTAGCGCGCCGCCAGCACACGCTCGCGGCCGAGCCGCTCCCACGCCTCCGACAGCAGCGCGCCGAGCACCTCGACGATCCGTTCGAACTCCTCCTCGCGCGGCGCGGTCGACGTCGGAGCCCGCGGCTCGGGCCGCGACGGAACTGCTCGAGCGCCGCATGTCGTTCGCGAGCGTGCAGCCGCCGGAGGCCGCGATCCCCGACCCCGAGGGGTTCCTCGCGCTGCTCGACCCGGAGGTCTACTGGGACGTGGCGTAGGCGAGCCAGCGACGAGCGCACTCAGGGTTCTCCCCGTCCTGTCGGATCGTCCAGCGGGTCAGCCGCCGCCCGGCAGGGCGAGTGGGGCGGTCGTATGCGCGTGCGAGCTCTTTCGGGATCGTGATCTCGAGGCCGGGCTCGAGCGTGATCCGGACGAGGTCAACCGCGTCATCGGGCGTCTCTCCGCGCCGGATTGGGCGCGCGACGACGTCGACGTCGCGCCGGCGCGCGATCGCGGCGAGGTCTTCGTCGTCGTCATAGATGCGTCGGTCGACGCGGCAGCCGGTGTCGCGCTCGAACGCGGTGACGTCCCGGACGACCCCGGCGGGCGCGAGGAGCTTCAGCTCGCGCTCGGTCTTGTCGTCGGCGCCGCAGCCGGCGAGCGTGGCGACCAGCGCTGCTGCGAGGAGGAGGCGGACGGCCATACTCCGCGTCATTGTGTCGAGCTACGCGCTGATCTCGGACTTGCCTTTGGCGATCGAAGGCCACGAGCTGGAGCGCCGCTCGCACGAGGTCTCGAGCGAGTTCACGCGCGTGACGACCACGGTGCGCCTGCGCGGCGGCGGCGAGGATGGCCTCGGCGAGGATGTCACCTACAGCGGCGAGGCGCACGACCGTCTGCAGACGGTCGCCTCGGGACTGCCGCTCGCCGGCGACTGGACGATCGACTCGTTCTCGCGTCATCTGGACGGCCTCGAGCTCTTCCCCGAGCCGCTGGAGATACCGGCGTTCGCCGACTATCGGCGCTGGGCGTTCGAGAGCGCCGCGCTCGACCTGGCACTGCGGCAAGCCCGGCACTCGCTCGCCGACACGCTCGGCCGCGAGCCGCGTCCCGTTCACTTCGTCGTCTCCACGCGGGCATCGATCGAGCACGTGCGCGAGTTGCTCGTCGCCCATCCGCAGACTCGGCTGAAGCTGGATCCCGTCCCGGATTGGACGCCCGAGCTTGTCGCCGAGCTCGCGGGGATCGGGCGCGTGGACACGCTCGACCTGAAGGGTCAGTACAAGGGGACGGTCGTCGACAACCCGGCCGATCCCTCCCTGTATCGGCTCGTCGCCGAGGCCTTTCCCGCGGCCTGGATCGAGGACCCGGCGCTGACACCCGAGACGGATGCGGTGCTCGAACCGCATCGAGAGCGGATCACGTGGGACGCTCCGATTCACTCCGTCGCCGACGTGGAGGCGCTGCCGTTTCCGCCGCGGACGATCAACATCAAGCCGTCGCGATTCGGCCCGCTGCGGCGGCTGTTCGAGACGTACGACTACTGCGGCGAGCGCGGGATCGGCATGTACGGCGGTGGCCAGTTCGAGCTGGCGGTCGGCCGGGGGCAGATCCAGTACCTCGCCTCCCTGTTCCATTCGGACATGCCGAACGACGTCGCGCCCGGCGGCTACAACACAGCGCCCCTCGATCCGGCGTTGCCCGACAGCCCGCTCGAGCCGGCCGCTTCCGCGACCGGTTTCCGCTGGGGATAGCTCCGCGCACCTTCGACACAGAGACGACACGCATACGTCGCTCTTCCCTCGGTAGCGTCGTTGTCATGCCAGACATCACGACCATCTGGGGCAAGGCCACCCTCGTCGACGAGGTCAGGCTGCAGCAGCGCGCGGGCGACAAGCGCTTTGCATCGCTGATCCAGCTGCTCGAGGACCCGAAGGGCGATCGCCTCGTCCGCTTCGCCTACACCACCGACGGCGTCACCCGGCGTGGGCCGGTCACGCTGCGCGGAGCCGACCTGGAGCGGCTTCGCAAGGCGCTGGCGGAGCACGAGGCCCTCGCCGCGGCGCTCACGTTCGACGGTGGCTAGCCGGCTGCCGCAGCTGCCGGCGCGCCGGACCTCGCGCGCGCCGCCTCGACGAGCCCCCCGAGGATCAGCGCCCCGTCGGTAGAGCCTGAGCCGACGAGCGGATCGACCGCGTGTTCGGGATGGGGCATGAGCCCCATGACGTTGCCGTACGCGTTGCAGACGCCGGCGACGTCCGCGATCGAGCCGTTCGGGTTGTCCTCGTAGCGGAGGACGATCTGACCGTTCGCCTCGAGGTCGGCGGCGAGATCGACGTCCGCAAACCAGCAGCCCTCGCCGTGCTTGATGGGGATCGTCATGCGCTGCCCCGGCGTGCAGCCGGCGGTGAACGGGGTGTCGGCGCGCTCGACCCTCAGGACGACATCACGACAGATGAACGCGAGCGATGCGTTCGGCCGCAGGGCGCCCGGCAGCAGACCCGCCTCGCAGAGGATCTGGAAGCCGTTGCAGATCCCGAGCACGGGACCGCCCTCGGCCGCGAACGCAGCGACCGCCTTCATCGCCGGCGAGAAGCGCGCGATCGCTCCGCACCGGAGGTAGTCGCCGTACGAGAACCCGCCTGGGAGGACGACGGCTGCGACCTCGGGAAGCTGCTCGTCGCCGTGCCACACGGGCACGCCGATAGCGCCGAGCTGCTCGAGTGCGAGCAGCGCATCCCGGTCGTCGTTCGACCCTGGGAAGGTGACGACTGCGATACGTGGCCGGGCGTCGCTCAAGTCTGGAGCTCGATCTCGTAGCTCTCGATCAGCGGGTTCGTGAGCAGCTGCCGGCACATCTGCTCGATCTCGGCGCGCGCCGCCGCCGGGTCGCTCTCCGCCACCTCGAGGTCGACGACGCGGCCGACGCGGGCATCGCCGACGGAGAAGCCGAGCTGGCGCAGTGAGCTCTCGACCGCCTCGCCCTGCGGGTCGAGGATGCCGGGCTTCGGCCGAACGAGGACGGTCGCCTTCATCGCAGCACCGTCGCGGGATCGGCGAGGTACCGGTCGAACGAGAGCTCGGTCAGGCGCTCGAACGCCTCGACGTAACGCCCCCGCGTTCCCGCGACGACCTCCGTGGGGAGCTCCGGTCCGGGGTCGGTCTTGTCCCAGCCGAGGGTCTCGCAGTAGTCGCGCACGAACTGCTTGTCGAACGACGGCTGGCCTCGTCCCGGCTGATACGAGTCCGCCGGCCAGAAGCGCGACGAGTCCGGGGTCAGCGCTTCGTCACCGAGGATGAGGCGACCATCAGCGTCGGTTCCGAGCTCGAACTTCGTGTCGGCGATGATGATCCCGCGTTTCGCGGCGTAGTCGGACGCGTAGGTGTAGAGGGCGAGCGAGATGGCCTCGGCCGCGGCGAGGCGGTCGGCGCCGACGAGCTCTCCGGCCTCCTCCCGCGTGATGTTCTCGTCGTGACCGGTGTGCGCCTTCGTCGCCGGTGTGAAGATCGGCTCCGGGAGGCGGTCGGATTCCCGCAGTCCCGCCGGAAGCGCATGACCGCAGACGGCGCCCGTCGCCTGGTAGTCCTTCCACCCCGAGCCGGCGAGATACCCGCGGACGACGCACTCGATCGGCAGCATCTCGAGCCGCCGGCACTCGAGCGAGCGGCCGTCGGGCCGAAGCTTGAGCAAGTGGTTGGGGCAGATCTCGCGCGTGCGGGCGAACCAGAACGCTGAGAGGCCCGTCAGTACGCGTCCCTTGTCGGGGAGCTCGGTGGGGAGGACGACGTCGAACGTCGATATCCGGTCGCTCGCGACGAGCAGCAGGCGTTCGTCGTCGAGCGCGTAGAGCTCGCGGACCTTTCCGCTCCCGACGTACGTGGCCGTCTCAGGCATGGATGCGCTCCTCTCTTCGGGACAGGGCTTGTACTCGGTCGAAGACGACGTCGACATGGCGGGTGTAGGCGCCGAGGTCGAAGACGTCGTCCAACGCGGCCGCATCGAGCATCGCGGTGATCTCGGAATCGGCTCGCGCCAGCTCCTCGAACGCCTGCTCCTCCTCCCACGCCCGCATCGCGAGCCACTGCACGAGCTCGTATGCCCGCGCGCGCTCGAGCCCGTGCTCGACGATCGCCAGCAGCAAGCGCTGGCTGAAGAAAAGTCCGTGGCTGGCTTCGAGGTTGCGGCGCATCCGCTCCGGCCGGAGGACAAGGCCGTCCATGAGCCACGCGAAGCGGTCGAGCATGTAGTCCAGGGCGAGGAAGGCGTCGGGGAGGACGACGCGCTCGGCCGACGAGTGCGAGATGTCGCGCTCGTGCCAGAGGGCGACGTTCTCGAGCCCCACCACGGCCGCGCCCCGCACGACACGCGCGAGTCCGCAGATCCGCTCGGCGACGACAGGGTTGCGCTTGTGCGGCATCGCGGACGACCCCTTCTGACCCCGGCGGAACGGCTCCTCGACCTCACGCACCTCGGTGCGCGCGAGGTGACGGATCTCGAGCGCGAACTTCTCGAGGGATGCGGCGGTCAGCGCCAAGGCGGCAAGTAGCTCGGCGTGACGGTCGCGCTGCAGGATCTGCGTGGACGCCTCAGCAGGCTCGAGGCCTAGTCGCTCGCAGGCGATCCGCTCGACATCGGGATCGGTCGCGGCGTACGTGCCGACTGCGCCGGAAAGCTTCCCGACGCGGAGGCCCTCGAGCGCGGCCTGGAGCCGCCGCTCCGCGCGTGCGAGCTCGAAGACCCAGACGGCGAGCTTGAGCCCGAACGTCGTCGGTTCCGCGTGCACCCCGTGCGTCCGCCCGATCATCAGCGTCTCGCGGTGCTCCTCTGCACGGCGGAACACTGCAGCAAGGGCCGCGTCGAGGCCGTCGACGAGCAGCCGACCCGCCTCCTGAATCTGCAGCGACAGTGCCGTATCGAGCACATCCGACGACGTCAAGCCGTAGTGGAACCAGCGCCCGACCGGCCCGAGCTGCTCGCCGACGGCATCGACGAACGCCGCCACGTCATGCTGCGTCCGCTCCTCGATCTCCGCAACGCGCGCCGGGCTCGGCGGCACGGCCCGTTGGCGGATCTCCGTCGCCGCCTCGGCGGGAACGACGCCAACCGCGGCCCAGCCGTCGAGCGCGGCGAGCTCGACTTCGAGCCAGCGCCCAAGCCTCGCCTCGTCGGACCAGATCCTGGCCATGGCCGGGCGCGAGTACCTGGCGATCACCGGTCCGAGTCTAGAGGCGCGATCAGAGGTCCACCCTCGGCATTCCGCCGCCCTGGGCGAGGATCCGAGCGGCGAGGATCGCAGCGTTCCGTGCGCCGTCGATCGAGACGCACGCCACAGGAACACCCGGCGGCATCTGGACGATCGAGAGCAGCGCATCGAGCCCGTCGGCGACGCTCTTGCTCGACCGCAGCGGCACGCCGATCACGGGTAGCTCCGTGTACGACGCGACCACCCCTGGAAGCGCCGCCGCCATCCCGGCGCCGCAGATGATCACGCGGACGCCGCGCAGTACGGCCGTCGACGCGTACTCCGCCACACCGCGCGGGTCGCGATGGGCCGAGAGCACGTGGAACTCGTGCGAGATGCCCCTCTCGTCGAGCTCCTGCATCGCGGGCTCCATCGACTCTCGGTCGGATTCCGAGCCGACAAGGATCCCGATCAGCGGGCCTGGCTCGCCGAATTCCTCGAGCAGCGAAAAGGGCTCGGTCTGGGTCTCAGGCAACGTTCACCGCGCGCGCCGCGATGTCGCGGCGGAACTGCATTCCGTCGAAGGAGATCAGCTCGCAGGCGTCGTACGCCCGACGCCGCGCTTCCTCCAGCGACGGCGCCGTCGCCGTGACGTTCAGCACCCGGCCGCCGTTCGTGACGAGCCCGCCTCCGCGCATCGCGGTTCCGGCGTGGAAGATGAGCGCGCCGCTCTCCTCGGCTGCCTCGATCCCGTCGATCGGCGTTCCCGAGTCCGACTGCGCCGGGTATTCGCGGCCGGCGAGGACGACGGTGACCGCTGCATCGGTATCGGTCTGCACCGCATCGCCTGCCAGATCGCCCGCCGCAGCCGCTGCCAGGGCGTCGAGCAGGTGGCCACGAACGAGCGGCAGGATCGACTGCGTCTCGGGATCGCCGAAGCGGCAGTTGAACTCGAGCACCTTTGGGCCGGCCGCAGTCAGCATCAGGCCAGCGTAGAGCAGGCCCACGAAGGGCGACCCGCGCCGAGCCAGCGCTTGCACGACCGGACGATGCACCGTGTCGACGAGCCACTCGACCTCCGCCTCGTCGATCTCCGCGACGGGCGCGTACGAGCCCATCCCGCCGGTGTTCGGGCCGGTGTCGCCGTCGCCGACGCGCTTGAAGTCACGCGCCGGCACGAGCGGAATCGCGTTCTGTCCGTCGGCCAGGGCGAAGAGCGAGAGCTCGTCGCCCTCGAGCAGCTCTTCGATCACGAGTGGCTGGTTGAGGGGCGCGGCAGCGCGTAGCGCATCGTCGAGAGACTCCTGGTCCGGACAGACGAAGACGCCCTTCCCCGCCGAGAGCCCGTCGACCTTGACGACGCACGGCGGCCGCGCCACCGTCAACGTCTCCGCTGTCGGCACGCCGGCGCTACGCATCACGTCCTTCGCGAAGCTCTTCGAGCCCTCGATCCGCGCCGCCCCACGACCCGGGCCGAAGACGGAGACGCCGGCGTGCCGCAGCTCGTCTGCAACGCCGGCGACGAGAGGCGCCTCAGGCCCGACAACGACGAGGTCGACGCGGAGCACGTGTGCAAGGTCGAGCAGTCCTTCCACGTCCTGCGCGCGAACCGGATGGCACTCGCCGACACCGGCAATGCCCGGGTTCCCGGGTGCCGCGTGCAGCTCGAGCTCCGGGCTCTGGGCGAGCTTCCAGGCGAGCGCGTGCTCTCGCCCGCCGGAGCCGACGAGCAGGACCTTCACGGGCGGGCGATCGCCTCGAGCCCGCGCTGCGCAAGCACGTTCTCGCGCGCGCGGCCCGTCCCGATCAACGACACCTCCACTTCGAGCGCGCGCTCGACGTACTCGACATATCGCCGCGCAGCTTCGGGCAGGCGCGCGACGTCGTCGATTCCGTCCAGCGGTTCCCCCCAGCCCGTCAGCACCTCGTAGACCGGTTCCGCGTGGTGGAAGTCGCTCTGGTGCGCCGGGAACTCCCGAGTCTCGGTGCCGTCAGGCAGGTGGTAGGCGACGCACACCGGGAGCTCGGCGAAGCTCGAGAGCACGTCGAGCTTCGTCAACGCAAGCGACGTCAGGCCGTTCAGCCTGGCCGCGTAGCGCAGCCCGACGAGGTCGAGCCAGCCGCAACGTCGCTCCCGGCCGGTGACCGTCCCGTACTCCGCGCCGAGCTCACGGACGCGCTCCTGGTCGGGCCCGTCGATCTCGGTCGGAAACGGGCCCTCGCCGACGCGCGTCACGTACGCCTTCGCCACGCCGAGCACCGCGTCGATCCGCCTCGGGCCGATGCCGACGCCGACCGCAGCGGCCGCGGCGATCGGGCTCGAGGAGGTGACGAAGGGATACGTCCCATGGTCGAGATCCAGCAGCGTCCCCTGCGCGCCTTCGAAGAGGACGAACTTCCCGTCCCGAAGCGCTTGATCGACCAGCAATGACGTGTCCGCGATGTACGGCCGCAGACGCTGAGCACATCCTTCGTACCGCTGC
The DNA here is from genome assembly GCA_035264165.1 of Gaiellaceae bacterium. GTDB lineage: Bacteria > Actinomycetota > Thermoleophilia > Gaiellales > Gaiellaceae > JACDAN01. The sequence goes on from DATFQN010000029.1 coordinate 22,121, forward strand.
GACACGTCCTCGAGCTCCAGAGGCTCGGCGCCGTAGACGCGCTCGAGCCAGTGGTTCTTCTCTGCCAGCGCGACCTCGATCTTCTGCCGGAGGATCTTGGGGTCGAAGAGGTCCTGGACGCGGATCCCGAGCCGCGCCGCCTTGTCGCCGTACGCGGGCCCGATCCCGCGGCGCGTCGTCCCGATCTGCAGCTTGCCGAGTCGACGCTCCGACGCCCGGTCGAGCGCGACGTGCCAGGGCATGATCAGGTGGGCGTTGCCCGACACGCGCACGTCCTCGGTCGACACCCCGCGCGCCTCGAGATCGTCGAGCTCCTCGATGAAGACCTCGGGATCGATCACGCAGCCGGCGCCGAGCACGCACTCCTTGCCCCAGAGGATCCCCGACGGCATGTGGCGGAACTTGTAGGTCTCGCCGTCCGCGACGATCGTGTGACCGGCGTTCGGCCCGCCCTGGTAGCGGCAGACGACATCCGAGTGCTGCGCGAGCAGGTCGACGATCTTGCCCTTGCCCTCGTCGCCCCACTGGGCGCCGACGATCACAGTCGCTGGCACGTGGACTGAGTCTGCCGGATCTATCGGCTAGCCGCTCGGCGAGCCGAGCAGGTGGCGCGCCAAGCTTGCGGAAGCGTTACTCGCGCCTGCTGGGACAGGCCGGAAACGCGTCCTCCGTCTCTAGTGAACCGGCTCCGCAGAGCGCCCGGCGCGGATGACCCGAATGCGATGACCACGCGCGCAAGTCGCCCAGCCCCGGTCGTGGTCGAGCCCGAGCGAGCCTGAGACGCTGGTCCCGATCCAGGAATCATCGAGCAGCTCGGCAAGCTGCTCCGCAACACACGCGTCGCAGACGGCGGTGAATCCCGTGGCCCGGCCTAGCAAGACCACCGTTTGCTCGTCGGCGAGGACCATCACCCGCTCGGCGCGAGATCGGCGAACTTCGCGTAGCGGTTCAGCCAGGCGAGCTTCTCGGTCCCGGTCGGTCCGTTGCGGTGCTTTGCGAGGTGCACCTCGGCGATCCCCTGGGCCTCGGTCTCGTCGTTGTAGTACTCGTCGCGGTAGATGAAGAAGACGAGGTCCGCATCCTGCTCTAGCGACCCGGACTCCCGTAGGTCCGAAAGGATCGGTCGCTTGTCGTGGCGCTGCTCGACGGCGCGCGAGAGCTGCGACAAGGCGATGACCGGCACGTCCAGGTCGCGCGCCAGCACCTTCAGGTTCCGCGAGATCTGTGAGACCTCCTGGACGCGGTTCTCGACCGTCGAGCCCGACGTCATCAGCTGGAGGTAGTCGACGAAGATCAGCGCGAGCTCGGGCTCCTTGGACTTCAGCCGCCGCGCCTTCGAGCGGATCTCCATCATCGTGATCGAGCCGGTGTCGTCGACGTAGACCGGCGCCTTCGCGAGCTTGTCGCAGGCCGCGGTCAGCCGCGGCCAGTCGTCCGCGCCGAGCTTGCCGGTGCGGAGGCGCTGCGACTCGACCTTCGCCTCGCTGCACATCAGGCGCTGCGTCACCTCCGACTTCGACATCTCGAGCGTGAACAGCGCCACGGGCAGGCTCTTGCGGACGGCGACGTTCGCCGCCATGCAGAGCGCGAGGCCCGACTTCCCCATGCTCGGGCGCGCGGCGACGATGATCAGGTTCCCGGGCTGGAAGCCCGACGTCAGGCGGTCGATGTCGCGGAAGCCTGACGGTACGCCCGTGACCTCCTCGCCCGCTTCGTAGAGCGCAGTGATCCGCTCGAAGCTCTCCTTCAGCAGGACCTCGATGTGCGCGAACTCGGTCGAGACCCGGCTCTGCGAGAGCTCGAATACGAGCTGCTCCGCGCGGTCGACGAGGTCGACGGTTTCGCCGGGTCGCTCCCAGCCGAGCCGTGCCACCTCCTGCCCGGTGCGGATCAGTCCCCGGAGGGTCGCCGTCTCGCGGACGATCCGCGCGTAGTGCGCCGCGTTCGCCGTCGCCGGCACCAGCGCCGCGAGCTCGTGGATGCGCGCCCGGCCGCCGGCGTCCTCGAGGTCGCCCCGCTCCTCCAGCACATCGATCAGGGTGATCGCGTCGACGGGCTCGCCCTTCGCGTACAGGGCGAGCGCCGCGCGGTAGATCTTCGCGTGGCTCTCGCGGTAGAAGTCGCTCGCGTCGAGGATTTCGCTGACGGCCCCGATCGCGCCGGGGGAGAGCATCATCGACCCGAGGACGGACTCCTCGGCGTCGAGATTCTGCGGCGGGACCGGGGCCGTCTGTGGAGGGGGAACGGCCTGGGCGACCTGAGCACTCACCGCCGCATTCATTCCCGTCCTCGCCGTTCGATGCAAACGTGGCGGAGCTGAGGAAAAAAAGCATGCCCTGTGCAGGCGAAGGAACACATGTTCGCCTGAGTTTTCCACACGCGGGCGGACGTTGTGCCCAGCCTGACCGACCGGAGACGCGTACGGACTTTTAGCTCCGAGCGGGTTTTTCGGGCACTCGTCCCCAGCCTCTGGACAATGCTGTGGACGATTTGTGACGGAGTCGTTACTGCGTGGGCTCGCGCTCGGCCTCGGCCGAAGGTTCGCCCTCGACCTCTGACTCGGCGAGAGCCTCGTCGGCCGCGGCTTCTTCTTCCGTCCCGAGCTCCTCGACCAACGCCTCGACTTCGACCGCGCCCTCCGGCTCGGCGGCCTCGGCAGCAGCGGCAGCCGCGGCCTCCTCCTCGACCTTCGCGGCGGCCTCCATGGCCTCCATCTCCGCAACGCCACCCTCGGGGACGACCTCGAGCCTCAGCGTCGCGTCGACGTCGGTGAACACCTCGACCGGCACCTCGTGGCGGCCCACCCGCTTGATCGACTCGCCGAGCTCGACCTTGCGCCGGTCGACGCGGATCTTGTGGTCGCTCCAGAGCCTCTCGGCCACGTCCGTCGCCGTCACCGACCCGAACAGCGAGCCCGTCGGGCCGGCCTTCACGTCGAACCTGAGCACCGTCTGCTCCAGGCGCGCCGCGATGTCTCGCGCCTCCTCGTGCGTTCGCGCCTCCTGACGGGCGCGTATCTCGTCGCGCCGCTGGAGATCGTGGAGCGCGCCCGGCGTCGCAGTCGCCGCGAGCTTGCGGGGCAGCAGGTAGTTGCGCGCGTAGCCGCGGGCCACGTCGACGACCTCGCCGCGCAGCCCGACCTTGTCCACGTCCTGGAGGAGGATCACCTGCATGGCGGGACTAGGTCGTGGCGTACGGAAGCAGCGCCATCTCGCGAGCGCGCTTCACGGCGAGCGCAACTTGGCGTTGGTGACGGCGACAGGCGCCCGTGATCCGCCGCGAACGGATCTTCCCCTTCTCGGAGACGAACCGGCGAAGCTGGTTGACGTTCTTGTAGTCCACGTCGTCCACGTGGTCGCGGCAGAACTGGCAGGACCGACGCTTGATCGGCCCTGTCTGGGGCCCGCGCCGTCCGCCGCTGCGCTGCTGATCCCCTCTACGAGCCTTGGCCATCAGAAGGGAATGTCGTCGTCGGCGGCGGACGACGGAAAGTCGGCGTTCTCCTGGGTCGCGCCCGCGGGGACGAACTGGCGCTCGCCGCCCTCGCCCTCGCCGCGGCCGCCGATGAACTGGACGGTGTCGGCGATGATCTCGACCGCCTGCCGCTTCGTCCCGTCCTGGGCCTCCCACTCGCGCCAGTCGAGCCGGCCGTCGACGGCGATCGCGCGTCCCTTCGCGAGGTACTGCGCGCAGCTTTCCCCCTGGTTGCCCCACACGGTCACGTCGAAGTAGTTCGGCTTGTCGCCCCACTCGCCGGTGGAGGAGTCCTTCTGACGCGTGTTGACAGCCAGGCGCAGCTTGCAGACGGCGGTGCCGCTCGGCGTGTGCCGGAGCTCCGGATCCTTGGTCAGGTTTCCGACGAGAACGACGCGATTGATGTTGGCCATGGCGCTACTCCTCCTCTACGGCGACGGTTGTGGGCTGCGCCTCATCCTGCCGGTCCGGGGAGGACGGCGCTACCGTCCCGCCGGGACTGCGCTCGCTCCGCCGCACGGCCATGTGGCGCATGACGCCCTCGGTGATCTTGAGCACACGTGAGACCTCGTCGAGCGTCTCCGGCTCGGCGTCGAAGGTCAGGAGGTGGTAGGCGCCGTCCGCCTTGTGGTCGATCTCGTAAGCGAGCTTTCGGCGGCCCCAGACGTCGTGCGCGCCCCAGGAGCCGCCGCTGCGCTCGATCAGCTCGCGCGTGCGGGTGACGAGCTCGGACTGCCGATCCTCCGGCAACTCCGGGTCGAGCATCAGCAAGATTTCGTAGGGAGCCACGTGTCCTTCCTTCGGTCTAGACGGCCACGCTGCGCGGCAGCGGGGCAGGAAGCGGCGGGCAGTGTAGCATCGAGCTCGTGCAGCGTCGGCTCGCCTTCGTTGGAGGAATCGCCGTCGCGCTCGCCGCTCTCTGGCGCACGATCAGACGCCGGCCGGCCGGTTGGGTCGACCTCGAGCCCGTCGATCCACGAGCCGAGGAGCTCCGACGCAGGATCGACGAGTCGCGCCCGGTGGTCGAGGACCGAGACGAGTTCGAGGCCGGAGAGACGACGGTCGACGCGGTCGAAGCGGCGCCCGAGGACCCCGAGGCGCGACGGAAGGCGGTCCACGCCGAGGGCCGCTCGACGATCGAGCGGATGCAGAGCCCAACGGACGAGTGAAGCCCGCGACGCCGGTGCGCGTCGCAGGCAATGCATCAATATCCATACGTTTCGAAAATTGTCTTTCTCCGTCTAAACTCGACGGTGTGTTCTGGGGTCGTTGCTTCGCGATGTAAGGCGGGTGCTCGGCGTTGATCCGTCCTGCGGTCCGCTCCCGGCGACGCATGTCGCTCTTGTTGTCGTGGGTTGTCGCGCTGTTGGTGCTCGGCCACTTGGGCCTCGGCGTGGCAGCGCCGGTCGCAAGCGCCGCGGCTCGACCAGCGACGACGGCCGGCCCGGCGCCCGATCCCGCGCCGCTGCCGAAGCCGGACGCGAAGCCCAATCCGCCGCCCCCGAGCCCGCCACCGGCGCCACCGTCTCCGCCTCCGCCGCCCGCACCGCCGGAGCCGTCGCCGCAGCCGGTTGCTCCACCGCCTCCCGCGCCTTCGGATGCCGTCGCTCCCGCGCCTTCGGATGCCGTGGCGCCCGCCCGCCCCGTCTCGCAGGGCCGCGCTCGGCGCGCCGCTCGCGGCGCGGCAGCGGCGGAAAATCGTCTCGACAGGCCGCGTGTGAAACGGCCGAACGTGCAGCCCGCCGCCCCCGCCAGAGCGAACGCGAAGGAGCGAGCAGCGGCTCCCGACCTCGGCGCCTACGCGTCCGAGGAACCATCGTCGAGCGCTGCGACCGTCGTCCTCGTGCCGCTGATCGCAATGGCGTTGCTCCTCTTCGCCGCCGCATCGATCTCGCCCGCCTATGTGCCCTGGCCCGAAGTCGCCGCCGGACTGCATGCGCACCGTTCGGGTCTGCTGGTGCTGGGGTTCGGCGCGTGCGGCATCGCCCTTCTCGTGTTCGCCCTCCAGCTGCTTGAGCCGTAGGAAGACGAAGATGCCCAGCCGTCGGAGTCTCCTCGCCCTCATCGTCGTCCTCCCGCTCATCGCCGTCTCGAGCGCCGCCGGCGAAGTGATCGACGGCTATACGGCGGCCGGAACCCCTGCGCACATGAAGCCGTCGACGTCGAAGCCGTTCACGATCGCGCTGACGAACAAGGCGTCGTCCCCGAAGCCGGCGGATCGCGCCAAGATCGGTATCCCGGCCGGCTTCGTCGTCGCCCCTGGCACGGTCCAGGCATCCGCGAGTGCGGCGGGAGCCTGCGTTGCGTCCACGTGGGTCGCCGACGGACCCACCCCCATCGCCGACGAGAAGATCAACCTCAAGCGGCCGGGAGGGGGCGGCGGTGCGAACAGCCTTTGTGCCGGCGGAACGCTCACCGTCATGTTCTCCGCGACGTCACCGGCGGAGGAGGGGACGTATGGCTGGGCTACGGCGCTTCTCCGCGACACGGACACATTCCTCCTAACGGGTCCTCAGCCGGGCGTGCGGGT
>DATFQN010000030.1:0-8045 GCA_035264165.1 Gaiellaceae bacterium
GCCGAGGTCGCGGAGGAGAGCGCCGGCGGCGGCGAGCTGGATGAGCTCCGGTCGCGACTCGTGGCGCTGCGCCTGACGGAGAACCCACCGGGAATCGACGAGGCGCAGGAGGCCGTGGATGAGCTCCAGCAGGTGCTCGGCGCGCCGCCGCGGCTGGCGACCGCCGCATGGCTGGACGAGGTCGGAGCGGCGACGAAGAAGCTCGAGACGGCGCTCGGCGATGCAGGCACATCCCCCTTCGCCGAGGCGATGAAGTACGCGTCACGGGCGGTCGAGGACTTCGTCACGGACGTGGCGGCGAACTACAAGCACGTCGGTAGGGTGTAGTCGAATGGAAGGCGGCTTTGGTTTCCCGCTCGGGGGCGACCCCGAGGACCTGATGCGCGGGCTGCGCGAGTTCGCGGAGAAGCAGGCCGAGTCGGTCGCCGAGGCGCAGCGCGAGCAGTTCGCGACGTTGACGCTGAACACGGCGGTCGCGCTGACGGCGGCGGCGCTCTCGCAGGTGAAGGCCGAGGGCGGCCCCGACGAGCAGACGATTGCACTCCGCGACGCGATGCGTGTGCTCTTTCCCGAGGCGGTCGCGCTCGTCAGCGCCGCCCGCCAAGGCTTCATGCGCGAATAGACTTTCCGCTCCAGTGGCCCTGCTGGATCGCGCCATCGTCAGCGCCCTGCCGGCGGTCCCCAGGCCGCTCGTCCGTCTCATCTCGCAGCGCTACATCGCCGGCGAGCGGATCGAAGACGCGTGCCGCGTCGTCAAGAAGCTGAACGCCACCGGCAAGATGACGACGATCGACGTCCTGGGTGAGGAGATCACGACGCCGGAGGAAGCGAGGCACATCGCCTACGCCTACGACGACGTCTTCCGAACCATCGACGAGCAAGGACTCGACTCGAACGTCAGCGTGAAGCTGACGGGAATGGGCCTCAAGCTCGACCGCAGGATCGCGAAGCAGAACCTCGAGCGCACCGTCCGCGGTGCCGCCAAGCGCGGAAACTTCGTTCGCATCGACATGGAGGACTCGAGCTGCACGGACGACACGCTCGCGATCTACCGGGAGCTCCGCGAGGAGGGGCTGGAGAACGTCGGAATCGTCCTCCAGGCCTACCTGCGACGGACGCTCGACGACATCGCGGCATTGCAAGACCTGACCCCGAACGTGCGGCTCTGCAAGGGAATCTACGTCGAGCCGCTCAAGATCGCCTACCACGACTTCGACCAGATCCGGGCCAACTTCTTCCGCGCGCTCGGGGCCTTGCTGGTCGGCGGCTCCTACGTCGGGATCGCGACGCACGACGAGTGGCTGATCCGCGAGGGCACGCGGCTCGTCGCGAAGCACGGGCGCGCGCGGGACGAATACGAATTCCAGATGCTGCTCGGGGTCACTCAAGCCCTCGGGGACGAGCTCGTGCGCGAGGGACACAGGCTGCGGATCTACGTGCCCTTCGGCGAGCAGTGGTACGCGTACTCGCTCAGGAGGCTCCAGGAGAACCCGAAGATCGCGGGCTACATTGCGTCCGACACCCTCGGCCGGCTTCTGCCGCGCCGGAACGGCGCTCTAGCCTAGGGCGGAGGAGGTGGACTGCCGGGCGGAGGTGGACCGCCGGGCGGGGGTGGGCCGCCTGACTCTTCCTCGACGTGCGTGACGCGGCGTCCGGCGCGGTCGTGGTACGGATCGGCCGGTGGTGCGGCTGCGCCGTCGACGTACGTCCGCCGGCTGACGAACGCGCCTGGGCCCCACCAGGAACGCCACATGAGCAGGCTGAACAGGAAGGCGACGAGGCCCACGATCATGAGGATCACACCGACCGCATCGACGTTGAAATCGGTCGATTCGGCGTTCACACCCCAGACGAGGATCGCTCCAACGGCGATCAAGATCAGGCTGACGACGAGCCCCATGCACACCTCCAGTCGGATCCGGAGCATACTTCCGCCCTGCATGGAAACGCTCGACCCCAACGAACGGTTTCGCGAGCGGCGTCGAGCGGCCCGAAGACGCAACCGAATCAGGCGCAGCGCCGCCCTGATCGCCCTCCTACTCGCCGCGGCCGCGGTCGCCGTCGGGGCGCGTGGCCTGGATACGACGAGCCCGCCGAAACAAGTCGTGAGGTCGGCGACCAAGGCCAAGCCGGAGCGTCCCTCCCAGGCCGAGCTGCCTGCGGAGATCCGCGGGGTGCACGTGACCATGGCGCTCGCGTCGATCCCGGGGAAGCTCGACGAGTACGCGGCGCTGCCAGGCTTGAACACGGTCGAGCTCGACCTCAAGGATGAGAACGGCGAGGTCGCCTTCCACACGCGCGCGCCGCGGCTCGCGCGCCAAGTCGGAGCCGCGATGCGCTATTACGACCCCAAACAGGCGGCGACGCGCTTCCACAAGCAGGGCTTCTACGTCGTCGGCCGGCTGGTCTGCTTCGAGGACCCGATCCTGTCGGAGAAGCGGCCTGACCTCGCGATCGGGACCGGGGGAGGCGGCGTCTGGCACAACACCGCCGGCCTAGGGTGGACGAACCCCTACGACAAGCGCGTGTGGGACTACAACCTGGACGTCGCGAAGGCCGCGGTGCGCGCGGGCTTCGACGAGATCCAGTTCGACTACGTGCGCTTTCCGAGCGACGGCGACATCGAGTCCGCCGTGTTCCCCGGCAAGCGCAACGAAGCGATGTCGGCGACGATCGCCCGCTTCGTCCACTACGCGACGAACCGGCTTCACGCGATGGGTGCACGCGTCTCCGTCGACGTCTTCGGCCTCTCCGCAACGCGTAACCTCGGGATCGGCCAGTCGCCGCGCCGCCTCTCGAAAATCGTCGACGCGATCTCACCCATGGTCTACCCGTCCCACTACGGCTCCGGCGAGTACGGGCTCGAGAGTCCCGTCTCGGTTCCGGGGAAGACGGTCGGCCGCTCCCTGCGGGACTTTCGGCGGCAGATGCGGCGCGGCAAGGCACGGCTCGTCCCCTGGTTGGAGGACTTCAGCTTCACCGGGACGACGACGTATTCGCACGTCCAGGAGCAGATTCGGGCTGCTAGAAGATGGAAGAGCGGCGGGTTCTTCCTCTGGAACCCGTCCGGTGTCTACACGACAGGAGCTCTGACCGCCACGTGACGCACACTGAACGCCTGGCCGAGCTGCGCGAGCGCCTCGGCGTCATCCACGACCTGAAGCGCGCGGGCTGGCTACTCAGCTGGGACCAGCACACGATGATGCCGCCGAACGGGACGCCTTCCCGCGGTGACCAGCTCTCGACGCTCGACCGCTTCGCCCACGAGCTCTTCGTTTCCGACGAGATCGGCGAGCTGCTCGAGTCGCTGAGCGATCACGACGGCGAGCTCGATCCCGATTCGGTCGACGCGCAGCTGATCCGAGTCGCTCGGCGCGACTGGGAGAAGGCGCGCAGGGTTCCGTCCGAGCTCCGCGCCGAGATCACGCGCGCGGAGGTGATGGGCGTTCCGGCCTGGGCCGAGGCCCGAAAGAACTCCGACTACGACGCGTTCCTGCCGTACCTCAAGCGCAACGTCGAGCTGAAGCTCCGGTACGTCGAGTGCTTCGCGGACACAGGCAAGTCGCCCTACGACATCCTGCTCGACGACTACCAGGAGGACGCGCGGACCGAGGAGATCGACGCCATCTTCGCGCGCCTGAAGGAAGAATTGATCCCCTTGATCCGCGAGGTCGCGGCGGCCGAGCAGGTCGATACGAGCTTTGCCCACGGCCATTTCCCGGTGGAGAAGCAGGAGCTCTTCGGGCGCGAGATCCTCGAGCCGCTCGGCTACACGTCGGACGCGTGGCGGCTCGATCCGACGGTGCACCCGTTCGCGACGTCGATCGGGCTCGACGACATCCGGCTGACGACGCGTTACTCCGAGGCCGACCTCGAGTCGATCTTCCACACGACGCACGAATTCGGGCACGGGATCTACGAGTACAGCATCGACCGAGAACTCGACCGCACGCCGCTGACGGAGCTCAATTCGATGGTGCTCCACGAGTCGCAGAGCCGGCTATGGGAGAACCTCGTCTGCCGCAGCCGCCCGTTCTGGCGCTTCTTCTTCCCGAAGCTCCAGGACCTCTTCCCCGAGCTCGGCGACGTGGACGCCGAGGCGTGGTGGCGCGCTGTCAACAAGGTGGAGCCCTCGTACATCCGCGTGGAGGCGGACGAGGTCACCTACGGCATGCACATCATCCTGCGTTACGAGATCGAGCAGGAGATCATCAGCGGCCGCCTGGCAATCGAGGATCTTCCCGAGGCCTGGAACGCGAAGATGAACGAGTACCTCGGCCTCGACGTGCCCGACGACGCGAGGGGCGTCCTCCAGGACGTCCACTGGTCAGGCGGCTCGTTCGGCTACTTCCCGACGTATCTCCTCGGCACGATCGCCTCGGTGCAGATCTGGGAGGCGGCACGCGGCGACCTCCCCGATCTCGACGCCCAGATGGAGGCCGGAGAGTTCGCGCCGCTGCGCGAGTGGCTCGGCGACAAGCTCTACCGCTGGGGCCGCCGCTACCCGCCGAATGAGATGCTCGAGCGCGTCGTCGGCGGACCGCTGGACGCCGAGCCCTACGTCGCGTACCTGAAGTCGAAGGTCTCCGAGATCTACGGGGTCCGCGTCTAGCGGGCGCGGTTGGCCTCGACGGCGCGTCGGGCGAGGTCGAGGATCAGCTCGTCGTGCCGGACGTCGACCATCACCCAGTCGGACGTCCGGCTGCGCCGCATCGCGCGCTCATCGTCGAGCGCAGTGATGCTCTTGCCGGTGAGGCGGATCTCGACGAGCTGGGAGCCGTGCTGGTGGAGGAACTCGCGTCCCTCGATCCAGAGAGCGGGCTCGCCGTGGAACTGGGACGGTCGCTCCTCGACGTCGGGTAGCTGTGCAAGGCGCGTCCAGAGCTCGGCGTTCACGCCAGCAGTGAGAAGCCGCCGTCGACGATCAGCGTCTGGCCGCGGATCATCTCCGCCCCTGGCGAACAGAGGAACTCCACGACCTCGGCTACGTCCTTGGGCTCCACCATTCGGCCGGCCGGCGTCCGCGTCTGCGCCATCGACAGCATCTCCTCGCGGTTCGGAAAGTGCTCCAGCGCGCCGGTTTCGACCACCCCCGCCGACACGGCGTTGACGCGGATCCCGCGGGGCGCAAGCTCCACGGCGAGGTAGCGGATGAGCGCCTCGAGCGCGGCCTTCGAGGTGCCGACGAGCACGTAGTTCTCGAGCACGCGGTGAGAGCCGAGGCTCGAGATCGCCACGATCGAGGATCCCGCGGCCATCGAGGGCGCCGTTGCGCGGGCGAGCGACAAGAGCGCCTTCGCATTCGCGTTCATCGTCCAGTCCCAGTGCTTGTCCTCGGTCTCGAGCGCCGAGCGGATGACGCCGGTGGCCGCCGCGTGGACGACCGCGTCCCACGGGCCGGCATCTGCGATCTCGCCGAGCACGCGTTCCGAGGAAATGTTGCCCCGGACGAGCAGCGGATCCGCGCCGGCCGCCCGCAGCTCCTCCGCCGTCTCCTCCGCGGCTTGGTCGTTCCGCAGGTAGCCGATCGCCACGCGGCGCGCAGCCCGTTCCGCGAACCGCAGCGCGATCGCCTTGCCGATCCCGCGCGAGCCGCCCGTCACCAGGGCGGACGCGTCCTTCATCTATTCCGCGGCAGAGGATTGCTCGCGGGGGCGGAGCTCGGAATCTCGCCCCAGCCGAGGCCCTTGGCGCGCGGCTCCGGCAGGAGGTCCTCGGCCTTCGTGGACGCATAGCCGAGGCGGTCGAGGAGCTCCATCTTCTCCTCGCCGTAGCGCCGGACCGGATGATCCTCCGGCAGTCCCTCGGTCAGTTCGCGGATCCGCGCGCGGAGCTGGTACGCGAAGTGCGGCGTGGCCGGTCCGACGAGGGCGTCGACATCGTCCTTCGTGGGCTCCCGCTCCATGGCGGGAAACCTAACGACCCGCGCGCCGGTAGACGTGCACCACGATCGACCCGTACTGCCGGTGGTCGGTCAGTTCGAACGTTCGCTTGTCCTCGAGGTCGTTTGGGAACGCACGCTTCCCGACGCCCAGGACGACGGGGAAGATCATCACGTGCAGCTCGTCGACGAGGTCGTGATCGAGGAGGCTGTGGACGAGCATCGCGCTTCCGTGCACGACGATGTTCCCGTCGAACTCGTCTTTGAGTCGCCGGACGGAGTCCGGGAAGTCGCCGTCGAGGACCGTGGTGTTGTTCCACTCGGGGTTCTCGAGCGTGCTCGACACGACGTACTTCGGCATCGAGTTGAACTTGTCGGCGAACCCCTGCTCGTCGGTCCGCTCAGGCCACGCCGCGGCGAAGCCCTCGTATGTGACCCGCCCGAGCAACAGCGCATCGCTGTCGTGGAGCTCCTCGAGCTTGTAGTCGTACTGGCCCTCGTCCGGGAACTCGAACGTCCAGTTCGTGTGGCGGTAGCCCTCCTCGCCGCCGGGGGCCTCCATCACTCCGTCAATCGCCACGAATTCCGTCACCACGATGCGTCCCATCTCGTGCTCCTTCCGGTTGGTCGTGATTTAGACCGAACGCGGTCCGGTAAATCATCGGGGTGAGGCGGCTCAGCGCGGCGGAACTGATGCTGCTCGTGACCGTCTCGATCTGGGCGTTCAACTTCACGGTCACGCGCTACGCGCTGACGCACGGGTTCGAGCCGCTGGCGTACTCCGCGACGCGGTTCACCTCTGCGGCGATCCTCGTGTCCTGCATCACCTACGGCCTCGAGGGCTCGCTGCGGTTCAAGCGAAGACACGCGCTGCTGCTCGCCGGCGCAGCGTTCGTGGGGATCTACCTCAACTCGCTTGCGTTCGTCTACTCCGTCGACCTGACGAACGCCTCGACCGTCGCGCTGATCTTCGGCAGCCTGCCGATCTTCACGGCGGTGATCGCGTACGCGGTCGGCATCGAGCGGCTTCACCGGCGTTTCTGGATCGCCGCGGGGATCTCCTTCGTCGGGGTCGTCTTCGTGGCCCTCGGCTCGAATGGCGGCGTGTCCGGCAATCTCCTAGGCGACATCCTGGCTCTGATCGCTACGGCAACGTGGGGCGCCTACTCCGTGGCGATCGTCCCGCTCCTGCGGCACTACTCGGTGTGGCGGATCAGCGCGGGGGCGTTGGTGGTCGCTTCGGTGCCGCTGCTCGCGACTGCGATTCCCCAGCTTCTGCGCCAGGACTGGGATCTCGAGGGTCTCGTCTGGGCGTGCCTCGTGTTCTCCGTCCTCGGGCCGCTCGTCCTGACGAACGTCCTCTGGTTCACCGCGATCGAGCGCGTGGGCCCGTCGCGGGCGACGCTCGTCACGAACCTGCAGCCGTTCCTGGCGGCGCTCTTCGCGGTCGCGCTCCTCTCCGAGGAGCTCACCTGGTTGCAGGTCGCGGGCGGCATCGCGATCGGCGTCGCCCTCTTCCTGGCGCGCCTACGCCGACCGACGCCGGAATCGACCTAAGATATAAGCGATGAGCGCGACCGACTTCATGCCCTTGAACGGCTGGGATCACGTGGAGCTGTGGGTCGGGAATGCGAAGCAGGCCGCGTACTACTACGAGCAAGCGATGGGCTTCACGCGCACCGCCTACGCGGGTCCTGAGACCGGCGTTCGCGATCGCGCGTCCTACGTGCTCGAGCAGGGCGACATCCGGTTCGTCGTGACGAGCGGGCTGCGCGCGGACAGCGAGGTGACGCAGTTCGCCTGTCGCCACGGCGACGGCGCCAAGGACATTGGGCTCCGCGTCCCCAGCGCCGCGGAGGCATATCGACAAGCCGTGCAGCGCGGCGCGCGCGGCATTCACGAGCCCGAGTGGGTCGAGGACGAGTACGGGCGCGTCGAGCTGGCGGCGATCGGCACCTACGGCGACGTGATCCACACGTTCGTCAACCGTGACGACTACGCCGGCCCGTACCTGCCCGGCTATCGCTCGACGCTCGAGAACGGCCAACCCGGAGCGGGCGTCGGCCTGATCGCGTTCGACCACGTCGTCGGCAACGTCGAGCTCGGGCGGATGGACCACTGGGTCGGCTTCTACGAGCGCGTCTTCGGGATGACGAACATCGTC
>DATFQN010000031.1:0-2374 GCA_035264165.1 Gaiellaceae bacterium
CACCGGATCGAGGCGCCGGACGACGTCGATGGCATCGTCGCCGTCGGCGGCGGCAGCGCGATCGACACGGCGAAGGCGCCGTCCGCAGCGCACGGGCTTCCGCTCGTTTCGGTGCCGACGACGTACTCCGGCGCCGAATGGACGCCGAACTTCGGTATCCGTGACCCGGACCGAAGGATGCGCGGCGGCGGTGGCGGCGCAGACCTGGCCGGGATCGTCTACGACCCGAAGCTGACGCTCGAGCTTCCGCGCGACGTCACCGTCGGGACGTCGCTGAACGCGCTCGCCCACGCCGCCGAGGCGCTCTACCACCCTTCGCGAACCGCAGAGTCCGATCGTGCGGCGCTCGAGGGGGCCGAGCTGATCGTGGGCTCGCTGCCGGCCGTCGTCGAGGCCGGCGACCAGCTGGGCCCGCGGACGACCCTGCTCAAGGGTGCGGCGAAGGCCGGAGAGGCGCTCGGCCGCTCGGGCCTCTGCCTCGGGCATGCGATGGCGCAGGCGCTCGGCGGGCGCTACGGGCTGCCGCACGGCGCGATGAACGCGCTCTGCCTACCGCCGGCGCTGCGCTTCAACGAGCCCGTCGCTGCCGAGGAGATCGAAGAGTTCGGCAAGGCGATCGCGACGGATGATCCGCCGGCGCGGGTGGAGGAGCTGGCCCGCCTCGGCGGCTTTACGCGACTCCGCGACTTCGGCGTGCCGGAGGACGAGCTGGATGACGTCGCGGAGGCTACGGCCGCGCGCGCGGGAGCGAACGCGAATCCCCGGCCGGCATCCCCGGCCGAGATCGCCGAGCTGTTCCGCTCGATCTACTAGCTGTTCCGCTCGATCTACTGGCACTTGCCGCGCGCGGGAGAGCCGCCGGGGCCCGCGACGAAGTAGCCGCCCGCCTCGACGCAGAACGAGCTGGCGTCGGCGCGCACGATCTTGACTTCGCTGAACGTCACGCCTGCGTAGGTCCCGCGGATGCGGTGGTTCAACTCCAGCGCCGTGGTCGCCGCACCGAGGATCACGCTGGGGCCTTCTTGCTGCACCGTCTTCGCCTGCTGCGACCAGAAGACACCGCCGACGGCGAGGCCGGCGACGAGCGAGAGCATTCCGAAGAGCTTGACCACGTCCGGGGATATCGGCACGACGCACGCGAATAATGAGTGCTAATGAATGGGATTAGCCAGGCGGTGGTACGCTTTGGCCGTGGGCGCCGACGCCTCCTTCGACGTGCTCGTCATCGGCTCCGGGGCCTCCGGCCTCGCGGCCGCCGTCTCCGCCGAGCGGGCCGGCGCGCGTGTCGCGCTGGCGACGAAGGGCGCACTCCAGTCCTGCAACTCCGCCAAGGCGCAGGGCGGTATCCAGGCGGCCTTCGCGGATGACGACTCTCCTCAGATCCATGCGGAGGACGTGTGGAGCAGCTCGCACGAGACGGCCGACCGTCGGCTCGTCGAGGTCCTCACCTCCGAGGCGCCGTCGGCGATCCACTGGCTCGAGGAGCTCGGCGTCCAGTTCACGCGCGAGAACGGCGGCTACCGTCTGGCTCGCTGCGGCGGCGCGTCGCGCAAGCGGCTTCTCCAGGTCGGTGACCGCACCGGGCTCGCGATCACGACTGCCCTCAAAGAGGCGTTCGAGGCGGGGTCCGGCACCGCCTTCCCGAAGTCTCCGCTGACCGAGCTCGCACGCACGCAGAGCGGCTGGCGGGCTCAGTGCGGCGAGCATGTGATCGACGCCGCCACCGTCATCCTCGCCGCGGGCGGACGCTGCTTCCGCGAGGCGAAGGAGCGAGGCGAGCTCTCGACGAACCATCCGGGAGCGACCGGCGAGACGACGCAGATCGCGATCGACCTCGGCGCGGAGATTCGCGACTTCGACGCGCTGCAGTACCACCCGAACGGCGGCTCCTGGCCGCCGACGATGCAGGGGTACTCGATCCCGGAGACGACGCGAGCGTACGGCGCGGTGCTGCTCAATGCCGACGGCGAGGAGTTCACGGACTCACTCGGCCCTCGCGACGAGGTCTCGCAGGCGATCTTCGACGAGGTCGAGAAGGGCAACGGTGTCGAGACGGAAGACGGGCGTCCGGCCGTCTACCTCGACACGACCCGCATCGCCGAGGCGGACGCCGAGGTGTCGCTGCCGTACATGCTCCGGCGCTACCGCGCCGGCGGCATCGATCCGCTCGCCGAGCCCATCCTCACCTACCCGGTGCTCCACTACCAGAACGGCGGGCTCGTGATCGACGAGCACGGGGAGACGACGGTCGAGGGGCTCTACGCGGCCGGTGAGATCGCGGGCGGTACGCACGGCCGCAACCGGATGATGGGGAACAGTCTCCTAGAGTGCACCGTCTTTGGCCGCCGGGCCGGTCGAGCGGCGTCAGAAAGGG
>DATFQN010000032.1:0-11675 GCA_035264165.1 Gaiellaceae bacterium
GGTCGAAGCGCGTAGGATTGGGGCGTGGGGGAGACAATCGAGCGTGCGGCGCTGCCTGTTCAGAGCCCGCCTGACAAGGCCCCCGATCGCAACCTCGCGCTCGAGCTCGTCCGTGTGACGGAGGCCGCGGCGATGGCAGCGGGCCGCTGGATCGGGCGGGGCGACAAGAACGCCGCCGACCAGGCGGCAGTCGACGCGATGCGGATCATGCTCGACACCGCCACGATGGTGGGCGTCGTCGTCATCGGCGAGGGGGAGAAGGACGAGGCGCCGATGCTCTTCAACGGCGAGGACGTCGGAAGCGGCCAGGGGCCGGACGTCGACGTTGCCGTGGACCCGCTCGAAGGAACACGTCTGACTGCACTCGGGCAGCCGAACGCGATCGCAACGATCGCGCTCGCCGAGCGCGGGACGATGTTCTTCCCCGGCGCCGCCGTCTACATGGACAAGATCGCCTGCGGGCCCGAGGCCGCGGATGCGATCGACATCGAGGCGCCGGCCGGCGACAACGTCAAGGCGGTGGCAAAGGCCCGAGGAGTCTCGCCCAGCGAGGTCTCCGTCGTCGTACTCGACCGCCCACGCCACGAGAAGCTGATCGCCGAGCTCCGCGAGGTCGGCACCAAGGTGCTGCTGATCCCCGACGGCGACGTCGCGCCAGCGATCGCGGCAGCGCAGCCCGGCACAGGCGTCGACCTCCTCATGGGAATCGGCGGGACGCCCGAGGGCGTGCTCTCGGCCGCCGCGCTCAAATGCGTCGGTGGCGCGATCTACGGGAAGCTTTGGCCGCGCGACGACGAGGAGCGGCAGAGCCTGATCGACGACGGCTACGACCTCGACCGGGTCCTCTCCACCGACGACCTGGTGGGCGGCCGAGACGTCTTCTTCGCCGCGACCGGCGTCACGACCGGCGCCCTCCTCCGCGGCGTCCGCTACACCCGTGAAGGCGCGATCACGGACTCGATCGTGATGCGCTCCCGCTCGGGAACCGTGCGCCGGATCGAGGCGCACCACTCGTTCGAGAAGCTCGAGCAGATCTCGAACCTCGCCCTGAGGTAGCGCCGGTTCGCGGCCCGCCCGTGCTTCGCGGAGGGGGTTGGCGGATCTACCCGCGGCATCGGCTCGACCTCAGCGCCACGCATCTCCTTCGTGGACTGGCGTATTGCGTGCGGCCGACCGGGGGAGAGCTCGACGAGGTGGGCTGCGTGGCGTGTGCCTCGGTCCGCTCGGGATTCGAGCTTCTGCTCGAGGCGCTCGCGCTCGAGCCGGACAGCGAGGTGCTCGTCTCGGCGGTCACCCATCCCGACATGCCGCGGATCCTCGAGCGTCACAACCTGGTTCCGGTTCCCGTCGACATCGACCCGGCGACCCTCGCACCGTCGACCGCCGAGCTCGAGGCGGCGATCACGAAGCGGACTCGAGCGGTGCTCGTCGCGCATCTGTTCGGCGGACGCGTCGATCTGAAGCCCATCGCCGCCGTAGCGCGCGCAAATGGCCTGCTGCTCGTGGAGGACTGCGCCCAATCGCTTCGACACGCCGGAGATCAAGGCGATGGCGTGGCGGACGTGTCGATGTTCAGCTTTGGCTCGATCAAGACGTGTCCCGCGCTCGGCGGTGGGCTGCTCTACGTCCGAGACCGCGGTTTGCGCGAGCTGATGCGCGAGCTTCACGCGCGCTGGCCCCGCCAGTCGCGGCGCGAGTACGCCGCCCGCGTCCTCCGCTTCGTCCCCTTGTGCGCCCTGCAGCAGCCGATCGCGTACGGCGCGTTCGTCCGCGCCGGTGCAGTGGCCGGGGTGGACACCGATCGTCTTGTCAACGGCGCGGTGCACGCCCTGCGTCTGCCGTCCGCCGATCATGCCGGCGAGTTCGACGGGTGGTTGCGACGACGGCCGTCCGCGCCGCTGCTCGCATTGCTGCGGCACCGGCTTCGCTCGTTCGACGAGGACAGGCTCGCCCGGCGTGCGGCCCGCGGGGAGCAGCTGGCAAGGGGGCTGCCTTCGCGGTTGCCCCATCCTGGGACAGCGGCTGTCGACCGCACGCACTGGGTCTTCCCCGTGCTACCGGAGAATCCCGACGCCTTCATCCGCGAGCTGCGTCGGGCCGGGTTCGACGCGACGAAGGCGACGACGTCGATCGTCGCCGTCGGGTCGCCTCCGCCGCCTCGCGCGGCAGAGCTGATGGAGCGTGTCGTGTTCGTCCCGGCATATCCGGAATTGCCGCCGCCGGCGTTCGATCGCCTGCGGCACGTCGTCGAGGCGGCCGCCTGATGCACGATCGAGGCCGCGCACTCGAAGCGCTCAGGACCGGCACCTTCGACGTGCTCGTGATCGGCGGCGGCATCATCGGGAGCCGCATTGCCTATGACGCGGCGAGCGCCGGCCTTCGCACGGCGCTGGTCGACACCGGGGACTTCGGCGGGGCGACCTCCAGCGCCTCCTCGAAGCTCGTGCACGGCGGCTTCCGCTACCTCGCCAGCGGACGCGTGCGGCTCGTCCGTCGAGCGCAGCTGGAACAGGCGGCGTTGCGGTCACGCGTCGCGCCCGGGTTGATTCGACCGCAGCCGATCGTCCTCGCCATCGATTCGGAGGCGCGCTTCGGGCCGCGCGCGATCGGCGCCGGGCTTGAGTTCTACGGAGCGCTCTCCGGCTTCCGGAGGTCCGGCGGCAGGTTGCTCTCTGCGGGTGAGGCGCAGCAACTCGTGCCCCCGCTTCGCCAGGAGAACCTCAGTGGCTGTGCTCTGCTCGAGGAGGCTCAGACACACGACGCCGCCTCACGGTCGCCACCGTCCAGGCAGCAGCGGACGCCGGTGCCATCGTCTGCAACCACGTTCGTGTGTCGGCCTTCGAGTGCGTGATGGGCAGGCTCGTCGCCGCCGTCCTCGAGGACCGGCACGGCGCCGGGCTGCTCACGCTGCGCTTCCGCGTGGCCGTAAACGCCACCGGCCCCTGGCTCGACCGCATCAGGCGGCTCGCCGATCCGCGGAGCCGGCCGATCGCACGGCTGAGCAAGGGAGTTCACGCCGCCCTGCCCGCACCTGATGGTTGGCAGGCCGGCCTCGCGGTGTCGCTGAGCGGCAATCGCGCCTCGTTCGCCCTCCCCTGGCACGGGATGCTGCTCGTCGGCGTCACCGACACGCCGTACGACGGTGACCCCGCGGGCCCCGCCGTCACACCGGAAGACCTCGGCGAGGTCCTCGGCGGCCTGGCACCGGTCCTTCCGGCCGGCCTCCTGCGGTTCGAGCGGGTTCTGAACTCGTTCGTCGGGCTTCGCGTGCTCCCGATCGGAGCGGGGGACACGCACAACGCGGCGCGCGAGCACGTCGTCGACGTCGGCCCGACCGGCCTCGTCTCCGTCGGCGGCGGGAAGCTGACAACGCACAGATGGATTGCGCGAGCCGCGCTCGAACGGCTGCCGAGAGAGCTACGCCCTCGGCTTCGAGCCGCCGACGAGCCCATCGTCCGGGCCGGCCGGGCCGACGCGCCGGTCTTTGGAGATCTTGACGCCGACCTCCGGACGCACCTGCTCTCGCTCTACGGCGCGGACGCGGAGGATGTCGTTCGACTAGGGCTGGACGTGCCGGGTGGGCTCGAGCGGATGCATCCCGAGGCGCCCGACGTCTGGGCTCAGGCCCTCTACGCGGTCGAGCGCGAGTGGGCGATCGGACCGGTCGACGTGGCCAGGCGCACGACGCTCGCGGTGCGCGGGCTGCTGCCGCCGCTCCGGGAGCTCCCGGGCGGTCGGTTCCCGGGTAGCCCGGTTCACGCGGTGGGCGACGAGCAGGCGAAACGCTCGGCCGACGGGCTTTGGCCCGCCTAGGCGGGGACCTCCTCCTTTTCCCACTCGGGCGCATACGAGCCCGTTCGCGCCGCGCTGTTGAACTTCGCGCGGCGGTAATACGCCTGCTGCGCCGCTTCCACGTTGCCTTCGTCGCCGCCCCAGGCCTTCAGGGCCGGCGCCTGGAGCGCGCGCCCGTACGAGAAGGACAGCTGCCACGGATGCGGGCCGCGCTGGTTCATCGCGTTCAGGCGAGCCGTCGCGGCCTCGTCCGACATGCCCCCGGAGAGGAAGACGACCCCGGGCACTGCCGCCGGGCAGGTGTTCTTCAGGCACCTGATGGTGTAGTCGGCGACAGTGTCGACATCCGCCTGCTGGGAGCCGTCGTAGCCGGACACGACCATGTTCGTCTTCAGCAGCGTGCCCTCGCGCTCGACGCGCTGGTCGAAGAGCTCGGTGAAGACCGCGCGCAGCGTGCGCTCCGTCACGCGGTACGACTCGTCGATCGGGTGGACCCCGTCCATCAGCACCTCGGGCTCCACAATCGGCACGAGGCCTGCCTCCTGGCTCAACGCCGCATACCGCGCGAGCGCGTGAGCATTCGTCCAGATGGCGTACTCGCTGGGGCGGCCGTCTCCGATCGAGATCACGGCGCGCCACTTGGTGAACTTCGCGCCGAGGTCGCGATACTCGGCGAGCCGCTCGCGCAGGCCGTCGAGCCCCTCGGTGACTGTCTCGTCGGGCGCGCCTGCCAGCGGCTTCGCGCCCATGTCGACCTTGATCCCCGGGATGATCCCTTTCTGCTCGAGCAGCTTCGGGAACGGCGTCCCGTCCGCCGATGCCTGCCGAATCGTCTCGTCGTAGAGGATCACGCCGCTGATGAACTCCTCCGCGCCGTCGGTTGTGAAGAGCAGGTCGCGGTAGAAGCGCCGGTTCTCCTCGGTCGACTGGACCCCGATCGAGTCGAACCGTTTCTTGATCGTCCCGGAGCTCTCGTCGGCGGCGAGGATCCCCTTGCCCTCGGCGACTAGCGCCTTCGCGATCTCGTGCAGGTCAGACATCTTCACCCTCCCTCTGGTCTGGGCGGGATTTTAGGAGGGGCAGTCCGTGCGTGCGAAACCGCGGGCGGCGCCGTTCGAGAGCACCCAGCGCCAGGTGCCGTCGACGAGGACGACGTGGTAGGTCGCCGTGAACTCACCCTCGTCGGTCGTGACCCTCACCTTCACGGCCTTCGACGGCGTGCGCGGCGGGAGTCCGTAGATCGTCAGAGGCTCGTCGCGCACGTCGAGGATCAGCACGGACTCGAGCGTTCCGGCCACGTCGATCCCGCGCCGACACTCTTCGTACTCCGAGCGCGTGACGAACCGCTGGTGGCGCGGGTGAAGCTCCGCCCAGGCAGCACCGTAGTCGCCGAAATACTCCTGCTCGACGACGCGCTTGACGGCGGCGCCGGCCCCGCGGTCGGCCTCGTTCTCATTCAGCGCGCAGCCGCAGAGGAGGGCGGTGAGAGCGATGAAGAGGAGGGCTCGGGCGAGGGCCATTCGCGGCGTCGGACGCTATCGTTACGGCTGACGCGGACGTAGCTCAGTTGGTAGAGCGTCGGCTTCCCAAGCCGAAGGTCGCGGGTTCGAAGCCCGTCGTCCGCTAGGAGAAAAGCCCCGCTCAGGGGCTTTTCTCGTTGTGGCGCTCACGCGGCGAGGACCCGATGCAAAGCGGGCCCGCCTGGACACTCGGACACCCTAGAAAGGCGCGCATGCGCCGCGGGCGGCCGGCTCTGCAATTGGCCTACACGCGCTCGAGCTCACCGTTAATGAGCCTCTGAACCTCTTCGTATGCCGACGCGACCCTCTTGCGCTTGTCGGGGAGGACATGCTCGGAGCGGGACGCCAACCTGTCATCGGAAGCGTCTGTCTTCGCCGTCTCATGGAAGTCCCTGACGAAGTCATCGAAGGCCTTGACTGCCTGGCGGAGGTCCCGCTATGCGAACTTCTCGCTCCTCATCGTCGGCCTACCCGGCTTGATCCTGATGCGGCGCGCCGGGGAGTGGCTCTACCGGCTCCAGAACTGGGATGACCTTCCGGAGCAGCTCGATGAGCCAGCGTGGCTCCGCATCGGAATGCTCATCGCCAACTGGGGCGGGCTTCTATTTCTCTTGGCTCTCGCGCTGGGCGGCGTCGGCGTCCACCGCCTGCGTCAGGGCAAGGGCGGCGCCGGTCTGCTCAGGGCGACCATGGTCATCGCGATGCTCCTCATCGTCGCCTCGGCCGTCGCTGTCTGGGCGATGACGCGCAAAACGAACTAGTACGTGCATGAGCCGAGGTTGACTCTAGGAGGCGCGGCGGGACTACCTAATGGCTCGACGCCGGGCCGGTGTTCCACCAGCCCGACTCGCGGCCGCGGAGCGCGTCCTCGCGCTCCTCGACCTCGCGCTCACGGCGCGCGACGGCATCGAGCCGCGCCCGGATCGCCGTCTCGGAGGCGTCGACGCGCCGCTCGCGCTCGGCCAGGCGCCGCTCGTGCGCGAGCAGACCCTGCTGCCTTGCCTCGAGCTCCTGCGTCCGCCGCCTGAGCTTCTCGTCGTGCTCCCTGAGCTCGCGTTCCCGCGATGACAGCGCCGATTCGCGCCGCGTCAGATCGGCCTGCGTGAGGAGCCGCCGATGCTCTGTGTCCTCGAGCCGCGTGATCCTCGTCTGGAGCTCGTGGGCCTGCTCGTGCGCGGCCGCGAGCTCGTGGCGCGCCTCGGTCCGCACCTGACTCAGCGCAGCCTCGGCGCGATCGAGCTGGCGGATCAGATGGTCGATTCGGGGCTGGCCCTGGATGTCGTCCGCGCCGAGCTCCTCGAGACGGCGCTCGCGATGCTCGAGCTGCGCTTCCTGGGAGTCAGCTTCGGCGAATCGCGTCGCTAGGTCGGCTTCGCGGGCCTCCAGCTCGCGCTCGACCGCGTCGAGCTCGGCGCCGCGCTCGTCGAGCATGTCGACGGCGCTGTGCATCACATGCCGTTCGATGCGGCTGCCCAGGCGCTGGCGGATGCTGGTGTCGAGGTCGGACATGCGGCGCTTTCACCATCGGCAGCGGCGACGGGACGCTTAAGTCGGCAGAGCCGGCACGGCCTCTGCTGGTCGCCGCCGTCGAGGCCGCGCCTCAAGGCCAGGCGCCGGCAAGCTTGCGGCGCGTCTCGGCGAGATGCTCGGGCATCACCTTGATGTCGGCGAGGACGGGCATGAAGTTCGTATCCCCGAGCCAGCGCGGGACGACGTGCAGATGCACGTGGTCCGTGACACCCGCCCCGGCGACCCGGCCCAGGTTCCAGCCGAGGTTGTAGCCCTGCGGCTCGTACACCTGCGCGACGGCGCCGATCCCCTGACCGGCCAGGCGGTGGATCTCGAGCGTCTCGCCGTCGTCGAGCTCGCCGAAGTCGCCGACGTGGCGATAGGGCGCGACCATCAAATGGCCGGAGGCGTATGGGAACTTGTTCAGGAGGACGAACGCCGCGTCGCCTCGGTGGACTACGAGCCCCGCCTCGTCATCGACCTCGGCGGCGAGGCAGAAGATGCAGCCCTCCTGCTCGTCGGCCTGCTCGATGTACTCGAGGCGCCAGGGCGCCCACAGCGGCTTCGTCATCGCGCGGAGATTAGGGCGCTAGAAGAATCGCTTCAGCCGGAAGAACGCGAGCAATCCGGCGAGCACGCCGACCATCACGCCAACGAGCACCCAGAACGCCGCCGCGGTTCCATGTCCCGGGAACGCGACGTTCATCCCGAAGACGCTCGCGATCAGCGTCAGCGGCAGGAGCAGGACGCTGAAGACGGTCAGCACGCGGAGGACGTCGTTCTGGCGATGCGAGAGTGCGGCCTCATTCGTCGTCTCCAGCGCCTCGACGACCTCCTTGTAGTTGTCGAGGACGTCCCAGATGCGCTCCGACGCGTCGACAAGGTCGTCGAAGTAGAGCTCGAGGTCTTCCGGGAGAAACCGCTCGACGTGTCGCTCGAGCAGCCGGAGTGTCGGCCGTTGTGGCTTGATGATCTTGCGGTAGCTGATGATCTCCTGCTTCGCCCTGGAGATGTCGCGGACGATCTCCTCGAAGCGAGCCTCGTCGATGTCGTCCTCGATGCGGTCGAGCTTGTGCCCGATCTTGTCCAGGATGGGGAAGCAGTAGTCGAAGAGATCGTCGAGCACGTGGTAGAGGAGGTAGCCGGATCCCTTCCCGAAGAGGCTGTCTCGCAGCTGCGGATCGTCGGCGCACCGCTGGAAGAGCCGCGTGACCGGTAGCAGCTCGACCTTCGGCAGCGTGACGAGGTAGTCGGGCCCGAGGAAAACGTCGAGCTCCCCGGCGTTCAGGCGCTGGACGGCCTTGTCGTAGACCGGGAAGTGGAGGACGACGAACCGGTAGTCCTCGTACTCGTCGACCTTCGGTCGCTGGCGCTTCGAGAGCACGTCCTCGACGTCGAGTGGATGCCAGCCGAAACGCCCGGCGAGTGCCGTCGCCTCGTCCTTCGTCGGCGAATCGAGGTGGACCCAGGTGAGGCCGTTCGCGGTGAGCTCAGCGGGCTCGCGCGCAGGAGGCGCGACGACTTCGCGCGTGCTGCGCGAGCGTGACCGGATGCGGGGCAGGCTGGGCATCGGTACTGAGCGGGTCGTCCGTCCTCATGGCTTTCGCCATGGTACCCGCCACGCCTCTCGCGGTCAGCGCGCGGAAAGCTGGAAGTGCCAGATGATCGCGGCTGGTTTTCCGCTGTACGCCGCGTTCGTGGCGGCAGGCGCGAACCGGTGCAGCGCCCAGATGTTGGGCGGGTCGCCCGGGACGTGCTCCGGCGGTGGAGCGCCGTGCAGGCTCGTGCCCTCGTCACCGACCAGCGGCGCTGGTCGTCGCGGCTCCTCGCACCGCCGGACCTCCAGGCCGAGCGGGAGAGCGGCGGCGAGATAGTCGCTGGCGCGGCGCGCGTAGGTCGGCATGTAGCCGAAGTCGCCGGCGGGGCCAACCTTGACCAGAGGGAGACCGACACCGCCGATCAGCCCCCGAGAGGCGGAGATCACCAGGTGCCCGTCCGGCCGGAGGACGCGGACGAACTCCGTCAGAGCACGGTCGAGGTCGGGGACATGCGTGAGTGCGATCGCGCAGACGACCAGATCGACGGAGCGATCTTCGAGCCGTAGGTCGTGCAGGTCACCCTCGTAGAACTCCCCGTCCGGCACCTTCGCCCGCGCCCTCGCGAGCATCTCGGGCGAGCTGTCGATACCGATCACCGTGTGGCCCAGCGACGCGAGGTAGGCGGCGTGCCGACCGGTGCCGCAAGCCGCGTCGAGGGCGACGCCGAGCGGAAGCCCGTCGAGGATGTCACGGACGATCGGCTGCTCGAGCTCGAGCAGTTGATTCCCAGGCTCGTCGTAGGAACGC
Organism: Gaiellaceae bacterium; assembly: GCA_035264165.1. Classification (GTDB taxonomy): domain Bacteria; phylum Actinomycetota; class Thermoleophilia; order Gaiellales; family Gaiellaceae; genus JACDAN01. Next base: position 9,167 of record DATFQN010000032.1, read on the forward strand.
GCCCATCCGGCGTAGCCCTCCTGGGTCGTCAGCGGAGGGGTCTCGACGCCCTCGCCGAGGGCGTCGATTGAGTTGAGGAGTTCCCTGATCTCGCGGAAGCGCCTCAGCGTGAAGTCGCGGTCGTACTCCCCCGAGAACGCGCGCAGCAGGGCGACGCCTTCGAGGCCGAGGAGGTATGCCAGCGGGTGCTGGTAGATCACGCCGAGCGCTGTTTACATAATCCGTCGGGTGATCGACGATCTCGCCGTCTACGACAACGGCGTCCGTCGCCCTGGCGAGCTGAAGCTGCAGGACGCGTTCGAGGCGTGCGACAACGACGACTGCTTCGTCTGGATCGGGCTCGACAAGCCGACGCCGGAAGAGCTGGAGGCCGTGCAGAAGGAGTTCGGCTTGCACGAGCTCGCCCTCGAGGATGCGCAGCACGGCCACCAGCGGCCAAAGGCTCAGGTCTACGGCGACTCCGTCTTCGTCGTGCTCAAGCCCGCTTCGTACGACGACGCGCGCGAAGCCGTCGAGACGGGGGAGGTCCAGCTCCTCATCGGGCGCGGCTACGTGATCACGGTCCGTCACGACCGGACCGATCTACGCCGCATCCGGGACGAGCTCGAACAGCGCTCGGACCTGCTCCGGCTCGGCCCCGCCGCGGTGCTGTACGGGGTGGTCGACAGGGTCGTCGACGGCTACTACCCGGTGATCGACGCGCTGGACACGGACATCGGTCAGGTCGAGGCCGACGTGTTCTCGTCGTCGCGCTCCAATCCCGCCGAGCGGATCTACAAGCTCAAGCGAGAGGCGCTCGAGCTCCATGATGCTGTCGTCCCGCTGGACGAGCCGCTCGCCGCGATCGCCCAGGGCGCGTTTCCGCGCATACCGGAGGAGCTGAGACCGTTCTTCCAGGACGCGCACGGACACGTTGTCAAGGCCGTCCGCGCCCTGGACGCCTTCCGCGAGCTCCTCACCAGCGTGCTCAGCGCCAACCTCACGCAGGTGAGCGTGCGGCAGAACGAGGACACCCGGAAGATCTCGGCATGGGCCGCGATCATCGCCGTCCCCACGCTGCTCACGGGCGTCTACGGGATGAACTTCGAACACATGCCGGAACTCGGGTGGACGCTCGGCTACCCGCTCGTGTTGGCGGCGATGCTCGTCGTCTGCGCCCTGCTCTACCGCGCCTTCAGGCGCGCGGGATGGCTCTAGCCGCGGCCGTCTACACTGAAGGCCCGGCGCCTGTAGCTCAGGGGATAGAGCGCGCGCCTCCGGAGCGCGAGGTCGCAGGTTCGATTCCTGCCAGGCGCATTTCGCCCCTTATGGCTCGGGGAAGCCGCTTGAACTGGCACACGGGACGCCCACCAACTGAGCCGTGCTCGAGCCCGCGCTCTGACCGCGTAGCATCGGCGCCGTGCGCGAGGTGCAGACAGGTGTGTGGCGCTGGGAGACGCCGCACCCGGAGTGGGAGCCGGGGGAGAGGTGGGGCCCGGAAGTCTCCTCCTACGCCATCGATTCCGGCGACCGTCTGCTCCTGTTCGACCCGCTGGCGCTGCCAAGCGAGATCGAGGAGCTCGCGGCCGGCCGCGAGTCGGCGATCGTGCTGACCTGCCCGTGGCACAGGCGCGACGCCATCAGCCTGGCGGCGCGGCTCGGCGCGCCGATCTACGTGCCGCCGCCGGACCCGCCTGACCCGGAGCCTGTCCCGGGGCACGTGTTCTCGGCCGGTGATCGGCTCCCGGTCGGCGTCGAGGCGTTCCCCGGCAGAGAGCCGAACGACCTCGTGCTCTGGGTCGAAAGCCGCCGGGTGCTCGTCTTGGGAGACACGCTGATGGACCGTGGCGACGGCCACGGCCTCGTGTTCGCGGCCGGACCGGACGAGCCGGTCGAGCAGATCCTCGAGGGGCTGCAACCACTGCTCGCGCTGCCGGTCGAGCTCGTACTCCCGACGCATGGGTCCCCCGCCGACCGAGCCACACTCGAGCGCGAGCTCTCCTGAGGGAATTCCTTCGCCGCAAGCGAGGAGGATGCGGGTGCTACTGGTCGAACGCGTGCAAACAGGCAAGACGCACACTTACAAATGCGTGCCGGCTCCCGCCGCCACGCTCCCAAACGAAAGGATCACGTGTCGATTCTTTGGATCATCATCATCGTCATTCTTGTGTTGGCCGTGCTTGGCTACTTTGGACGGGGACGCTTCTCTAGGTGAAAATTCGCCAGCCTGACGACGGCGGGCGCCTTATTCCGACGACGACGCTGCGCTGCAGGCTTCTGGCGCGATCCAGGCATCAGGCTTCCGGCAACGAGCGAACCACTCGCCGCCGTAGGATCCGGTGAACCGGGAGATGACGAAGCAAGAAGACGACACCGCTGCGATCGCCGGCCAACTGGCGGATCTCACTCGGGCTGTTGAGGAGATGGCAAAACAGCTCAGCACGATGAGGGACCGCGCGGACACGCAGCAAGAGCGCATTGATCTCGCCGCGAAGGAACTCACCGAGGTCAGCGATCGTCTACAGGCCGC